>NZ_JBEXNW010000023.1:0-147662 GCF_040611295.1 Streptomyces sp. NPDC002935
AAGCATTAGTTCCCCCATGTGTAAGCCCGCGCACGCGCAATGACGTGCGCAAAGATCAGTCGCGTTCGAACTGTATCTCGACAGCTGCTGCACCCCCGCGTGGCGACGTGCGGACAGATCCCGCGGGCCCACAGTCTCCGTTACTTGTCGTGGTCGTAGCCGCGGTCCGCGAGCAAGGTGGTGGGCTGGCTGCGCGGGCGGCCGACCACACCGGCCACCGCGGGAACTTTGTCGAGCATCGACAGTAGTTGGGTGGCAAGATCCACCCCTGGCGGACGGTTACTCCACACACGGCTCCGGAGCACAATCAGAGTTCGGCTTGCGGATGGGATCTGACCAGCAGGTTCCTTGATCCCCGGAGGCGTGTGGTGCCCTCCTGTATCGCAAATAGTGCGAAGTCGGAAGTCGCCTCCGGCTCCTGCGCCCATTGAGAGGTCGGCTCCGCCGACGGGCTGCAACACCCCGGGTGTTACAGCCGCTTGTGTCTATCTGCTGTCGTCCGGCTGGCCCGTGCTGGTGACGTGCCCGGGCTGTCAGTGGAGGACCGTACGGTTTCTCTATTGGCTGATGGAGGGCAAATGCCGGAAGGCGTAAGCGAGTTCCGATGGTGGTGGATCAAGACGACCAAACCGAAGGAAGAGAAGATCTTCCTGTACTACCCGAACAGCGCGCGTACGGACTGCAAGGTGATCCGGGTGTGCGATCGGGACGGGCTCGATCACGCAATCCTGATCTGGAACGCCTGCCACGACTGCCGGTTCGGGATGATCGCGAAAATCTCGATCATCGACGAATGGCAGCGGCAGGGCCTCGGGCGGCGGCTCTTGCTGTGGGCTTTGCGGGAAAGCCCAGGCTGCGACTGGGTCACTTCGGGCCAGTCGCCTGAGGCGCAACTGTTCTTCCCGGCCATGGCGCGGGAGACCGGTGCTGCCTTCACTACTAACCGGGGTAAGTCGTGCGGACACCTTGACATCGGGAACCGGTCGTACCCGCGACCGCGGGTCCTAACCGACATCTGAGGCCATCAGACCGGACACCCCGGACAGCTGGAAACATAGCTGTCCGGGGTGTCCGTGCAGTTCAGGGCCCTAATCGGACAGTCGGACACCTGGGACCCCAGTGTTCGGAGTCTCGGTGCGCGTCCGATCAAGCGCCGTCTATTCGGTCGAGCAGAGCCTGAGCCTCGACTGTGCGGCGATGGTCCGGGCCGTATGAGGCCAGACAGGCATCGTGAGCAGCTGCGGCCTGAAGGCGAGCTTCGGTGCCGCGGCGTAGTCCCAGGAGGGCGGTGGCTATGGCCAGCTCGATGGCGCCGGTCGCTGGGCGGCCCTCCGCGGGCAGGCTGCGGCACAGCTCACGGGCGCGCTCCGCCTCGGCGAGGGCCTCCCCGTGGCGGGCTTGGCCGTTGAGGCTGCGTGCCAGGCCGATCCTCAATGCCAGAGTCAGCCGGTCCGGTTCAGGATGGGCGGCCAGGGCCTCGCGGGCGCGTGCCTCGGCCTCTGGGTGGCGCTCCTGCGCGCTGAGAGCGAAGACCAGCCCGTTACTGGCAGCCCTTACTACGTTTTGCAGCTCCCCTGTACCGCCGCTCGCGGTCTGGGCGACGGCCGCACACTCTGCCTCACACTCGGCGTACCGACCGAGCTCGGCCAGCGTCTGGGCGCGGTCGGAGCGCAGTTTCAGGGTCTGCCAGTGATCGGCTCCGAAAGACTTTCCGACGGCCGGCAGCACTTCGTCGTATATGGCGAGAGCGTCGGCGTGGCGGCCCTGGGCGCCCGTCGCGTTTGCGGTGATGCTCAGTGCCAGCGGTGTGTACGTGTCATCGTGTGGCAGTGACCGGGCCACAGCACGGGCCTCGGTCACCGCCTCTGCGTAGCGCCCGGCCGTGTACAGGGCCATGGCCCGCGACACAGGGGGTTCAGTCGTCCGCTTGGCGCGCGATCGGAAGAGTCTCATGGCCGGAGGATATGGATACTGCGCGTGGTGCTCCCGAAGGGGCGGGAATGGTCGGCAGCACCGGATGAGGCGACTGGGGCGCGCGGCGGCCACCTAGCGTGCTCAGCCACCTGAGTTCGCTACTGCGGCAGGAATCCGGGCTTCTCTTGTCCAAGCGCGCAGACGTGCCAGATACTCCTGAGCGGCTGGCTCAGAGCTGTAGCGACGCTTCATCTCGGCAGCGAGTTCGAGGCTGGTCGTGATTCCGGAGGCCCCGTGTGTCTCACGCGTTCCAGCAGGTCAGAGACTTTCGGGCACCCGATGGCGTCGCTGGCGTCCGCGAATAGGCTGCGGCCAAGGATGCTCACTCAAGCAGGATCTCTTCCGGCCGCCGATTCGTGATCACAGTCTCCTGCCCGGCCAGTATGTGCTCGATGCAGGCCGTGAGGTTGCCGCCGTGGTCGTCACGGGCCATACCCCTGAGCTCACGGACAAGGTCCAAGCCGTTGATCAGGACGATGGGATATTGGTCCTCCACAATCTCGGTCTGGGCTGGCTCCGAATAAGCCCCGGTCGTGACGTACACCCCGATCCAGCCCCGCCGGAGTCGGGCCACGATCCGAGCGATCTGCTCTGCACTGACGAGGTTGTCCAGCTTCACGCACTTGGCCTGGCCCAGTACAACGAGGCTGGTGCCAGCCAAGCCGCTACCGAGGTCGATGCGTCCCACGAAGTCGGCGCCGCCGTCGCCAGACCGTCGCGTCAGCCATCCTTCGACGTAGCTGTGCCCCGAACCGCGCAAGACCCGGGCCGCTACAGCGGATGCCAAGGCCTCAAAGTCGTGCTTGCGCCCATCGAAGTGCTTGTAGACCAACTCCAGGTCGACAAGCTCAGGGCTGCCGGGCTGCGGCCGTTGGTCTCGGACCTTAGTGACCTTGGCACGTGCCACGCGGCGCCGCAGCCTGGGCAGTGCCGAATTGCCGTTCTTGACCCACTCGCGCCAAGCCTTCGGTGCAAGGTCGAGGGCGGCGGAGTCAGCTACAGCCCCATTCCTGCGAGCCTCGATCCACTCCCACGTGACCTCTTCGTCCTCGGCAGTCAGGTCGATCAGGGCAATGTCGTAGACGTAGTTGACAAACGTCGTGTGCTCGCGCCCGCCCCACTGCACCAGGCGCTCGGTCCGCTCGATAACACCCAACCCACAGAACTCGACATGCCCCTTCGGCTGGCCGTTGCGCGACACGGAACGGAACAACAACAGGGGAGTTGCCTTCGTCCGATCCTCCGGGGTGTGGCCCTGATAGCCGTCGAAGGCATCCAACAGCGTGGCGTTCCCCGTGGTGGTACCGGGAGTAGCGCTCAGGCCAGCCTTGTGGTCACCGAAGTAGCGGACGTGACCGTTGTCCATATCGAACACGTCGTGCCACGGCGTCTGCTCGGTGCCAGCCTTCCACGGACTCGACCGGATGAAGATGGCCGGCCGACGTGCACCACCTGGCGCCGAGACCTTGGCCATGCCGTTGATGCCACGTTCGAGCAACGCCCGCTTCAGGCCCGGAGAGTGCGTCACGTGATGGAAGTTGGGAAATCCGTCGACCTCAGGCGACGCCTGGTCCTTCCCACTCGCATATCGGTACACCTGACCGACGCGCAGCCGTCCACCCACGATGACCCTCCTCAAATGTCGCTTTCCCGCGATGTTCCACGGTCAGTAGATTTGGGGCGCTGAAAGCTCACCACATCATGAAATTGAGCGTCGTCTTTTAAGTCATGGGCGAGCTTATCTGCTATCGATCTAGGAAGCGACGGGCGCCCGAGACTGATTTCTCGCCCGAGCGGCCGTCCAACCGGAACTGCCCAAATTAGTTTGTTGCAGCTTCTGTGACTAGCTTGAGGCAGTCCACCCAGTGTGAGAAATTGGCAATGCCGCCGACCCCGGTTTGGCACATGTGGCTGTGCGCGTCGGTGCATCCCTGCCGGAAGTGACGCTTCATACGGTCGTAGGTCTTGTCGCCTTTGTGGGCGCAGAAATTCCGCACCTCCCTAATTTCCTCGATTGGATTAGGGGCGGAGTTTCCGAACGGAAGGCTGATGCTGTTGGCCGTAACGGCGCCATACAGTGGATGCGTGGCCGGAATAGTCAACGACTGACAGATGTCTAGAAGCATCTCGGGAGCGGACCAGGTGGGCTCGCCACCCATCATGCGAATTCTATTATTCTGGCTGAACGAGTCAGTCTTGAGTTTTCTCAGCGCATCGCGCTCGTTACGTGGGCGCCTCGGCACGTAGCGGGTTCCGGACCCTCCAACCGTTTCACTCGCAGCGCTGGTTATGACGACAGACCGTATGAATCGTCCCCACAAATCCCAGAGTGCAGTAAGGCAGCCGTCGGTGGCAGGTATATATGCAACCTTGTATGCGGAGACGGGAGCCATCGAGGCGCACTGATGGAAGCAGCTCTCAATTTCGTCTGCTTCGCGACCAAAATCCTTACTTATGTCACGCAGGTTGGGAACCACCCCCGAATCCCCTTACATGTCGTAGAAAGACTTCCCAGCGAGTGCGCGGCAGAAATACTCAAAGCGGACCTGGCGGCTAGCCATGCGCTGGCTGGACGATCGCGCCTCGATGAATGGCAGTGCGCGTTTGTCCAGGTCTTCTGCCGGGGTGTCGATCGCAGTGTTGAGGTGGCCGATGGCGGTCACGGCCAGGTCTCGATCGTTCAGCATCGAGCCAGGTTCCTCGACCTTTGCGAATGCCAGTCGACCCTCCGGCAAAACCCCCATGCTGTACATGACAGCAGCTGCCAGTATCAGGAAATTCGGGCGCGTGGAAATCGCTTCGTTCTTGAAATCCGCCAGCAGGTCCGAGGTTGTCTGCATTACCTGGATAAAGAGTTCCTCTGAAGGGAGTTCGCTTTCCAGGGTCTCGATGTGCGACTCGTAAAGCTCGGTGATATCGGAGTCGGCTCCCTCGGCAACTCCTCGCATCATGAACCCGAGTAGTTCCGCGATGGTCGAGTGGTCATTCATGCGGACTCTGTCGCGGTTTGAGATAACCCCCAGCTCCCAAACGAACGGGATCTTTCGAGTCAGGTCCTTCACATACGATGAAAAGGCGTTGTCGAAGCGGGCGTTGCGAAGCTCGGATCCGTTCACCGGTACGGCGTACGAGTTGATACGGAGAAATACTTCCAGGACGTCTTCGTCGCTAGCATTGATGAGTTGCTCGCAGGTTAGCTTGTAAGCCAGGAATGCATCCTTCTCCTCATCCTCCAGGTCGGAGTACCTGTATCCCCGGTACTCTCCTGCCTTGGATGTGAGGGCGAACTTGCCGGCTGCGAAATCAATGATTGTGCGAAGTCGCTGCTGCCCGTCCACGACGTCACGGATTGTTCGCCGAGTATCCCTGTCGATATTGGTGCGTAGTAGAAGTTTCGGGATGGGGTATCCGCGAATAATTGAGTCGATGAGGTAGCTGCGTGCAGGAGACGCCCAGACAGGACCTCTTTGGAATTTCGGATTCAGGTTCAGCTCTTTATCGTCGTCCCATTTTAGGAATTCGGCGATGGTGAATGTCTGTGGTGCGCTGCCCTGCATTTTTCGCCCTTCTGGTGGTCCGAATCTCGCTGATTCTAACGGCGGATGGGTGCCTGGGTGTGGGTTTTGTGGAGCCGACCGCCCCAGCCACCGCGGGTTGTCCCACCCATCAACCCTGAGCCGTAGGCGCGCGGGCCGCACGCGCCTCGCGTGCGCGGCGGGTGCCTTGATCAGGTAGGGAAAACGTCACTCTCCGGGCTGTAACACCCCGCGTGTTGCAGCCGTCTGTGACCGGACAGGCCGGACAGCGGTCTTCTGAACTGTCCGGCCTGTTAGTGCTGGTGAGAGCCATATCCGGACAGTCGGACAGCTGGGACACACAGTGCGGATCCACGTGGGAAGCTTGAACGCGACGGTCTCCGAAGGAGGAATGCGTGCCGAGCCCTAGCCCTCGCGGGACGTATCAGGTGATCTCTCAGGCGTTGCGCGAGCGGATCGCCGCTGGGGTCTATGTGGACGGGTTGCCGTCCGAGGCCGAGATTGGGCGCGAGTTCGAGGTGGCTCGTACGACAGTTCGGCGCGCGCTGCATGACCTCGAGGAATCGGGGGACATCAAGACCGTTGCCGGCGTTGGCCGCATTGTCGCCGGGGGTGCTGGGAATGCACCTTACGAACGGATCATGGCCGACCTGTTGGATCAGATCCGGAGCGGCGACCTGCCCTCTGGAGCGCGTCTTCCCAGTGAAGCCGCCCTTGTCGAGAGGTACGGGGTGTCTCGTGGCACGGTTCGCCGGGCTGTGCGTGAGCTGGAGACCGCCGGCCATGTCGAGGCGCGGCACGGGGTTGGTCGGTTCGTCAGCTCTCCTTCCTGAACTCCCGATTGCCTCGGAGGCAGTAGAAGATGCAACTGGCCAAGTGGGCCTACGATCTTGCTGAGTCGCTGTTGGCCGACAACCTGCCGCAGCGGTGGGCGCACTCCCAGAGGGTTCACTCCCAGGCGCTGACCCTGGCACCGACGCTGGGAGAGGACGCCGAGCTGCTGGCGGCCGCAGCCATCGTGCACGACATCGGTTATGCCAGAGACGCCGTGGATACCGGACAGCACATGATCGACGGGGCCCGGTACTTGCGCGACGTTGTGGAGGCTGACCCACGCCTGTGCAGCATCGTGGCCTTCCACACGTCCTCGTCGTGGGAAGCATCCCAACTTGGGCTGGACGATGCGCTGACCGAGTTCGGGCCCGCCGAACCCGAATTGGTAGACGCGATCACCTACTGCGACCTGACCAGTACTCCGACCGGGGACCTTGTGGACCCTGCCAAGCGGCTCTCCGAAGTTCTGGAGCGGTACGGTCCCGAACACGTCGTCTTCCGGGCAGTATCCGAAGCCCGGCCCGAACTCATGGCCAGGGTGGCCCGGGTACGGAGCCGAGCCGAGGCAGTGGAGACAAAGCTCAACTGATCAACGGGACCTCGGCGTTGCGGAACCCCGCTTCGAGGCGTCGACGTGTAGTTGGCGAGACATCGAGAGACGCCAGCTCTGTTCTCGGGACCCACCGCACTGCGAATGACTCCGAACTCACCTTGATCTCGCCGCCGAGCGGCCTGGCTCGGAAACAGAGCGAGAACTCCTGACGCACCTCTCCGTCTGCGAAGGCGATGACGTGTCCGGGGTCGGTGAAGATGCCGACCAGGCCGACCACTTCGACGTGAATCCCCGTCTCCTCCAGGACCTCCCGGACGACGGTGCCAGCGATATTCTCCCCGACTTCCTGAACGCCACCGGGCATGCCCCAGCGCCCGTTGTCCGAACGTTGCTCCAGGAGTACGTCGCCCGCGTCGTTGACGACGAACGCGGTTACCGCGGGCACGATGCTGTTGGCCTTTGGCGCGGCTGGATCGTTGAAGTAGTCGGTACGGCGACTCATGAGGACCCTTCAATGGGGATGGCTTCGGACCACACTTTCTCGAAGCTCTGCTGGTACGTCGAGACCAGCTCGGCGCCAGCGACACGGCGGAGGTGGAGCACCGGGGCCATGGGGGCGCTCACCCCGTAGACCTGCGTGTTGACCAGCCACTCGTCGTCGGAGCGGTAGAGCGAATTGTGAAGAGTTGACCTGTGCTTCCGGAACTCGATGCCCGGGACCGAGTACAGCGGACGGTAGAGCTTCATGACCTCGCGCACTTTGTAGGCGACGCCTTCGCCTATCTCCTCCTCTTCGCCCCGCCGCTGGATCTCCGGACTGCTGGGGTCGCCTAGCAGGATCCGGGCCCGTACGCCGGACGACGCCTTCAGCTTCAGCAGTTGGGGCCACCGCGGGTTCTCCGCGAGGAAGACGCCCGCGTGGACGAGTAGGCCTATCTCCCGCTGAGCGCGGCCAAAGAGCTGAAGCCAGAGATCCGGGGGAACGTAGGAGCGGTGCGGGTACACCTTCAGGACCTCGGCGTCGGCTGCGTCCTGACGCTGGCCGTCGGGAAGGCCGTTCGGCCAGAGATATGCCTCGTCTTCGCGCAGGAACGCGGCGACGGCAAGGCGGTGGCGCCGGTAGGGCGCACGGTCCTGAGTTATCCAGCGCTCGACGGTCTTTGGGTCCACTCCGATGTGGGTTGCCATGGCGTCGACCGTGATGCCGTTCGTCAACATCGCTGATCGTAAGCGTTCGTTCGCCATCCCAACTCCCGGGGACGTCTGGGGACGTGCATGACTCAGTGAACGCTAGCGAGGACGTCCCAAGTCGTCCAGGGACGTGGTGACTTCGTCCCACCCGTGAGCGGCAATCTGATGTCACGCCGCAGGGCAACCCGAAAGCAGTGAAGGACTTGACAGCCGCAATCAGGCGCGCCACTGTGAGATACACGTTCAAGCATGTATCGCATGACTGAACGGGCAGCCATGGCTGTCCCGACCTGTTCAAGCACGCCCTGCGGCGGGACTCCCCAGCAAGGTCGCCCGCCGCCGGGTTCTCCCTGCTCCTTCGACTCAGGAGAGATCTGTGAGTAGTTCGAGGTTGCGCACGTTCGTTGCAGGCCATGAGGCCCTGACCACGAACGACTTTGTGGAACTGGCGCTCGGCACCCCGGTTGAGCTGTGGCTCGGGGTGGAGGGCGAGACGGACGAAGAGCGTGCGGCTCGCTTGGATGCGGCGCGCGACATCCTCGCCGACAACCCGCATCTGCCCGACGCCGTGAGCCGGATCGCCGCCGAGGCGATCGAGTCGTACGCGCCGGAGCTGTTCAACGTCATCCCGCTGGCCCGTCCCGCCGGCCGTCGCCCGGTGCGCAAGGGGGCGGCGGCATGAGCGAGGACCAGAACTTCCAGGACCGCATGTTCCTGGAGAGCGAGGCCGTCTATCAACGCATCGTCGACGGCCAGGCCGGCGACGTGGAAGCCGAACTGATGGAGGCCCAGCTCCGGGCATCTCAGGACGGTGAGAGCGCATGAGCGCGCCGGAGACCATCGAGAGTCCGGCCGTGCCGCCGCTGACGACACCGGAACTGTGGCTGTTAGGCGCGGTCGCCGTACTCGCGGCCAGCGTCGGCGGGCTGGGCCTGGCCTCTTCCTTCGAGGCCGTGTCCGCGGCCGGGGCGCGCTGGGGGTTCGCCTCCCCGTGGATGCTGCCGGTGGGCATCGACACGGCGATCCCGGTGTTCACTGCAGCGTTCCTGCTGCTGATCCGTACGGACATGCCACTGGGCTGGGTGAGGTTCGTGCCGTGGGCGCTGACTGGGGTGACGTGCTGGCTCAACATCGCGGCTGGGCACTCGCTGTCCGCGAAGCTCGCGCACGGCACGATGCCGCTGCTGTGGGTGGTCCTGTCCGAGGTGGCCGCGCACGTCTACGCCTCTCGCATCGGCGCCGTCACGGGCCGGCGGATGGAGAAGATCCGTCGCTCGCGCTGGGTGCTCGCCCCGCTGTCGACGTTCGCCCTGTGGCGCCGGATGACGCTGTGGGAGGTCACGTCCTACTCCGATGCTTTGGGGCGGGAGCGTGAGCGGCAGTTGGCCCGTGCGGAGCTGCGCGAGCGGTTCGGCCGGCGGTGGCGTTCCAAGACACCGCGGCCGCAGCGGGTGCTGTTGAAGTTGGGCGAGCTGGCCCCGGCCAGCGACGACCTGTCGCCCGTTCTGCCGCAGAGCGCGGAGCCGCCGAAGCAGGAGACGCCCAAGCCGCCGCGCAAGCGCACCGTCAAACCCAAGCCCAAGACCGGCAAGGCACCGCGGACTCCCGCTGAACTGCTGGCCGAAGCCCGCGAGGCCACGGCCGAGTGGGCGGACGACGCGATCAACGCTGAAGCGATCCGCACCACGCTGCACTGCTCGGCCGCAAACTCCCGCGTGCTGCGGGACCTGCTGCTCGGCGAGCGCGCAGACGGCCGACGCCTGCACCCCATCGACCGTACCGACGACGGCGAGCGCGACGAGGGGGCGGCAGCATGAGCACCCCGGCCACCGTCCTGCTCCCCGCACTGGCCCCGGCCGCGGGCTGGGCTGTCCACGCCTGGAGGCTGCGGGCCCGTCTCAACACGGCACGGCGTGACCCGCTGACCGGCTTATGGACCCGCGACGGGTTCACCTGCCGCGCCACCGCTCTGCTCAAGGACCCGCGCGCCGTGGTGGTGCTGGCCGACGTGGACCGCTTCAAGCAGATCAACGACACTCACGGCCATGCGGCCGGGGACGCGCTGCTGAAGGCGACCGCCGACCGGCTCACCCACCACGTCGGCCGTGCCGGGGTCGCCGGGCGGCTCGGGGGCGACGAGTTCGCCGCCGTCGTCATCGATGACCACGGCACCGCGGGCGACCTGCTCGCCGTCCTGCACGGCGTGCTCGCCCGCCCGGTCGACGGCCACGACCCGGACGTACACACCACGGTCTCGCTCGGCTGGGTACGTGCCGCGGACTTCCCCGACGATGACCTGTCGGGGCTGCTGCGGCGGGCGGATGAGGCGATGTACGCGGCCAAGCAAGCGCGCGCCGGAATGCGCCGGGCTGGCCTGGGTCGGCTGTTCGCGACCGTCACCGGTCGTCGTTCCGGCCGAACCGGGGCCCGCACGAGTGCGCCGGTCGTGGGGGTGGCGGCATGAGCCGGCCGCGTCTGCTCGATCTGTTCTCGTGCGCCGGTGGCGCCGCGATGGGCTACCACCATGCGGGGTTCGCCGTGGACGGTGTGGACATCGTCGATCGGCTCAGCTACCCCTTCTCGCAGCACCGGGGCGACGCCCTGGAACGACTTGCCGCGCTGATCTGTTCCGGGGAGATCGAGCGGTACGCGCTCGTGCACGCCTCTCCGCCGTGCCAGGGGAAGTGCGCTCTCACGGTGGGCACCAATCAGTCGCAGGGTTGGGGCGGCACGCACGAGGACCTTGTGGCCCCCACCCGCGAGCTGCTCGACCGGACCGGTCTGCCGTACGTCATCGAGCAGCCCAACGGCCGCGCGCAGATCCGTAAGCACGTGACCTTGTGCGGGGAGATGTTCGGGCTCGGGGTGATCCGGCACCGCAATTTCGAGTTGGGCGGCTGGACGACCACGCAGCCGGTCCATGTCCCGCACCGCGGACGGGTCCGCGGGTATCGACACGGCCGCTACTTCGACGGCCCCTATGTCGCCCCGTACGGCTCCGGCGGCGGCAAGGCCACCGTCCCCGAGATGCAGTCGGCGATGGGCATCACATGGACCGACGTCCGCGGAGAACTGACCGAGGCGATCCCGCCCGCCTACACCGAGTGGATCGGTCGACAGTTCCTCACGGCTGGCGACGTGTCCGGGGCGGTGGCGGCCTGATGTCCACGGCGTTCAATGAGTGCTTCGACCCCGACGGCACGCGGTACGGGGTCCCCACCTTCCCGTGGCGCTTCGCCCCCGATGGCTACGCCACCCGCCGTCAGCTCCGGGACCGCGGGCTGAGGCCCGGCGGACAACCGATCGCAGCGCAGGTCATGCGCCGCCACCGGGGCCGGAAGTCCGGGGTTCAGGTCGCCTACCTCTACCGCGTCGACCACGCCCGTCTCGTGCGGCCGATGACCTCCCGCAAGTGGGGTGCGCTCGCCCTGGCGATGCTCGCCCGCCGCACCTGCCCCCTGTGCCTGTTGGACGCCGGATACGTCATCCCGACCTCGCTCGGAGCCTGCGTGTCCTGCGCCTACCCCGAGGAACAGTGCGCCGCATGACCAGCACGGCGGGCCCGACCGCTCACCTCCTACAGCGACGGCCGGGCCCGCCCTTTCCCTCCCGAGAGAAGGAACTGTCAGTGAAACACCCCGACGACGACAACGAACTCTTCAACCGGCTCGAAGCCGAAATGACCGACCCCGGTGCCCCGGCCGGGGGCGAGGTGGTCGACCTCGGCAAGGCCCGCACCGCGCGCGGTGAGTCGACCGACCCGGCCCCCGACCCGTCGGCCGACTCCGGTCCGTCGCAGTCGGCCGACCCGGAGCCGACCGGGTCGGCCGACGGACGGCCGACGCTGGTCGACAGCACAGTGCCGACCGTGTCCGGCCCCGGCGTGATCGACCGGATCAAGAACTCCAAGCGGCTGGACGTCTTCCCGGCCTGGCTCAAGTCGGCCGCGGAGTTCCGGGAAGCACTTGGCTGGCTGGCCGGGCACGCCTGGCACACCGTCGCCTTCCACACGGTCCGCGTCCCGGTCGTCTACCTGCCCAAACTGATCTGGCGTTCCCCGCGCGGCGCCCTCCACACCCTGGCCAAGGTCGGCCGCTGGTCCGTAGACGCCGAGGGCGAGGCACTGCGCCAGTACACGGCCACGAACGAGCAGGTGGATGAGTACCTGAAGCTCTCCCGGCAGCGCGACCGCCGCGTCCGCCTGCGGATGATCCTCACCATCATCGGCTCCCTGTTCACGCTGGGCACGGTCCTGTTCCTGGTCTACGGCGCGGAGCCGATGACGCAGGTCATCGCCGCCACGGTGGCGGTGCTCGGCTTCGGGCTGGCCGGGGCGCCGGCGGATGCTCCACTGGCGACGCGGGCGGTCATCAAGACCGAGGTGCAGAAGCTGACCAGCGACATCGTGATCAAGGCCATGGCCTCCATCGGGATCGGCCAGATCGCCAGTGCCGTGGCCAAGGGCAAGGACGGCATCCAGTTCGCCGCTCCCATCACTCGCGAGGGCCCCGGCTGGCGCGCGGACATCGACCTGCCGCTCGGAGTCACTGTCGCGGACGTAGCCGACCGGCGTGCCCGACTCGCCTCCGGCCTGCGCCGGCCGCTCGGGTGCGTGTGGCCGGACGCCGACCCCAACGAGCACGAGGGACGCCTGATCCTGTGGGTGGGGGACCGGGACCTGTCCAAGACCGGCATCGTCAAATGGCAGCTCGCAGGCGCCCGCAGGCACGACATCTTCAAGGGCATCCCGTTCGGCCTGGACCCGCGCGGCCGTGGCCAGTCGGTGCCGATGATCCAGCACAACGTGCTGATCGGCTCCCAGCCCGGCCAGGGCAAGACCGCCTCCGTCCGCGTGCTGGCCTGCGGTGCGGCACTGGACCCGTCGGTGGAAATGTGGCTGCACGAGCTGAAAGGCACCGGCGACGTGGACGCCCTCGCCTGCACCTGCCACCGGTTCGTCTCCGGCATCGACGACGACTCCATCAAGTACGCCGCCGACTCCCTCACCCTGCTGCGCGCCGAGGTCATGCGACGCGCAGCCGCGATCAAGAAGCTGCCGCGAGACCTGTGCCCGGACAAGCGCATCACCCGCACCATCGCCGACAAGCGCTCGCTCAAGCTGTGGCCGCTGCTGGCCGTGTTCGACGAGTGCCAGAACCTTTTCGCCCACCCCAAGTACGGCAAACAGGCAGGTGAGGACGCCGAGTTCATCATCAAGCTCGGTCGCGCCCTCGGGGTGATCCTGATCCTGGCCACCCAGCGCCCCGACAAGGACTCGCTCCCGACGGGGATCAGCGGCAACGTGTCCATCCGCTTCTGCCTCCGGGTCGCCGGGCAGGTCGAGAACGACATGATCCTCGGCACGAGCGCGTACAGGAACGGCGTGCGCGCCACCGCATTCCGACCGGAGATCGACGCAGGCAACGGCTACCTCGCCGGTGCCGGCCCCCTGCCGAGCGTGGTCCGCACCGCCTACCTCGACGACCCGGCCACCAACACCATCGCCCAGCGCGCCCTCGCCCTGCGCAAGGCCGAAGGCACCCTGTCCGGCCGTGCTCTCGGTGAGGACGCCGAGAGCACGGCCGGACCGTCCTACGACCTGCTCGCCGACGTCGCCGCGGTCGTGCCCGCCTCGGAGAAGCGGGTGTGGAACGAGCGGATCGCCGCCCGGCTCGTGGAGCTGCGGCCAGCGGTCTACGGCGGATGGAAGGGCGAGAACGTCACCAGCGCGCTTAAGCCGCACGGCATCAAGACCACCGGCATAGCCGGGACTACCGACGACGGCGAGCGCACCACCCGCCGCGGCATCGTCCGCGACGACCTCACCACCGCGATTGCG
This sequence comes from Streptomyces sp. NPDC002935, assembly GCF_040611295.1. Lineage (NCBI taxonomy): Bacteria > Bacillati > Actinomycetota > Actinomycetes > Kitasatosporales > Streptomycetaceae > Streptomyces > Streptomyces sp. NPDC002935. The sequence goes on from NZ_JBEXNW010000023.1 coordinate 13,928, forward strand.
GAGCGTGACGGAAACCGGGGTGCCGCCTAGCCCCGCACCCCCGCTACCGGTAGCGGGCGCGCCTGCTACCGGTAGCACCCCCGCTAGCACCCCAAACAGCATCCGATCAGGGAGCTAGCGGATAACACCCCACCTGCGAAAACCCCGGAAAACAGCCCGGAGGGACCCCGATGACCCCCGTAACCCTCGCTATGGCATGCCTACTCGCCATCACGCTCTGTTATGGCGCTCTGTGTGTCGGGAGCCCGTTCGGCACCTGCCGCAAGTGCAACGGCTTCGGCTTCGCCACCACCACCGACCGCAAGGGACGCCCCAAGCGCGGCAAGCACTGCCGCCGCTGCAAGGGCCGCGGCAAACGCGTCCGCATCGGCCGCTGGCTCTACAACCGCGCCTCACGGATCTACCGCGCAGGCACCCGCTGACACGAAAGGAGGCCACCCCATGGCCGTGACCGTCTCCCTGGTCCTGCTCTTCGGACTCGTCCTGTTCTTCCTGCTCCGCTCCAAGTCCCTCGGCTACGGAGCCGCGTTCATCGCCGCGATGTTCGGGTTCTTCCTCGCCTCAACCGGCGCCGCCGGACCCATCAACGAACTCACCCGCGCCGTCATCAACGCCATCCCCGACCTGTGACAGGAGTCCGGCCGTGAACGAACAGATCATCGCCCGGCACTGGCTCGCCCTCATCGCCCCCAAAGCAGCGCCCGCCGTGGCCACGTCCACCGTGCTGATCCTGGCCCGCATCTGGAACGCCAACGGCGCCGAACACTCCATCGGCAACGCCGTGCTGATGACCGCGCTCTCCCTCGCTGCCGCAGCGGCCGGCGTGTGCGCGAGCATCGGCCAGGCCGGAGACCCCGTTATCGCCGGAACCGCGTTCGCCGCCTCTGGAGGACTCGTCCTCGCGGGCGTGGCCGGATACGCCGACGGCCTCTCGCTTCCGCTCCTGCTGTGGGTGCTCGCCACCGCCGTCGCCTACGGGCTCGCCGCGCGGTACTGGCGCGACGACCGCCGCACGCGAGTGGCGTACGAGCGACACGTGAGCGACCGGCGCGAGGAACGCACCCACATCGAGCGCGTCGAGACGATCCGCGGCACGACACAGATCGAGGTGGCCCGCAGCGGCGCCGCCTACGCCGAATCCCTCGCGCAGGCCCTCGTCACCCGCGCCGCCTTGCCCGGCTTCGATCCCAACGCCCTGGAAGCGGTGGGCCTGCCGGAGCTGCCGACGCACCACCGCGCCGCATGAATGCGGGCGTCGTACGCCTGCTGATCTGGTGCGAGGCACTGCACTTCGACCGGTTCGAAGACCTGCCCTGCGTCCTGTGCCGCAAGCCGACGCCGATGCGCTCCCACACTGACGAGCCCGTCCACAAGGTGTGCGCAGAGCAGTGGAACCACACCCACCCCGAGGCGCCTCGCCACCGGGCCGGAACGCGTGATCTCGGCACCCACCGCTTCCACGACGACGCCGCCACCCGCATCAAGCAGACCAACGTGCGGCACCTGCCTCAGCGGCCCGCACCCAAAAGCCCAACCCCTGCAACTCCCTACCGCTGAGAGGAAGTCCGCATGAGTACCGCACTGTGGCCCGCCATCAGTCGCATCGTCTCCGCTCTGAACGAGGCCAACGGCACCGGTGAGAATGAAATCTCTGTACGCCTGCTCAAGGTGACGGAGGAAGCGGGCGAGGTCGCCGCCGCATACATCGGCATGACCGGGCAGAACCCCCGCAAGGGCATTACACACAGCCGCGCTGACGTGGCCGACGAACTCTGCGACGTGATCATCGCCGCCACCGTCGCTCTCCACTCCTTCACCGACGCTGCGCCCGCCGTGCTGGACGCCAAGCTGCACGCCGCAACGCAACGTCTGTACGAGACCGAGGTGTGGCTAACGGCATGGCCTTCACCCGAGGACGCCTACGCCGCTGCCCCGGACATCATCCGCGAGATCGGATGGACCGCCGCGGCGGCCAGGACAGTGAGCAGCCGCTCGCAGGACGACGGTGTGGGCCGTGAGTACTGGCTGCGCAAAGCCGCCGTGCTGGACCGCATCGTCCTGAGCTACGAAGCCGAGGGCGTCCCCAACGGCAACGACGACATCGCAGCCAATGCCGCCCGGCAGCTCATCGAGGCCGACCGGGACGGCGACGGCGACTACTACGGCGACCCGTACAGCCCGGAGGACCCGGCCACGCTCGCCCACCCGCGCGGCTACGTCCGCCAGGAATACGCCCGTTGGGTCAAGAACCAGTAGCAACGCCGCGGCGGCGGGACTCCCCAGCAAGGTCGCCCGCCGCCGCGGTTCTCCCTGTCCACCCGAAAGAGAACAGGAACCTTCAGCATGCCGCACACGGACGGCTCTGCCCAGCTCACCTCAGCGCTCGACGCAGCGTCACGAGGCTGGCACGTCTTCCCCCTGATCCCCGGAGACAAGCGCCCCGCCCTCGCCGACTGGGAGCCCCGCGCCACCACCGACCCGGACCGCATCACCGTCGCGTGGTGCGTCGGCGCCTACAACCTCGGCATCGCCACCGGCCCCTCGAAGCTGGTCGTCATCGACCTTGACCGGCCCAAGCACGCCGACGACACCCCGCCGGCGCACTGGGCCGAACACGGCGTCACCGACGGCGCCGACGTCCTCGCCGTGCTCTGCGAACACCACGGCCAGCCCTTCCCTGCCGACACGTACACGGTCCGCACCTGGAGCGGCGGAACTCACCTGTACTTCACCGCCCCCGAGGGGGAGACCTTGCGCAACACGGCCGGGGACAGCGCCCGCGGGCTCGGCTGGAAGGTCGACACTCGTGCCGCTGGCGGCCTTGTCGTCGGCGCGGGCAGCACCTTCAACGGACACCCCTACGAGATCACCCACAACGCCCCCGCGGCCCCATTGCCGGGCTGGCTCGCCGAACTCCTGCGCCCCGCTCCACTGCCCCCACAAAAGCCGATCAGGGTTGCCCTGTCCGGTAGCGGCCGTCGTATCGGGTTCCTGCGGGCCGCGGTCAAGGGGGAAGTCGAGCGGGTTGCCACCTCCGGCGAGGACCAGCACAACAACGCCCTCTACATCGCCTCCGTCGCCCTCGGGCAGCTCGTTGCCGGGGGCGAGCTGGGCGAAGCCGACGTGACCGGCTGGCTCCTGACCGCAGCCCTTCAGCTCGGCCAGGGCGAGCGCGAGGCCCGCCGCACCATCGCATCGGGCCTGCGGGCCGGAGCACGTCGGCCCCGGACGGTCGTGGCATGAGCACCAAACCGATCCCGCCCCTGCACCTGTACTCCGTCCCCAGCGACCCCCAACAGCCGACCGTGCCGCCGCCGAAGCGGGAGCGTCCGCGGACCGCGTGGACGGCCGATCAGCTCATGGCCGCGGACTTCCCCGAACCGAAATGGGCCGTGCCCGGCATCCTCGCCGAAGGCGTCAGCCTGCTCGCCGGACCGCCCAAGGTCGGCAAATCCTGGCTTTCGCTCGGGCTCGCCCTCGCGGTCGCAGCCGGAGGGCAAGCGTTCGACTCCGTCCCCGTCCAGGGTGGCCCCGTCCTTTACCTCGCCCTGGAAGACACCCCGCGCCGTCTCCAGACCCGCATGGGCAAGCTCCTGGGAGGCCAGCCGGCGCCCGCTGGCCTCACCCTCGTGACCGAGTGCCCGCCCTTTCCCCAGGGCGGCACCGAAGCCATCGCGCAGTGGCTGGACCGCAACCCCGACGCCCGCATGGTCGTCATCGATGTGTTCGCCAAGATGCGCGGCCAAGCCCCACAGGGTGTGTCCGCGTATGACGCGGACTATGTCTCCGTCGGCTACGCGAAGCGCCTTGCGGACCACTACGGCATCGCGGTCGTTCTGGTCCACCACGTCCGCAAGGCAGGCTCGGACGACTTCCTGACGGAGGTCTCCGGGACCAACGGCATTGCGGGCGCCGCGGACGCAACGCTCGTACTGAAGCGGGCGCGCGGGCAGGCGGACGGCGTCCTGCACGTCACCGGCCGCGACGTGGACGAAGCCGAGTACGCCCTCAGCTTCCAACCCGCCTCCGGCGCCTGGCACTTGCTGGACGGCCCGGCCACCGACCACACCGTCGGAGACACCCGAGCCACGATCCTCCGGTACGTCCGTGCGCATCCCGGTGCGAAGCCCAAGGACATGGCAGGCGAGCTGTCGCACGTCGACCTGGACACGATCCGCCGGACCTGCGCCCGCATGGCCGAGGCGGGACAGCTCACCAGGGACGCTGGCGGCCGGTACTACTCGGACACCGAGACCCGGACACAGGGCGCCCTGGAGGTGTCCGGGCTGTCCGGCTGTCCTGTTAACCCCCCTGAGCTGCAAGAACGACCCGGACAGTCGGAATTGGAGCTGTCCGGGCTGTCCGGGTCGAGCGAAGCCGAAGGGACGGCGGTATGAGCGGCCGCGCGCTGGACGAGAAGTTGACCGTCGCCGAGGTCATCACTGATCTGAAGGTGGCTCCGTCGACCTTCTACCGGTGGCGTCAGCTCGGGAAGGGCCCGCGCTCGATCAAGCTGCCGAACGGCGACGTGCGCATTCGCCGCTCCGAGTACGAGCGCTGGCTTGCGGAGCGGGAGGATGCCGCGTGAGCACGCCCAACGACTCCCCGGCCGGGCGACCTCGCGGGTCCGCCCGATCGTGCTACTCCCTCGACATCCGCCTGTGGAGGGTCACGAAGACCGGTCGGAAGTCTCGCCCTTACCGACTGCGTTGGGTAGTGGCCGGACAGGTGCACGGTGACACCTTCGCCACTTCCGCGCTCGCCGACAGCCGTCGATCGGAACTGTGGCAGGCCATGCGACGCGGCGAAGCGTTCCACGAGGAATCGGGACTGCCAGAGTCTGAGATCCGCGCGGCAGCAGAAGCCGCCGAAGCTAAGACTCCGTTGCGATGGTTCGAGTTCTGCCGGAAGTACATCGCAGGCCGGTGGCGCACCAGTGCGGCCAAGTCGCGGGAGAGCATGGCGGACGGGCTCGCGGCCGTTGCCCTCGCCATGGTTCAGCGCGGAGAGGGCGTTCCGGAAGATACGGATCTTCGGCTCGCGTTCCGGTGGGGCATTGTGCCCACGAACGCGAGGGAGGAGCCGCCGGCGGAGTTGAGGGCCGCGTACGAGTGGCTGACAACGTCTGACCGGCCGGTCCTGGATCTGACCGATGCGGAGGTCTTCGAAGACGTCCAGTACCGCCTTGGCTACCGTCTCGATGGCGTCCGTGCGGCAGGTGAGACGTACAAGCGGCGCCGCCGCGCCCTGAACACCGCACTCGAATACGCAGTGGACCGCGGGGAACTCCGAGAGAATCCGCTGCAGCGGGCCAGCAAGCGACGTGTGGGTTCCACCGATGTGGTGGACAGGCGTGTCCTGGTGAACGCTGTACAGGCCCGCCAGTTGCTCACCGCCGTTTCCTACGTCGGTTCATGGGATCGGTGCCGTGGAAGACGACTGGTTGCCTTCTACGCAGTCCTGTACTACGCCGGGCTCCGGCCTGCTGAGGCGGCGGGGCTCCGGGTGTCGGACTGCCACCTGCCGGAGACGGGTTGGGGCGTGCTGACGCTGCGGGAGACGCGCCCCGTCTCCGGCAAGCAGTGGACGGATTCCGGGGAGAGGCATGACCGCCGTGGCTTGAAGGCGCGCGAAGCGTCCACCGACCGGCCGGTCCCGATCCCGCCGGTTGTGGTCGCAATCCTCCAGGCTCACCTGAAGGACTTTGGAACGGCTAAGGAAGGGCGCGTGTTCGGGAACGAGCGCGGGGGAGTGGTCGGCTCGTCCACCTACTGGCGGGTGTGGGAGGAGGCGCGCGAGTACGCACTGCCGTCGGAGCGCATCGACTCGCCACTGGCCGGCCGTCCATACGACTTGCGGCATGCCTGCATCACGCGGTGGCTGAACGCTGGGGTGCCCATCGCCGAGGTGGCCCGGCGGGTCGGCAACTCCCCTGAGGTAATCCACCGCCGGTATCACGGTTGTATCGACGGTCACGAGGAAGCTGCGAATGCGAAGATTGCCAAGTCGCTAGAAGAGGACGGCGACGCAAACTAGCGGATGGCGCGCGTTCCGAGGGCGGTCGTGGATTGCGATCGCCCTCTAAGGTGCTTTTTCTGGCTCTCTCAGAGCCTGCGCTGCCATTTTGGCGAACTCCACATGCAACGTTGTGAGCTCACGGTCGCACCTCTGAAAAGTTTCACTATACGCGTCCGCCAGAAGCCCGTCAGTAACTGCCGACTGCCAGGCCCACCACGACTTGTAAACCTGATCCGCCTGATTGATGAGTTTGGTATTGATTTCTGGTCCCAACTCCGGACCCCACACCGAAAGGCGAGGAAGAATTCGCAGCAATGCTCCCTGGGCGGTCCTGTACTGCTCATGCAGGGAGTCCGGTGGCACTTCTCCGAGGGTGAGTTTCACCTTCGCGGCATTCAAGGTGCTTTGAAGGGCCGCAAGCTGATCAAGTACCTCCATCAAGGTCAGCATGCGCTGCTCCCGTGCCCAATGCCTATGCTCGGCCTTCTCCTGCCCTTCGACCTGGGCGTGCGCCGCTTCCAACCCTTTGGCAGCGCCCGTTCGAGCACCCCACATCGCTGCGCCAGCGCTCGCAAACGCGCCGATCAGCGCGAAGGCGCCCGCGGTCAGCGCCGCGGTTCCTTCATCCATCGCATCATGATCGCAATTTGCGACGTTTCGTGCGGCGTCCGACACGCTCCCAACTGTGTGTCGGAGGTGTGTCGTGAACGCTGAGAGGCAACGAGAAAGAGCGGGAGTCAGTGAGACTGACTCCCGCTCTCTCGTCTAGGCATCCGCCCAGCTCAGCGGGTGATTCTTGCTGGCTGTGTGGCGAGTGCCCCCGGCAGGATTCGAACCTGCGCACACGGCTCCGGAGAGCATGCTCATGAAATTCTCGATTATGGCTCTGACCTGCAAGGTAGCCATGAGGGTCGCGCTATCCCCACTCGCTCACACGCCCCTCACGCGCACGGGAGAGGGGCGCGAGGGCACCTCTGGTTGTTAAAGCCTGGCGGGAGGCGACGACGTGAGGGGCTGCAACACCCTGTGGGTGTTGCAGCCCGATGCTCAGGTCGGACAGGTGGGACACTGGCGAATCTCGCTGTCCCACCTATTTGTGCAGGTCAGAGCTTCAACCGGACAGTCGGACACGTAGGACACATGGCGTCCCAGGCTTGGAGTGGAGATCCCTTTGTCTTCGCGCACCGGCCAGGCACCTCGCGACACTTCAGTGGAGGCGGCTAGCAGAAGACCCGAACTGCCACTGGGTAGTGCCATTCTCTGCCATGCTAGTAACTAGACTGATTACTAGGGACTTTGGGGGTAAAGTGCCTACATCTCCTGCGAATGGCGCGGCGGGTTCCGGTGGTGTGGTGCCGGGTCAGTCCGGGGCGGCGTCTGGTGGCGCGGCGGGTTCCGGTGGTGTGGTGCCGGGTCAGTCCGGGGCGGCGTCTGGTGGCGCGGCGGGTTCCGGTGGTGTGACGGGCGAGCGCCACATGGCTGGCCGTTTCGATGAGTGGACTAAGCGAAATGTATTCCTGACGGTGCTGGCATTTTCGGCAGTGCTTATTTCTTCTGTGATTACGCTGTTTACAGCTGCGAGTGACCTCAAGGGCTGGTACGAGTCACGCTTTGACTGGAAGGAAGCCGAGTACGAGAAGCTGACCTCCCTGCATGCCGGCTATAGCTTCGCGAAATTCAGAGAGGAGCTTGGCGCTCCATTATTCGTGCAGCCGGTCCGGGGTAAGGATCTCACGGAGAATATCTTCGAGGGGAGGGGGTATTGGGTCGATGTCGTGACTGACAAATCGGGAACATCCTTATCGTATGCAGTCACGGCCTGCAAAAGCGACTTCCGCCCAAAATTCTCGTTCTCGATAGGGTCGGTTGACGAATCATCGGGCGCTTTGAGTGTAACTCTTAATCAGGACTTCATGACCCAGAATCCAGTACGCGACTTCGGTACGCTAAAGGTTTACGCGTCCGGTGCCACGTCGAATAGTTTTGCCTTCCAGGTCATTCCACCCTCCAATCCGACTAGCTATAAATCTTACGGGTGGGGATTAAATGATGCTTGCCCTTGGCGTTCGACTCTCTCTGGTGATTCTTTGGATTCGTGGCTGAAGTGGCAAGATAGTCATCTCTCAAGCAAGCCCTACTTTCAGATGGATGGCCTATCTGCGCCTTTGCGTGGACTGATGGATCGATCAATTGTGAACACTTACATGGAGACGGCTCCTCATGTTGAGGAGTCAGATGTATATCCGTGGCAAGTTGGCGTTGATCGGATTCTCACACGAACTGTCAGTCAGTGATCTGATACGCGCACATGGCTCTGGAGAGCACGCTTCCGTAACGACTTATCATCCGTCTGACCTGCATGAATCCTTCGGGAAGATCGCGCACTCTCCCGATCCACACGCCTGTCACACGATGACTGCGATGCTTCGTAGGTCCAAGAGGAGAGCCCGTTGTCAGGACGGGTTCGAATCGCTTCTGTGCAGTGCCCCGGGAAACACCACGTGCCCCGCTGCTGCGTCCGCGCGAAAGGGGTTGGAGCCCGAGGCATCGAGGCTGGCGAGTGCGGTCCATGCCTCCCAAGCGCAGTGCCACAACTCTGGTAGGGACGCCGCATGAGCGGCTCCCCGTGACCGACTGGTCGCATGATTCCTTGCGCGCCACCCCCCCGCGACTGTCCCGGCGCCGACTGTTGAGGGGCGGCGATGTGGCTCCTTGAAGACGGTGCTCCAGGACCAAGCCGCAGACAACGGGACCGAGTGCAGATGCGGTCGCCTGTTCCGACGCGCTGATGTGTGCAAGCAGCTCTGGCCACCTCAGCACGACGACGCTCTCCCAAAGTTCCGGAGGGACGGTATTGGCGACGTGGTGACTCTCCCCGACCGGGAGATCACGAAGCCGCCGTTCCCCTTTTCGCGTTTGACCGACGTAGCACAGCCCGCCACTGGTGAAGACCCCGTACAGGACAGGCCCCGTCACAGGAGCACGCCGGCCGTTCGCGCGCGTCAACAAGTCACCCACCTGATGCGCGAAGGCGAACCGACGGTCCTGCCACTGAGCGAGACTCGCTGGGTCCGAGACCAGGTGATGAAGGGAGGCGAGCCAGCCCGTGTATGCATTATCAAGATCAGTCACATCAGACAGTCTGAGGGTATGACTGTCCAGTCCAACAGCCCGTCGGCTCCTACATCTTCAGCTTGACGTGACCCACAAACCGATGGCTCAGACCAGCAAGGTTCGAGACCATGAAGCCATGTCTCTCCCGACGGTAGCTTTGGTGCGCATCTTGCAGGCTGCGAGAAACGAACTTGGTCAGCTCACTGACCCGCCGCGGGCCAGTGTTCCCGTGGCTGAGGACGACTGGGAGCAGTCTCTGTGGGATGCAGGGCTCTGTGAAGAAGAGTGGTTTCTCGGTGGCCCAGCGAATGCGCTGGTGACCGCCGTTGCGGACGGGAACGCCAAGGAGATCAAGAAACATGCGCTCGACTTGGTGCATGATGTAAAGGCGCAAGAAGAAGACCTGTGGTATTTGGCCTTGCTCAAATCTGGGCTCTCGTTGGAAGTGCTGCACTTGCGAGAGCGCTTGCATGCTTTTGCGATCCAAGTTCTTGATGATGCTGCTTGTGGATTTCCTGATGGTCTGCGGCATGTGGATGAGTTGCGGGCCAAGCTGGACTCGATTATAAGCGCCACGCCAAGTTTACCGAGCGAAACGTGCAGTAAGATCTTTGGCGTGGCGCGCGATGAGATCTGTGATCAACGAGGGGTCTTCCTTCCGTCGCGCCTCCTGGCGAACTATCGGGGGCGTATTGGCGTGCTCTATAAGCGTCTATCTTCTGTGCTTTCTGAGCTAGCGAAGAAGCCACTGACTGTCGAAAGTGCAGTCGATCTCGCTTGGGCCTACACTCAAAGCGGAAGACCTCTGTTGGTGTTGCGCTCGGCATTCTTTGTTTCGCGCACCGTAAGGAGTGGATTTTCTTCAGACCCGATTTTCGCGGAGCCGATCAGGCGCCTGAAGGCGCGGACCGATCGAAGCGCGGCTAATCACCAGGGGATCATTCAAGCCCAGCAGAACCTCAGAAATGCATCAACTGCTCAGCAGCGTGCCTTTTGCATGCTCGATATCTATCGCAGGGTGGTGGAGGGCCAACTCCGGCCTTGTACGTGGACGGTCCTTGAGCTGCGAGGGCGATCTGGAAGGCTGCCCGAGGTTGCCTCCTTGCGTGACCAGTTAGTTGCTGATGGACACCAAATCCTTCAGGATGCAGCACAGGCGATACTGCCAGCGGTCAGAAATGGGGCCGCTCACGAAGACTTCGAATGGGATGAAGATCGCGAGCTAATTTGTGTCGGCGAGGACACGGCCGCGGTAGAGGATCTTGCTGATGGGATCGAGCGGGCGTACGCATTCATGGTGGGGTTCGACTGTGCATTGATGGCGCTCCGGGCAGAGATGCCAGAACTTGCGCGCTTCCTTGACGAGAGTGATCCGCCGCAGGGCGTTCGTGCGCTGCGTGAAAAAGAAGCTCTCAACTCCTTCGGTAGTAATGGGCTCTCGGTCCGCGATTGGCGCTATGAGCGCGGTCGCCTCGAAGTGGTGTTAGATCGCTGGGGGATGGACTCCTTCTATCCTGGTCTTCAGGCGGTAATGTGGACTTCCCGCTTTCTGGAGAACCTAAAAGAAGTCGCGGTGAGTGTTCGCGGCTCTGAATCGGTTCCGATCGTGGTAAGCCGCCCGGCGCTGGATGCCATGTTCGCTGTATGGGACGAAGCGCGTACTCTCTTCCCGGTGCTGCCTGCCTTCGTCTTCATGCCGGTGGAGTACTCGGTGAGGGTCGCTGGAGGTCAGCACGACGTTGCGTTTGGTGTAGTGCTCCGCTTGGCGATTCAGAACACGCTAGCTATGTTCTCCTCATTCGAAGAGAGTGGCAAATCCGACGTCTTGGTGCGCCGTCTTACGTTGGTGACGATTGCCATCCGACAAACGAAGGACCTAAGCGGAAATGGTCAATGCGTGGGAGTGGATGATGTTGAATCGCTCATTTATCGCCTGGTGGAACAGTTTGTAAAGCCTAAGCGAGAAAGGGTTCCGTCAGTTGCTCGCTACCTGCTTCAGAAACTGACGAACGTGCATGACCGCTTGCCAGTTGCGTTGCCAATCCCTGGGCTCTCCGGCGGCTCTGGGGCCTAACGCACAGGCTCCCACCGGCTGAAACACCCCGGTGTTTCAGCGCCGGTCGGACAGCTGGGACAGCAAGGTTTCTCGCTGTCCCAGCTGTTTTCCCAGGTCAACCCGGGTACTGGGACAGTCGGACAGCTGGGACAGTGTCTGCCCGGCGCTGCCTTGAAACGTCGTGGCACTCTTGGCACTGGGCACTGGGCAGTGGAGGCTGTGAGAGGAGTCGGAGTGTCGGAGGCCAGTCCGCGCGGGACCTATCTGGTCATCTCTGAGAAGCTACGAGAGCGGATCGGGGCAGACGAGAACGCCGAGGTACTGCCCTCAGAGGCTGACCTGATGCGTGAGCATGGCGTCGGCCGGAACACGGTCCGGCGGGCTCTCAAGGTTCTCGAATCTGAGGGCGTCTTGGAGTCCGCTCCCGGGATCGGGTGGCGCATCGTGCGGAGTGACGATCACCGTCCCCTCGCGGAGCGGATGTCTGACCTGATCGCTGAGGAATCACTGTCGGTGGGCGACCCGTACCCGTCCGAGTCAGAGCTCTGCAAGCGCTTCGAGGCCTCCCGTACGGCAGTACGTCGCGTCCTGGCACTGATGGAGGGGAACGGTCTGTTGGACACTGTCCACGGCAAGGGGCGAACGGTGCGCGCTCTCCCGGGTCCCACTGTCCGGCCGTAGTCTTGACCTCCATGGGCCTCACTGAGTGGGCGTACTCGCTCTCCGAATCGCTGCTATCCGATCCGCTCCCGCGTCGGTGGGCGCACTCCCTGGGGGTCGCCAAGCGCGCTCGCTCCCTGAGCCCGATCCTGGGCGACGACGCCGAACTCTTGGAAGCCGCCGCTGTGCTGCACGACATCGGGTACTCGCCGGCTATCGCTGTCACCGGCTTCCACCCCTTGGACGGCGCCCGGTTCCTCCGGGACCAGGAGGGCGCGGACGGGCGGGTCGTTCGTCTGGTAGCCCACCACTCATGCGCGCTTCTGGAAGCCGAGGAACGCGGACTGAGGCAAGATCTAGAAAGCGAGTTCGAGCTGGAGCGTCCGGACCTCGTTGACGCTCTGCTTTTCTGCGACATGACGACGACACCGGACGGGACGCAGACCACGCCTGCTGAACGGCTGGACGAGATTGTGAAGCGGTACGGCTCGGACACGATCGTTGGGCGGTTCATTCAGCATGCTGCCCCGGAGATCAACGCTGCTGCGGATCGTGTTGAAGAGCGCTTGGCGCAAGTCTCCGTTGGCGATCAGCCGATGTAGGGCTCACGTTGCGACTCGTCGAGGCCGTGCCTAATCCGCAGCATCATCGACGGGTGAATCTCCAGTCCATCGAGGTCCGTTGGGGCAACCCACCGGACCTCTTTCGATTCGCTGCTAGTGCGGAGGGAACCGCCGACAGGGTGCGCTCGGAAGCAGATCGAGAACTGTTGCCGGACCTCTCCGTCGTCGTACGCGAGCACGTGCTCAGGGTCGGTGTAGAGCCCGACGATGTTGTCTACCTCGACCTGAATGCCGGTCTCCTCCAAGACCTCACGGACGGCTGTGTCGGCGATGCGCTCGCCGATGTCGTGGCCGCCACCCGGCAGTGCCCAGAGATCGTTGTCGGTCTTGTGGATGAGCAGAAGTCGTCCGGCATTGTCCCGAACGATTGCCGTGACCGAGGGCACCACTGAGTTGGCCCTCGGGGCGCTGGGGTCGCGGAAGTAGTCGATACGGCTCATCAGTTCGTGCCTTCCCAGTCGGCCGGCGAGGAGATAGGGCGGGCCGATTCCCAGATCCGTTCCACGCTTTCAGCGTAGGCGTCGAAGAGTTCGCCACCGGGAACGCGTCGCAGGTGCAGTACGGGGGCCATGTAGGCACCGACGCCGTATATGTGGCCGTTGGCCAGCATCTCGTCATCAGCTCGGTAGATCGAGTTGTAGAGCGTGGTGTTGTGCAGTCGGAACTCAACACCGGCAAGGCCGAAGAGCGGACTGTAGTTGACCAGGGCGTTCCGGATCTTCGCACCCATCGCCGGGCCGATTCCTTCGTCGTCCCCGCGTACGGCCACGGCCTGCGACGTTGGCTCTCCCAAGAGGAAGCGGATCGACACCCCCTCTGCTGACTTCTCCTTCACGATGCGGTGGAAGGTCGCGTCTTCGGTCAGCCAGAACCCGGAGTACACCAGCACATCGAACTGGCGTCTCGCCTTGGAGTAGAGGTCTGTCCAAAGGGTCTGCATCACCACGGAGCGGTGCGGATAGAGCCTGACCAACTCCGCGTTGCCGGAGGCTGTGACCTCGGCAGACGTCTGTTCGTCGGGCCACAGATACGACACCTCGCACTTCAACAGTGAGGCTGTCGCGTACTGGAAGCGGCGGTACGGCTTGCGCTCAGGGTCGTTGATCCAGCGTTCGACCGTCTTGGGTGCTACCCCGAGCCGCTCACCGACCTCATCGAGCGTGAGGCCCAAGTCCACTATCGCGCCGCGCAGTCGCTCGTTCGCCACACCAACCTCCCTTCACGCAGGACGACTTGGTACGACTTCACGCTAGCCAAGAGCGACCTGAGTCGTACAGGTGCGAAGTCGAGTGTCGTCAATGCCAACGGCAGTCTGTAGATACATCGCGGCGAGGGGCTCGCCGAACTCCACCAGTCGAAGGGCTTGACGGAGTGAACCCCCCTCTGCATGATGAGGAACAGGTACTACATGTTCCTCATGGAGGAAACGGCCCGGAGAGCCCCGTGACACGGGCTTGAAGGAAGCCGCTGATCTTTGACAACTGAATGGGGATCACGCCGCCTCTCCTCGGCCAAGTAGGCGGTCACGCGGGTCATCCCGCGTGACGTACAGCGCAACCCAATCCTTCGCAGCGCTTCGGCGCTGCGGCCCCGGCCAGCCGTGATGGCGGCGGATCGAATCCGCCCTGGGGTGCTGCGGGCGATCGTCTCTCACCTCTCACGACCACGGTCGCCCGCCTTCATTCCCATCGCCTTTTCAGGAGCCTTGATGGCCGCTGTTGAGATCGTCTCGTTCGGCTACCTGCACGACGGGCCGCCCACCGCACATCTGACCATCGACCTGCGCCACCACTTCCGTGACCCGCACGTCTCGCCGGAGCTCCGTTGCATGACCGCCGACGACGAGCCCGTCAGGGCCGCGGTGCTGGGCACCCCTGGCGTCGCGTCCCTCGTTATGGCAACTGTCGCCGCGGTTGAGGCATTCGCCTTCGGGCCGTCCGCCAGGACCATCACGATCGCCGACGGATGCGCCGGCGGTCGACACCGCGCCCCCGTCTTCGCCCGAGCACTCGCCGAACTGCTGCGCGATGCCGGACATGACGTGTCCGTCCACCACCGTGACCTGGACAAGCCCGTCGTCCAGCGTTGACCCGCTTCACCGTCCCGATGGTCGAGAGGCTGGGTTCGACTCCTGGCCGGGGCACTCACCCCGCCGCATCTGCGGCTTGGGGCGCACATCCCGAGCGGTCGCCTCTCACCACCAGGCCACGACCGCCCGGCGCCTCTCCATCCCTTCGACATCAGGAGCGCTGCCATGCGTGCCTACATCGGCGGCCATCAGGCCGTGAATGACACCGATTTCGTCGAACTCGCCCTCGGGACCCCGGTTGAGCTGTGGCTCGGGGTCGAGGGCGAGAGCGACGAGGAGCGAGTGGCCCGGCTGGACGCGGCCCGCGACATCCTCGCCGCTCCCGAGTACCGCGACCTGCCCGACCGCGTGAGCCGGGTCGCCGCTGAGGCGATCGAGGCCTACGCGCCGGAGCTGTTCAACGTCACCGAGCTGTCGCGCCCCGCGCGGCGCCGCACTTCTCGGAAGGGGGCTGCGGCATGAGCACCGCAACCGAGACGGCAGCGCCCCAGGTACCGCCGTTGTCGAGGCCTGAACTGTGGCTGTTGGGCGCGGTCGCCGTGCTCGCGGCCAGCGTCGGTGGACTGGGCCTGGCCTCTTCCTTCGAGGCCGTGTCCGCGGCCGGGGCCCGTTGGGGGTTCGCCTCGCCATGGATGCTGCCTGTGGGTATCGACACGGCGATCCCGGTGTTCACCGCGGCGTTTCTGCTGTTGATCCGTACGGACATGCCGTTGGGCTGGGTGCGGTTCGTGCCGTGGGTGCTGACCGGGGTGACGTGCTGGCTGAACGTCGCGGCCGGGCGGTCGCTGTCCGCGAAGCTCGCGCACGGCACGATGCCTCTGCTGTGGGTGGTGCTGTCCGAGGTGGCCGCGCACGTCTACGCCTCTCGGATCGGTGCCGTCACGGGCCGGCGGATGGAGAAGATCCGCCGCTCGCGCTGGCTGCTCGCCCCGCTGTCGACGTTCGCTCTGTGGCGCCGCATGACGCTGTGGGAGATCACGTCCTATTCCGACGCGTTGGGGCGGGAGCGTGAGCGGCAGTTGGCCCGTGCGGAGCTGCGCGAGCGGTTCGGCCGGCGCTGGCGTTCCAAGACACCGCGCCCCGAGCGGGTGCTGTTGAAGCTAGGTGAACTGGCCCCGGCCAGCGAGGGCGTTCCGCCCGTGCCGCCGCAGGATGCGGAGCCGCCGAAGCAGGAGACGCCCAAGCCGCCGCGCAAGCGCGCCACCAAAGCCAAGGCGCCCAAGGCGCCGCGGACCCCTGCGGAGCTGCTCGCTGAAGCCCGCGAGGCCACGGCCGGGTGGGCGGATGACGCGATCAACGCCGAGGCGATCCGCACAGCGCTGCACTGCTCGGCAGCGAACTCCCGCGTGCTGCGGGACCTGCTGTTGAGCGAGCGCGCGGACGGCCGGCGCCTGCACCCCATCGACGACACGGACGACGGCGAGGGGGCTGCGGCATGAACACCCTGGCCACGGCCCTGCTGTCCGCACTGCCCCTGACGGCCGCTTGGGCGGTCCACGCGTGGTGGCTGCGCGCCCGGCTGAACAAGGCACGGCGCGACCCGCTCACCGGCTTACGGACCCGTGACGGGTTCACCCGCCGCGCCACGGCTCTGCTCAAGGACCCGCGCGCGGTCGTGGTGCTGGCCGACGTCGACAAGTTCAAGCAGATCAACGACACCCACGGGCACGCGGCCGGGGACGCCTTGTTGAAGGCGACCGCGGACCGCCTCGCCCACCACGTCGGCCGGTCCGGGGTCGCAGGGCGGCTCGGGGGCGATGAGTTCGCCGCCGTGGTCATCGACGACCACGGCACCGCCGGCGACCTGCTCGCAGTCCTGCACGGCGTTCTCGCCCGGCCGGTCGACGGCCAGGACGCGGCCGTGCACACAACCGTCTCGCTCGGCTGGGCCCGTGCCGCGGACTTCCCCGCCGATGACCTGTCCGGCCTGCTGCGGCGGGCGGATGAGGCGATGTACGTGGCCAAGCAAGCCCGTGCCGGAATGCGCCGTGCCGGTCTGGGCTGGTTGTTCGCCACCGTCGCCGGACGGCGTGCTGGCCGGACCGGCGCCCGTGCGGCGGCGCCCGTGGTGGGAGTCCCGGCATGAACGGGCCCCGGATCGGGTCAGTGTGCACCGGATACGGCGGCCTTGACATCGCCGTCCAGGCCGTGTTCGGCGGCTCGCTCGCGTGGGTGGCGGACAACGACCCCGGCGCCGCGCGCATTCTCGCCCACCACCATCCCGAGGTGCCCAACCTCGGGGATGTCACCGCCGCTGACTGGCACGACGTCGAGCCGGTCGACGTCCTCA
The DNA here is from genome assembly GCF_040611295.1 of Streptomyces sp. NPDC002935. Taxonomy (NCBI): domain Bacteria; kingdom Bacillati; phylum Actinomycetota; class Actinomycetes; order Kitasatosporales; family Streptomycetaceae; genus Streptomyces; species Streptomyces sp. NPDC002935. The sequence goes on from NZ_JBEXNW010000023.1 coordinate 30,778, forward strand.
CTGGCGGCTATCCGTGCCAGCCGTTCAGCACTGCGGGCAAACGGAAGGGAACCAAGGATGCCCGGCACCTCTGGCCGCACATCGCCCGCGCCCTTGGCGTTCTACGACCCCGGCTCGCGGTCTTTGAGAACGTCGCAGGGCACCTTTCACTCGGCTTCGACACCGTCCTTGGAGACCTTGCCGCGCTCGGGTTCGATGCGGACTGGTGCTGTGTACGCGCGTCGGACATCGGTGCTGCACACCAGCGCAACCGGCTCTTCGTGCTCGCCTGGCCTGCCGACTCCGGCGGCGCGGGACTGGCGCGGAGGTGGGCAGCGCGGACAACTGCCCATCGCGGTATCGCTGTTGCCGACGCCATCGACCTCGGAGAACACGGGGGCGGGGCACGCGGCACAGGGAGGGATGAACCTGCGGCACGTCGTATCCCTCCTGCCGACACCAGTGGTCGGGGACTCCAAGGGCGCCCTCCAGTCGACAGCCCCGAACCCCCGCAGCAGTTCTCCGACGCTGACGGACCTGACTTTCAGCGGGGCATTGCTGCCGACTCCCCGCGCGTCGGAGAACGAGAACCGGCAGACCCGACGTACCCCGTCGCAGGAAGCCGGGACGCACGGCAAGTGCCTGGCTGCGGAGGTGGCGAGTCTGCTGCCGACTCCGAGGGCGTCGGACGGGGCGAAGGGCGGCCCGAACCAGCTCGGCAAGGGGGACTTGACGCTTCCCTCAGCGGCACACCGGACTGGGGCGAGTACGAGCCCGCGATCCGGCGGTGGGAAGCGGTCATCGGCCGCCCTGCCCCCGGGCCAACTGACGCTCTGGGACGGCTGAACCCACCGTTCGTCGAATGGCTGATGGCCCTGGACGACGGCCACGTCACCGCCGTGCCTGAACTGTCGCGCACGGCGCAGCTCAAGGCGCTCGGCAACGGTGTGGTGTGGCCGCAGGCGATTGCCGCCCTGCGCATCCTGCTCAGCCGCGCGGAGCCCGCGATGTGGGGGAGGGCGGCATGAAGTCTCAGCCCATCGTCGGCGCCGCCGTGTTCAACACGGTCATGGAGGCCGCCAGCCACCGCTGCCAGTGCGAGGGCGAGTGCGGCCAGCCCCACACCAAGGGCGACGGGCGGTGCCAGCACGAGCATGACCACTACACCAGCAAGCACGGGCGCCGGGTCCGGCTGATGGCCGCGCCCGCCGACCCGCTCGCCACCGACGTCGCCGCCGCTCGCCTCCCGGCGAGCGAGCTGCGCGCCTGGTGCCCCGACTGCCATGGCGCCGCCGCACGGCATGCCCGCAGGCAGCTTCCCCCGACCCTGACGGATCAGGGCGGCCTGTTCGACCTGTAACCAACCCTGAATCCCAATCAGGCCTGATTGCGGTTCAGGGCTCCGGGGCCCAAATGGCCTTACGTTCAACGCCCGTTGGGGCTCGGCCCTCAACCGACCAAAGCGATGACCGAGCCCCGACTTACCCCTCCTGTTCAGGAAGGAAGTCCCAGTGAAGCACCCCGACGACGACAACGAACTCTTCAACCGGCTCGAAGCCGAAATGACCAGCTTCGGTGCCCCGCCTGGGGGCGAGGTGGTCGACCTCGGCAAGGCCCGCACCGCGCGCGGTGAGTCGACCGACCCGGCCCCCGACTCGTCGGCCGACTCCGGTCCGTCGCAGTCGGCCGACCCGGAGCCGACCGAGTCGCCCGACGGACGGCCGACCCTGGTCGACAGCACGGTGCCGACTGTGTCCGGCCCCGGCGTGATCGACCGGATCAAGAACTCCAAGCGGCTGGACGTCTTCCCGGCCTGGCTCAAGTCGGCCGCGGAGTTTAGGGAAGCGCTCGGCTGGCTGGCCGGGCACGCCTGGCACACCGTCGCCTTCCACGCGGTCCGCGTGCCGTTCGTCTACCTGCCCAAACTCGCCTGGCGCGCCCCGCGTGGCGCGCTCAACACCCTGGGCAGGGTGGGCCGCTGGTCCGTGGACGCCGAGGGCGAGGCGCTGCGGCAGTACACGGCCACGAACGAGCAGGTGGACGAGTACCTGAAGCTCTCGCGGCAGCGCGACCGACGGGTACGCCTGCGGATGATCCTCACCATCCTCGGTGCCGTCTTCGCCCTGGGTACGGCTTTGTTCCTGGTCTACGGGGCGGAGCCGATGACGCAGGTCATTGCCGCCGCGGTGGCGGTGCTCGGCTGCGGTCTGGCCGGGGCGCCGGCGGATGCGCCGCTGGCGACCCGTGCGGTCATCAAGACCGAGGTGCAGAAGCTGACCAGCGACATCGTGGTCAAGGCCATGGCTTCCATCGGTATCGGTCAGATCGCGAGCGCGGTCGCCAAGGGCCAGGACGGCATTAAGTTCGTCTCGCCCATCACCCGCGAGGGTCCGGGCTGGCGCGCGGACATCGACCTGCCGCTCGGGGTGACGGTGGCCGACGTGGCCGACCGGCGCTCCCGGCTCGCCTCCGGCCTGCGCCGCCCGCTCGGGTGCGTGTGGCCAGACGCCGACCCCAACGAGCACGAGGGACGCCTGATCCTGTGGGTGGGGGACCGGGACCTGTCCAAGACCGGCATCGTCAAATGGCAGCTCGCAAGCGCCCGTCGGCACGACATCTTCAAGCGGAACCCGTTCGGCATCGACCCGCGCGGCCGGGCTCAGTCGGTGCCGATGATCCAGCACAACATCCTGATCGGCTCACTGCCCGGCCAGGGCAAGACCGCCTCGGTGCGGGTGCTGGCCTGCGGTGCCGCGCTGGATCCGTCGGTGGAACTGTGGCTGCACGAGAACAAGGGCACCGGTGACCTGGACTCGCTCGAATGCGTCAGTCACCGGTTCGTTTCCGGCATCGATGACGACTCGATCAAGTACGCGGCCGACTCCCTCAAGCTGCTGCGCGCCGAGGTCATGCGGCGCGCGGGTGTGATCAAGAAGCTGCCGCGGGACCTGTGCCCGGACAAGCGGATCACCCGCTCCATCGCAGACAAGCGCTCGCTGAAGCTGTGGCCGCTGGTCGGCGTGTTCGATGAGTGCCAGAACCTGTTCGCCCACCCCAAGTACGGCAAACAGGCAGGTGACGACGCCGAGTTCATCATCAAACTCGGCCGTGCCCTAGGCGTGATTCTCATCCTGGCCACGCAGCGCCCCGACAAGGACTCGCTCCCGACCGGGATCAGCGGCAACGTCTCCATCCGCTTCGCACTCAAGGTCGCGGGCCAGGTCGAGAACGACATGATCCTCGGCACGTCCGCCTACAAGAACGGCGTACGCGCCACCTCTTTCCGCCCCGAGATCGACGCCGGTAACGGCTACCTCGCCGGCGCGACCGCGCTGCCGGTCGTGGTCCGCACCGCCTACCTGGACGACAACGCCACCCACGCCATTGCGCAGCGCGCGCACGCTCTGCGCAAGGCCGAAGGCACCCTGTCCGGACACGCGCTCGGTGAGGACGCCGAGAGCACGGCCGGACCGTCCTACGACCTGCTCGCCGACGTCGCCGCGGTCGTGCCCGCCTCGGAGAACCGGGTGTGGAACGAGCGGATCGCCGCCCGGCTCGCGGAGCTGCGGCCGGAGATCTACGGCGGATGGAAGGGCGAGAACGTCACCTCCGCGCTCAAGCCGCACGGCATCAAGACCACCGGTGTGGCCGGGACGACCGACGACGGTGAGCGCACCACCCGCCGCGGCATCGTCCGCGACGACCTCATGGCAGCGATTGCGGAGCGTGACGGAAACCGGGGTGCCGCCTAGCCCTGATCGGCTGCTACCGGTAGCGGGCTCGCCTGCTACCGGTAGCACCCCCGCTAGCACCCCAAACATCATCCGATCAGGGATCTAGCGGATAGCACCCCACCTGCGAAAACCCGGAAAACGGCCCGGAGGGACCCCGATGACCCCCATAGCCCTCGCTATCGCATGCCTACTCGCCATCACACTCTGTTACGGCGCTCTGTGTGCTGGGAGCCCGTTCGGGACCTGCCGCAAGTGCAACGGCTTCGGCTTCGCCACGACCACCGACCGCAAGGGACGCCCCAAGCGCGGCAAGCACTGCCGCCGGTGCAAGGGCCGCGGCAAACGCGTCCGCATCGGCCGCTGGCTCTACAACCGCGCCTCACGGATCTACCGCGCAGGCACCCGCTGACACGAAAGGAGGCCACCCCATGGCCGTGACCGTCTCCCTGGTCCTGCTCTTCGGACTCGTCCTGTTCTTCCTGCTCCGCTCCAAGTCCCTCGGCTACGGAGCCGCGTTCATCGCCGCGATGTTCGGGTTCTTCCTCGCCTCAACCGGCGCCGCCGGACCCATCAACGAACTCACCCGCGCCGTCATCAATGCCATCCCCGACCTGTGACAGGAGTCCGGCCGTGAATGAACAGATCATCGCCCGGCACTGGCTCGCCCTCATCGCACCCAAGGCCGCGCCCGCGCTCGCCACGTCCACCGTGCTGATCCTGGCCCGGATATGGAACGCCGACGGCGCCGAACACTCCATCGGCAACGCCGTGCTGATGACCGCGCTCTCGCTCGCCGCAGCGACGGCCGGCGTGTGCGCGAGCATCGGCCGCGCCGGAGACCCAGTGATCGCCGGGACCGCTTTCGCCGCCTCCGGCGGACTCGCCCTCGCGGGAGTTGCCGGATACGCCGACGGCGCCTCGCTGCCGCTCCTGCTGTGGGTGCTGACCACCGCCGTCGCGTACGGGCTCGCCGCGCGGTACTGGCGTACCGACCGCCGCGAGCGCGTCGCGTACGAGCGGCACGTGAGCGACCGACGCGAGGAACGCGCCCACATCGAGCGCGTCGAGACGATCCGCGGCACGACACAGATCGAGGTGGCCCGAACCGGCGCCGCCTACGCCGAACAGCTCGCGCAGGCGCTCGTCACCCGCGCCGCCCTGCCCGGCTTCGACCCGAGGGCCCTGGAAACCGCAGGCCTGCCCGAACTCCCCACCGCTGAGGGGAAGTCCGTATGAGCGCCGTCCTGTGGTCCGTCACCGGCCGCATCGTCGCAGCCTTGAACGCCACCAACGGCACCGGCGAACACGAGAGCGCGATGCGACAGATGAAGGTGACAGAGGAAGCCGGGGAGGCCGCCGCCGCATACATCGGCACGACCGGCCAGAACTCCCGCAAGGGCACCACCCACACCCGCGCCGACGTGGCCGACGAACTGTGCGACGTCATCATCGCCGACGCCGTCGCCCTGCACGCCTTCACCACCGCAGCGCCTGCCGTGCTGGACGCCAAGCTGCACGCCGTGGCCCGGCGACTGAACGCGGATGCTCCGGAGCACACCCCGTGAGGCAGAACGATCCCATCTCTGACGGCCCCCTCGAACAGGCTCCGTTCGGCTTTGTCGGAGCCCGCGGACAGCGTGCCGCACTGATGGCCGAACTCGAAGCCGCAGGGGTCGAACTCGGCTTCTACGACCCGCGGATCGTGGACTGGCCTGCGGGCTGGGACTGGCCCACCGTCGCCACGGTCGCCAGCCTCATCCGCCGCGCTCACCGATCCGCACCTCACCCCACCCTCACCGAAAGCGAGTGATCCCCATGTCCGTGGGAGAGACCACCATCACCATCGTCGGCAACCTGGCCGGAGACCCGGAACTGCGCTACACCCCGTCCGGGGCCGCGCTGGTCAAGTTCTCCGTCGCCTCCACCCCGCGCAGCTACGACAAGGCCACCGGCCAGTGGCAGGACGGCACCGCGATGTTCCTGCGTTGCACCGCCTGGCGCGACCTCGCGCAGCACATCGCCGAGAGCCTGACCAAGGGCATGCGCGTGGTCGTCACCGGTCGTCTGCGGCAGCACAACTGGAAGACGGACCAGGGCGAGAACCGCTCGATGCTCGGTCTGGAGATCGACGACATCGGGCCCTCGCTGCGCTTCGCCACGGCCAAGGTCGAACGCGTCCAGCGCAACGGCGCAGCCAACTCCGGCCCGGCGAGCGACGCGTGGAACACCCCGGCCCCTGCCGGAGCCGCTCCGGCTGCGGGCGGATGGGGCGCGTCGTCGACCGGTGACGAGCCGCCGTTCTAGACACGCCCGGGGCGGGCGCCTCTCACCACAAGACCGCGCCCGCCCCGGCTCCCTTGTCCCTTCGACAGAACAGGAGAACCTCCAGAATGCCTCACCTGGACGGCTCTGCCCAGCTCGCTTCTGCGCTTGACGCAGCGTCGCGAGACTGGCACGTCTTCCCCCTCATCCCCGGCGACAAGCGCCCAGCCGTCTGCGACTGGGAGAACCGCGCCACCATCGACCGCGAGCGCATCACCCGGTGCTGGACGCACGCCCCCTACAACGTCGGCATCGCCACTGGTCCCTCCGGCCTGGTCGTCGTCGACCTCGACACCCCCAAGGGCCCGGACGACATCCCGCCGGCCGCATGGGCGGCGCACGGCGTCACCGACGGAGCCGACGTGCTCGCCGTTCTCTGTGAGCGCCACGGCCACCTCTTCCCGGCCGACACCCACACCGTGCGCACCGGCCGCGACGGACAGCACCTGTACTTCGCCGCCCCTGACGGCGAAGAGCTGCGCAACACCGCAGGAGACAGCGCACGCGGGCTCGGCTGGAAGGTCGACACCCGAGCGGCCGGCGGCTACGTCGTAGGCGCGGGCAGCACCGTCAACACCCGCCCGTACACGACCGTCCACGCCGCTCCCGTGGCGCCGCTCCCCACCTGGCTGACTGGTCTGCTGCGCCCGGCGCCGCTGCCCCCGCAACGCCCGGTCCTGGTCCCGCTGACGGACCGCGACCGGCGCGGCAAGTTCCTCAACGCCGCGCTCAACGGCGAGTTGGCCCGCGTCACCGGCTCCGGCGATCACCAGCACAACCACGCGCTCTACATCGCCTCGCTCGCCCTCGGGCAGCTCGTCGCCGGGGGAGAGCTGGATGCGTACGAGGTGACCGAGAAGCTCGTCGAAGCCGCGCTCAGCGTCGGCCAGGGCCAGGGCGAGGCCCGGCGCACCATCGCCTCCGGCCTGCGGGCCGGAGCCAACCGCCCCCGAAGGGTCGCGGCATGAGCGCCAACCCGATTCCCCCACTGCACCTGTACTCCGTACCGAGCGATCCCCAACCGGCCCCACCGGAGCTGACCAAGCGGGAGCGCCCGCGAACCGCATGGACGGCCGATCAGCTCATGGCCGCGGACTTCCCCGAGCCCAAGTGGGCGGTGCCCGGCATCCTCGCGGAAGGCGTCAGCCTGCTCGCCGGACCGCCCAAGGTCGGCAAGTCCTGGCTCTCCCTCGGGCTCGCCCTCGCGGTCGCCTCTGGGGGCTACGCCTTCGACTCCCTGCCGGTCGACAGCGGGCCGGTGCTCTACCTCGCCCTGGAAGACACCCCGCGCCGTCTGAAGACCCGCATGGGCAAGATGCTCGGAGGACGACCGGCCCCGGCCGGGCTGACGTTGGTCACCGAATGCCCGCCCTTCCCCCAGGGCGGCAGCGACGCCATCGCCGGATGGTTGGAGCGCAACCCGAACGCCCGCATGGTCGTCATCGACGTCTTCGCCAAGATGCGCGGCCAAGCCCCACAGGGCGTCTCCGCATACGACGCGGACTATGTCGCGGTCGGATACGCCAAGCGGATCGCGGACCATTACGGCATCGCCGTGGTGCTCGTTCACCACGTCCGCAAGATGGCCTCTGAGGACTTCCTGACAGAGGTCTCCGGCACCAACGGCATCGCCGGAGCCGCGGACGCCACGCTCGTACTGAAGCGGGCGCGCGGGCAGGCGGACGGCATCCTGCACGTCACCGGACGCGACGTAGACGAAGCCGAGTACGCGCTTCAGTTCCAAGCAGCCTCCGGCGCCTGGCACATGCTCGATGGACCGGTCACCGACCACACCATCGGCGACACCCGCGCGGCCATCCTCCGGCACGTCCGCACCCACGTTGGCGCCCGCCCCAAGGACATCGTCGCCGCACTACCGCAGCTCGATGCCGACAACGTCCGCCGCACCTGCTCGCGCATGGCCGCAGACGGACAGCTCACCAAGGACGGCACCGGCCGCTACTACCCGAACACCGAGACCCGGACAGAGGGCACGGCAGAGGTGTCCCACCTGTCCGACTGTCCCAATACGTCCCCTGACCTGCACGAAGAGGTGGGACAGCCGCAATCGAGATTGTCCCACCTGTCCGACTCCCGTTCCGCTGGCGACAACTCGGAGGGAACTGACCGTGGCGCGTGACGAGATGCTCACGATCTCTGAGGTCATCGAGGAAATCGGCGTACCCCGAGCGACCTTCTACCGCTGGCGACAGCTCAGAAAGGGTCCGAAGTCCATCAAGCTCCCCAACGGCTCGGTGCGTATCCGGCGATCGGAACTGGACCGCTGGATCGAGGCGCTGGAGGAAGCCGCATGATCTACCGCAACACCTCGCAGGGCGCCCGCGAGAGCAGGCGCCCTGCCGCCACACAGGAAGCCATCCTGTCCACTGACGTGCGGGTATGGAAGATCAGCCAGGTACGGAGCAAGAGGGCTCCCTATCAGCTTCGTTGGGTTGTAGCGGGCAAGGTCAATACGGCCAGTTTCGCGACGATTACCCTCGCTGAGCATCGTCGTTCTGAACTGTGGAAGGCGATGGTCAAAGGCGAGGCGTTCGACGTTGATTCGGGGCTGCCGGAGTCAGAACTCCGGGCGGCTGCCGCACGGGCGAGGGCCAAGCCCGATCCGTCATGGTGGGACTTCAGCCGCGAGTATGTGGCGAGCCGCTGGCGAACGTCTGCGGCTAAGACCCGAGAAGGCATCGCGGACGGCCTCGCCACGGTCGCGCTCGCGATGATGGGTGACGGGAAGAGGACACCGTCGCTCGAAAGCGTCCGCTTGGCAACGCGGTGGGCCGTTGTTCCGGCGCACAAGGACGACGCCCCTCCTGAGGGCCTGGCGGCTGCTTGTACGTGGCTGCAGAGTCATTCTCTGCCCCTGTCGGCTCTCACAGACCCGAAGGTGGCCAGGGATGTCCAGTACAGGCTGTCGTTCAAGTTGGACGACACCCCAGCAGCATCGGAGACCTATAAGCGCCGGAGGCGTGCCTTCAACACGGCCATGGTGTACGCCATCGAGGCGGGCTACCTGGAGCAGAACCCCCTCGCAAACGTCAAACGCTCAGTACGGCAGGGCGGCGATCTCGTCGATCCCCGCGTCCTGGTCAATGCGACGCAGGGGAATCAACTTCTCGTTGCCGTCTCCTACGTAGGCTCCGTGCACCGCAACCGGGGGCGCCGGTTGGTGGGCTTCTTCAGCTGCATGCTCTATGCGGCGATGAGGCCGGCGGAAGCTGTCGGTCTGCGGCTCGTTGATTGCCATCTCCCTGATGAGGGGTGGGGGACCCTCACGCTGAGGGAGACCCTGCCGGTCTCCGGAACCAAGTGGACGGATTCGGGGAGGCGGCATGACAAGCGAGGGCTCAAGTCTCGGGAGGCAACCAAAGACCGGCCGGTACCGATCCCCCCGCTGCTGGTGGCGACGCTTCAAGCTCACGTGTCTGACTTTGGGACAGCAAGCGATGGCCGGCTATTTCACAACGAGCGAGGTGGGGTCCTTGGCACGTCGAGCTACTGGCGCGCTTGGCAGGAGGCAAGGCCCCTGGCCTTACCTCCGGACAAGGTTGAGTCTCCGCTGGCACGTAGGCCGTACGACCTACGCAGTACCTGCATCACCAACTGGCTGCGGGCGGGTCTGCCCATCGCCGAAGTCGCCCGACGTGCTGGCAATTCTTCCGAGGTCATTCATAGGAGGTACGCAGGGTGCATCGACGGGAGTGAGGATGAGAGCAATCGAAGGATTGAGCAAGTGATGGGCTGGACGGACTAGCTTCGCTCCGGGGGAGGGCGCTTACACGCGGCCTCCACCCCGGAGTGCGTGCACTGCGCTTCGGGGTGGAGGCAATGGCAGATTTCAGCTCGGCGCAGAGCTGATGCTGAGGCGCAGCGCAGGGCGTGCGGGCCATCAGCCCGCGTCCACGAGTCACGAGCCGGTGGGACCGTGCACACGACTACTCAACGCAGCCGTGGCAATGATCCCTAGCCTCGATGCCAGGTAGCAGCGCAGTTGGCACGGCTTGCCAGTCGCGACCTCTGCCTTCGCATCAATCAAAAGTTACAGAGAGTGACTGTCAGTGGTGGGCGATAGCGTCTCTCTCAACGAGTTGGGGGGCGTCAGTCCTGCTGCTCTCGATGTGTGATCGCAGTACATCTGCCACACTGGGTAGCGGTTGATAGGTCATGTCTGAGCCTTGTGCAGGGAGTTGCCAGAACGTGAGAAGGGGCGGTGACGGAAGTGGGTGAGACGCTCGAACAGCGCTTCGCCGTGACTTTTCAGTCCCTGATTGACGAGGCCAAAACACCTCTCGCGCAACTCATTGAACTTCTCGGGTCCAAGGCAGATTTGGACGACCTTGTGACAGGTTCGCGGCTGCCCTCCTTGTATGAGGCCACCGCGCTTGGTGCGTTCTTCAAGGTGGCGCCAAGCACTCTGCTTCAAGAAAAGTCTCCCTCAATGGGGGTCAGCTTCAGGCTTGGTCAACTTGAGGGTATTCGCGATGTCAGCGGCGCTGTCGCGCATGCCGCAAGGCTTCTTGCCGTTGATCGCCTGACGCGCGATTGGGGGCACGAAGAAGCGGTAACACCGCTTCCGAAATTCGCTCCCTCGAAATCATGGAATTATCGTCAAGCGGGCGAAAAAACTGCGTCTCGTCTTCGAGCGTTCCTTGATATCGACGATTTGGCGCCGATTGAGGACCTTACAGGTCTCGTCGAGAGCCTGGGTTACCCGGTCGAGTACCGGCTTCTCCCTGAAGATGTGCATGGAATCTCGGTTCCGGAAGACTGGGATGGCTTGCCCGCGTGGGTTGTTCTCATCAACTGTGAGGACAATTGGGCGCGACAACGCTTCACTCTTGCTCACGAACTGAGTCACATTCTGCAAAGGGATTTGGGGCAGATCGTGATTGACCGCGCCAATCTAGATGACGACAGGCGCGCTGAGCGAATCGCTGATTCGTTCGCGAGAAATTTCCTCCTCCCTGAAGAGGCAGTGCAGTATGCCTATTCAAGGAGTGGCAGGATCTCCAGCGTGGAACAGATGGCTTCGCTAGTTACGAACCTGATGCTCACGTACGGCGTCAGTCGTGATGCCACGATTTATGCACTGCAAGAGACGGTTGAGGATATCTCGAACAGCCCCTTTTTTGCGGCCTGTAAAGAAGCAAAAGTATCCGACCTGATGCATATCTCTGGCAATGAGCATGATTGGGTCGAGGTCAAGGGCAATCAGGGAATCCCGTTCCCGTCAGACCGCCTCACGCAACAAGCCCTGAATGCGTACGCTGCTGGGGTGGTCCCCTTGAGAGCAGTAGCCGACGTGATTACTGACGGGGACGAGTCGGCTGCGGAAGCTCAACTGCGATCCGCTGGTTGGGACATGGCCGGCACCTAGGGCTGACCGTCGCAGAGTGCGCACCTTTCGCCATCTCTGCGGCACGTGAAGAACTCCGAGTCCTTCGGTCGTACTTCCGAGGGAACCGTCGCGAAGCTCGACGTCATGTGATTGAAGTCGCCGAGCAGTTCTTCGGCATTCAGGAGCGGGTCTTGACAGACCAGTTCCGCGAGCAGTTGGCCCGTGTGCTTCCAGGCGATATTGTTCTGCTCCGCGACACGCATCGCGCCGTTGTCATTCGTGAGCAGGACCGTGCTTCCGCCGTGGCCGACTGTGAGCATGGCGCTAACGATGCTGTGCGCCTCGCCAGCGTGTTTCTGAGAAGAACGCACGGCGTCATCGGTCCGGCCGAAGATAGCGTTCTGCCGCTCCTCGAACGCGTCCAGCTGGCTGAGCACGCGGTCGATCATGCGAACTGTCTCCTCCGTGGCGAGGAGGGGGTGCTCCGGGATGTCTCCGGCGTTCAGTATCGCGACGACCGAGTCGGCACTCTCGCACCGCTGACGGTTCTCGTGGGTCCGGTTGGCGCCACGGATGTTCGCCATGGCGCGAACCTCGTGTGCCACGGCATAGGTGACGACCAACGATGAACCGTACAGCTCCCGCACCTTGTTGAGGGTGTCGGGCTGCCGGCCGAGAGACAGCAGGGTTCCGGTGTCGCACCAGGCCAGGGTGACAGGAGTATGGCGCTTGGGGCGACTCTCCATCGCCTCCCGGCGCGACGGCTGAACTTTGGACCGCGGCTGGAGGTTCGGTCGACGCAGGGCCATCGCTTTGGGGGAGGGGCGCTCCAAGTCGTCCAACGCCCCCTCCTCGCCGTCCCGTTGAGTCCCGCCCATGCACGGGAGTATCCGGACAAGCGTAGCCTCGCCGGACAGCGTTCGCACCCGTCTCCGTGAACGCGCCCAGCGCGGGCTATCCCGCTTTAGGCTACTCACTCCAATGTGTCGGCCTCGTTCGCGTCTTCGCTGTCGGCTTCGGGGCACCAGCGCTTAACTGGGCACCAGGAACAGTGTTTTCCCGGGGTGGCTTCCCAAGTAGTGTCCCTATGCCACGCCTTGGCCCGTTGACGTACCTCTTTCCCGGCCATGCGGAGGACGCCTGCATCGTTGAGGTCCCACGTGAAGACCTTGCTGTCGCCAGCGGAGATCACTTCGAGTTCGAGTCGAGCCGATGTGCTCTGATACGGGCCGCGGTACCCACTGGCGAAAAGGTTAAGCAGCCAAGCAGATGCGAAGAATTGATCGAATGCTTCTGCGTTATCTTCGGGAAGATCGCGACTAGTCGTCTTAGTTTCCCGAATCACCAGAGAATCATCAACGTCGACGAACACCATGTCAGGAGTACTGGCGATCACGACATCGGCTGAGGCGTCGTATCCGTAGAGCGGTGCCTCGATCGAGATGATCTGGCTTCCTGGATTCACGGGGCAGGTCTGTACGTGATGCGCGAGAAAGGGTTCAATTTCTGTGTACTCATCCTCGGACATGGTCCCCGTGAAGGTGTTGGGGTTGTGAAAGTCCCCGGTTTCCTCGACGCTGCACCTCTGGTTCCGGGAGTGTGCTTGCGCGATCCATTCGTGAACAAGCCGACCGCGATGCGACGCGGCGCCAGAAACGGACTTCCGTGGCAAAAATTGTGAGTGAGTTAGGAACCACTGCGTGGGGCAAGTCTCATATACTTCTACATCCCTGGCGCTAACGGATCGAGTGCCGGCGCCGGGGGTTGTCTGCCCCAAAAAGCCGTCCCACCTATCGAGTGCCCCACAGCATCCGGCAATCTTGCAATCTTTACAAAAGGTGCCGGAGTGTGTGGTGTTGGCGTTGACGATTTTCAGTAGGTGAGGCAGCGCGTTCGATGTGAAAGTGGAGCGGACTACCTCAGGGGTGGCTTCGAAGAGGACTTGACATGAGGCGTCACTCAGCCCGATCTCCACGACGCGGATGCGCGATACCGCTCTCTGGGGAGGGAAGAGTCCGGCCACGTGTGCAGCAACGACAGTCCAACGGTCCGGATTCGTGGGCCTCTCTCGGACACCGCCCAGGCGGATCTTCCTAATTTCCCGGATTCCGTCTGGAGATTCGTAGAGGGGGGCCCATACGGTTAGGGTCCCGTTAGGCTCAGGGAAAATTTTCGGGTCGAAGCAGCGAAACTCCAGCCCTGGAGTTTCGGCCGACAGGACCTCGTGCGCTTCGAGGTAGTTCGTGATCGCGTGCTCGGTGTATCTGCGAGTCGCAGGGTGCAAGGGGACAGTCGCCAGCTTTTCGTGGATGGCGGCTTGCGTCCCTTCCCAAGTCTCGATCCGTGGGTCGCTGTGCAGGGCACACGCGATCTCGCGGATCACCCGTCCCAGGAAGGGGTGGCTGTCATCTCGTCGACGACTCCACTCGGGGCTGACGACATCCGGACGCACTTTCAAGGCGCCGCCCATACCGCAGGTGGCTGAGCGCTCCTGCACGTCCGTGGCGCTGATCTTCAGGATGTGTCTGCGCCCGACGAGGTCCGGGCCCGCACCTTCAGCATGCAACGCTGGTTTGCCCCCATTCAAGCGACGAGTCGTCAGCTTACGGCTTTGGGGTGGTGCGTGGCAGGGAACGCGTGGCACACGGTCGAAAACGACTTGAGCTTGATCGGTGCGGTAGCAACCCACTCGCCCCTCACTCGGGAGGCGTGCGTGAGAATCACAAAGAGCCGGACTCAGTGGGACTGAGTCCGGCTCTCTATCTTTGGCACTTCTGCTGGTCAGCGGCTTGATGGCGCTGTTCCGGCTTCTGTGCCCCCGGCAGGATTCGAACCTGCGCACACGGCTCCGGAGGCCGTTGCTCTATCCCCTGAGCTACGGGGGCGTGTCGGGCGCGTTGTGTGCGGCGACGGGTAGAACCCTACCAGCTCTTTCAGGGGTGATCGCCACGTGTTTTGGTCGGGGTCGGGTGGTGTTGCGGGGAGTGCGGGAGGGCTGGGGGAGTGGGGTGCGTCTGCGGTGGGTGATGGGGTCCGCACGGGGTGGAAGTGGGGAAAACCCGGACGCGGCGGTGGGCGCGGACCTACTCTCGAGTTGTGCCAGGCGCGTCCGGCCGGGTGCTTGTTGTGGACGACAACAAGGTCATCCGGCAGCTGATCAGGGTCAACCTCGAGCTGGAGGGTCTCGAGGTCGTGACCGCGGCTGACGGTGCCGAGTGTCTGGACGTCGTCCATCAGGTCCGGCCCGATGTCGTCACACTCGACGTCGTGATGCCTCGGCTCGACGGCTTGCGCACCGCCGCTCGGCTGCGTGCCGATCCCCGGACGCGGAGCCTTCCCATCGCCATCGTCAGTGCCTGCACTCAATACGAGGTCGAGAGCGGGCTCGACGTCGGTGTCGACGCCTTTCTCGCCAAGCCCTTCGAACCCTCCGAACTCGTGCTGCTCGTAAGGCAGTTGATGGATCGGCGTGAGGCGGGCGGTGGCGTCGCGGGCGGCGGCGTCGAGGAGGCCGAGCGTGCGGGACGCACCGGTCACTGAGCCGTGGCCCGGCTGCCGGTCGCGAGCGTCCTGATCCGGCGGTCGGCTGAGCTGCGTGCAACACCCGGTCGCCGAGGTATGCCGGACCCCGCGGACCCGCGGACCCCGCGGACCCGTCGGTGGATCGCTGAGACGGCGCCGGCCCCCTGTATCGGCGAGGGTCGGCAGTAACCGGGCGTGGTCGGCCTTCCGGGTGAGCGGCGGCGGCCCTGGAGCCCGTCCTCCGGGTCCGTCCTCCGGGTCCGTCCTCCGAGCCCCTTGGCGATCCCGGCCCCGGCAGTCGACCCCGAGGCGCTGCCCCGGCCCACCTCCGACCTCGCCCCCGGAGCCCATCCCCCCAGCCCACCCCGACGCCCACCAACCGCTCCCCCCTTCTTCCTCCCCCTCCCCCTCTCCCTCTCTCCCTCCCCCCGCCCCAGTCCGTCCACATCCCGGACCATCGTCCAAACTGGCTCGCATACCCACCCCCCTCCTCCCCTAGGCTTGTCCCGTGACTCCCGTCGAGCTCTCCCGTACCGTGCTGTGCGCGGTGCGTCGTGCTGTCGACGTGGGGGAACTGAGCGTCTCCGTGCCGGCGAGCGTGGCGGTCACCCCGCCGGGGCCGGGCGGGTGCGGTGACTACGCGACCAACATCGCGCTGCGGCTCGCCGGTCCGGCCGGGCGGCCGGCTCTGGAGGTCGCCGAGATCCTGCGGCCGCACATCGAAGGCGCCCCCGGCATCGCCGACGTGACCATCACCGGGCCGGGTTTCCTCAACATCACCCTCGGAGACGGAGCGTTCGCCGCCCTGGTGGAAGGCGTCTTGGAGCAGGGGACGCGGTACGGGTACGGCGACACCCTCGCCGGGCACGTCGTCGAGCTGCGCGTGCCCTACGACACCCGGGCCGAAGTCGTCGCCGACACCCTCGTACGGATCATCGCCACCCAGGGCGGACGTGCCGATGTCAGCCATGCCGAGCCTGTGAACCTGCGGCCCGTGCCCGCGCCCGAGGACCCCGCCCCCCTCGGCCAGGACGCCGCCCGCTGGGCGCTGCTCCACCCCGCTCCTCACGACCGGCCCCGGATCAGCGCCGGCCACCTGCTCCAGCGCGAGAGCAACCCTCTCTTCCGGGTCCGCTACGCCCACGCCCGCGCCCGGGCCCTGTGCCGGAACGCCGCCACCCTCGGCTACACCGGCGCCGTCCGTGGCGTCCACCCCGCGGACGGTCCCGCCAGTGACGCCTCCGCCCTCACCGACGTCCGTCGTACCGAGGCTCCCTCCGGGTCCGCTGCCGAGGTCGACGCCTCCACCGTCGGTCCCCGCACCGGTGCCCGCACCGCTCCCCTTGACGGCGGCCCGCCCGCATCCTCCGGGTCCGCTGCCGACATCGACGCCTCCACCATCGGTCCCCGCGCCGCTCCCCCCACCGCTCCCCGTGCCGGCGGCCATCCCGCATCCTCCGGGGCGACTGCCGACATCGACGCCTCCTCCGCCAGCCTCCCCACCTCGCCCCACGAAACCGACCTCCTCGCCGCGCTGGCCGAATACCCGCACGCCCTTCGTGTCGCCGCGCGGCATCGTTCTCCCGATCGGCTGGCTCGGCATCTTGTTGTCACCGCCGATGCCCTTCTCGGGTTTCAGTACGGCGTGCTGCCGCTCGGCGACGAGAAACCCTCGGCCGCCCACCGCGCCCGGCTCGCGCTCGCCGAAGCCGCCGGGACGGTGCTGGCCGGCGGCCTGTCCCTGCTCGGCATCAGTGCACCCGAATACCTCTGACACCGCAGATGACACAGCAGAAAGCCCTACAGACATGAGCCGTTCCGCACATCCCGCCGGGCCCCGTCACGCCGACGTCTTCGCCGAGGGCCACTACAGCGCCCCGCCCGCCGACCTCAACGCCCTCGACCCGAAGGTGTGGTCGCACACCGTCAGCCGTACG
The DNA here is from genome assembly GCF_040611295.1 of Streptomyces sp. NPDC002935. Classification (NCBI taxonomy): domain Bacteria; kingdom Bacillati; phylum Actinomycetota; class Actinomycetes; order Kitasatosporales; family Streptomycetaceae; genus Streptomyces; species Streptomyces sp. NPDC002935. The sequence goes on from NZ_JBEXNW010000023.1 coordinate 47,622, forward strand.
GACGACGGAGTCGTGACGGTCGGAGGGATCGAAGTCACCGCGCTCGCCGAGGAGTTCGGCACGCCCGCGTACTTCCTCGACGAGACCGACTTCCGGGAGCGGGCGCGTGCCTGGCGCACCGCGTTCGGGCACGACGCCGATGTCTTCTACGCGGGCAAGGCCTTCCTGTCGCGCGCCGTCGTGCGATGGCTGCACGAGGAGGGGCTCAACCTGGACGTGTGTTCCGGGGGTGAGCTGGCGACCGCCCTCTCCGCCGGGATGCCCGCCGACCGCATCGCCTTCCACGGCAACAACAAGTCCGAGGACGAGATCCGTACGGCCGTCGAGGCCGGTGTCGGGCGGATCGTGCTCGACTCCTTCCAGGAGATCGTGCGGGTGGCTCACGTAGCCCAGTCCCTGGGCAAGCGCCAGCGGGTGCAGATCCGGGTGACGGTAGGCGTGGAGGCGCACACGCACGAGTTCATCGCCACGGCGCACGAGGACCAGAAGTTCGGGATCGCCCTCGCCGACGGGCAGGCCGCCGAGGCCGTACGGCGGGCGCTCACGCTCGACGCGCTCGAACTCGTCGGGATCCACTCGCACATCGGGTCGCAGATCTTCGACATGGCCGGGTTCGAGGTCGCCGCCCGACGAGTCGTCGCGCTGCTGGCCGCCGTACGGGACGAGCACGGGGTCGAACTGCCCGAGATCGACCTCGGAGGTGGGCTCGGTATCGCCTACACCAGCGACGACGACCCCCGCGAGCCGCACGAGATCGCCAAGGCGCTGAGCGAGATCGTGACCCGTGAGTGCGAGGCCGCGAAGCTGCGCACCCCGCGGATCTCCGTGGAGCCGGGACGCGCCATCGTGGGCCCCACCGCGTTCACTCTGTACGAGGTCGGCACCATCAAGCCGCTCGACGGGCTGCGGACGTACGTCTCGGTGGACGGCGGCATGTCCGACAACATCCGGACCGCGCTGTACGACGCCGAGTACAGCGTCTCCCTCGTCTCGCGCACCTCCGACGCCGAGCCGATGCTCGTGCGCGTCGTCGGCAAGCACTGCGAGAGCGGTGACATCGTCGTGAAGGACGCCTTCCTGCCCGCCGACCTGGCCCCGGGCGACCTCATCGCGGTCCCGGCCACCGGCGCGTACTGCCGGTCCATGGCCAGCAACTACAACCACGCGCTGCGCCCGCCGGTCGTCGCCGTGAAGGACGGCTCGGCGCGGGTGATCGTCCGCCGCGAGACGGAGGAGGACCTCCTCCGTCTCGACGTCGGGTGAGTGGGAGAGCGTGGGAGAGGGTGGCAGAAGGAGCGACGGCGTGGTCCCTGATGGTGGAGACATGACGTCACGTGACAGGGGGTGACTTCAGGTGGTCGGATGGACCGGATCAGCAGGGTGCGGACCGGGGCGGAAGATCTCCTGTCGTCGCCTAGCAGAAAAATGAAATGGACGTCTCACGATCCGGACGAAGGGTAGAAACTCCCGTCCGGTGAGTGAGACTGGTCCAACCGAAGACGGTATGAGGAAACGAGGTCGGATGATGCGTACGCGTCCGCTGAAGGTGGCGCTGCTGGGCTGCGGGGTTGTCGGCTCAGAGGTGGCGCGCATCATGACGACGCACGCCGATGACCTCGCCGCGCGCATCGGAGCCCCCGTCGAGCTGGCCGGTGTCGCCGTGCGGCGGCCGTCCCGGGTGCGCGAGGGCATCGACCCCGATCTCGTCACCACCGACGCCACCGCCCTCGTCAAACGCGGGGACATCGACGTGGTCGTCGAGGTCATCGGAGGTATCGAGCCCGCCCGTACGCTGATCACCACAGCGTTCGAGCACGGCGCCTCCGTCGTCTCCGCGAACAAGGCGCTGCTCGCCCAGGACGGCGCCGCCCTGCACGCGGCGGCGGAGGCGAACGGCAGGGACCTCTATTACGAGGCCGCCGTCGCCGGTGCCATCCCGCTGATCCGGCCGCTGCGCGAGTCCCTCGCCGGCGACAAGATCAACCGGGTGATGGGGATCGTCAACGGGACCACCAATTTCATCCTCGACAAGATGGACTCCACGGGGGCGGGCTACCAGGAGGCCCTCGACGAGGCCACCGCGCTCGGGTACGCCGAGGCCGACCCCACCGCCGACGTCGAGGGCTTCGACGCCGCCGCCAAGGCCGCCATCCTCGCCGGGATCGCCTTCCACACGCGCGTGCGCCTCGACGACGTCTACCGCGAGGGCATGACCGAGGTCACCGCCGCCGACTTCGCCTCGGCGAAGGAGATGGGCTGCACCATCAAGCTGCTCGCCCTCTGCGAGCGGGCCGCCGACGGGGGATCGGTGACGGCGCGCGTGCATCCCGCGATGATTCCGCTGACCCACCCGCTCGCCTCCGTGCGCGGCGCGTACAACGCCGTGTTCGTCGAGTCGGACGCCGCCGGTCAGCTGATGTTCTACGGGCCGGGCGCGGGCGGCGCCCCGACGGCCTCCGCCGTTCTCGGCGACCTGGTGGCTGTCTGCCGCAACAGGCTCGGCGGTGCCACCGGACCCGGCGCCTCCGCGTACACCCAGCTGCCCGTCTCGCCCATGGGCGAGGTCGTGACGCGCTATCACATCAGCCTGGACGTGGCCGACAAACCGGGTGTTCTCGCTCAGGTCGCCACCGTGTTCGCCGAGCACGGGGTGTCCATCGACACCGTGCGTCAGTCGGGCAAGGACGGCGAGGCCTCCCTCGTCGTCGTCACCCATCGTGCGTCCGACGCGTCCCTGGACGGGACCGTCGAGGCGTTGCGCAGCCTCGACACCGTTCGGGGAGTCGCCAGCATCATGCGGGTTGAAGGAGAGTAACCAGCAATGACCCACCAGTGGCGCGGAATCATCGAGGAGTACCGGGACCGGCTTCCGGTGTCCGACAGCACGCAGATCGTGTCGCTCCGCGAGGGCGGCACGCCGCTCGTGCCCGCGCAGGTGCTCTCCGAGCGCACGGGCTGCGAGGTCCACCTCAAGGTGGAGGGCGCCAACCCGACCGGGTCCTTCAAGGACCGCGGTATGACCATGGCCATCACGCGGGCGAAGGAGGAGGGCGCGAAGGCCGTCATCTGCGCCTCCACCGGCAACACCTCGGCGAGCGCCGCCGCCTACGCCGTGCGCGCCGGGATGGTCTGCGCCGTCCTCGTGCCGCAGGGCAAGATCGCGCTCGGCAAGATGGGCCAGGCCCTCGTGCACGGCGCCAAGATCCTCCAGGTCGACGGCAACTTCGACGACTGTCTGACGCTGGCGCGCTCGCTGTCCGACAACTACCCGGTGGCGCTGGTCAATTCGGTCAACCCGGTGCGTATCGAGGGCCAGAAGACCGCCGCGTTCGAGATCGTGGACATGCTCGGCGACGCGCCCGACATCCACGTCCTTCCGGTGGGCAACGCGGGCAACATCACCGCGTACTGGAAGGGGTACACGGAGTACGCCGCCGACGGCATCGCCCGGCGCACCCCGCGCATGTGGGGATTCCAGGCGTCCGGTTCCGCGCCGATCGTGCGCGGCGAGGTCGTCAAGGACCCGTCGACCATCGCCACCGCGATCCGTATCGGCAACCCGGCCTCGTGGAAGTTCGCGCTGGCCGCGCGGGACGAGTCGGGTGGCCTCATCGACGAGGTGACGGACCGTGAGATCCTGCGCGCCTACCGGCTGTTGGCCGCGCAGGAGGGCGTCTTCGTCGAGCCCGCGTCCGCCGCGTCCGTCGCCGGTCTGCTGAAGGCCGCCGAGCAGGGCAAGGTCGACCCGGGGCAGCGCATCGTCTGCACGGTCACCGGAAACGGGCTCAAGGACCCCGACTGGGCCGTCGCGGGCGCCCCGCAGCCGGTCACGGTCCCGGTGGACGCGGCGACGGCGGCGGAGCGGCTCGGCCTGGCGTAAAACCGCCAGGCGTGAACCCGCCAGGCGGGGCCGGCCGGCCCCGCCGCACACGGCGGAACGCGCCGAACGCGGGTGGGCCTCGCGGAAGGTGGGCAAAAAACCGGCAGAAGCCGACGGAAACGCCCGCCATCGGGGGTCACCCCCTACGGTGACCCGATCGCGACCCTATGGGGGGTGCACGGGAGGCTTTCGACACGCATCGTGCGCCTCCTGTGCGCCCTATGTCGCCACAGAACCTTCCTTCGATAGGCTGTACCTAACCCGCCCGCCGCATATGCCGCGGTGCCGCGCCGACTTTGCGGACTCCGGGTCCCGGTGCCCGTCTGTCGCAGTTCATCTCGCAGTGCTTCGAAAATCTCGTACATCACGCAGCTCAAGGAGAGTCATCGAGCGATGGCCGGTCCAGCGTTCCGCGCCGCCGCCGTCCGGGTGCGCGTCCCCGCCACCAGTGCCAACCTCGGCCCGGGCTTCGACGCCTTCGGCCTGTCACTGGGGCTGTACGACGACGTGGTCGTCCGGGTGGCCGACTCCGGGCTGCACATCGACATCGCGGGTGAGGGCAGCGAGACGCTGCCGCGCGACGAGAACCATCTCCTCGTACGCTCCCTGCGCACCGCCTTCGATCTGCTGGGCGGCCAGCCGCGCGGCCTTGAGATCGTCTGCGCCAACCGCATCCCGCACGGCCGTGGTCTCGGCTCGTCCTCGGCCGCCATCTGCGCCGGCATCGTCGCCGCCCGCGCGGTGACGATAGGCGGGGACAGCAGGCTCGACGACACCGCGCTCCTCGAGCTCGCGACCGAGATCGAGGGACACCCCGACAATGTCGCGGCCTGTCTCCTCGGCGGTTTCACGCTCTCCTGGATGGAGTCCGGCGCCGCGCGGGCGATCAGGATGGAGCCCGCCGATTCCATCGTTCCGGTGGTCTTCGTACCGGGAAAGCCCCTGCTCACCGAGACCGCGCGCGGTCTGCTGCCGCGCACCGTCCCGCATGTCGACGCCGCCGCCAACGCGGGCCGTGCCGCACTGCTCGTCGAGGCGCTGACCCGGCGCCCCGAGCTGCTGCTGCCCGCGACCGAGGACCGGCTGCACCAGGACTACCGCGCCCCGGCGATGCCGGAGAGCGCGGCTCTCGTGGAGCGCCTGCGCGCCGACGGCATCCCGGCGGTGATCTCCGGCGCGGGGCCCACGGTGCTCGCTCTGGCGGACCGCGCGTCGGCCGACAAGGTGGCCGATCTCGCAGGTCAGAGCTGGGCCGCCAACCGTCTGGACCTCGACGCGCAGGGGGCGTGCGTGCTGCCCCTCGCACCTGCCGGGGTCAATTGACGACCCACGGTTGCCGGATTTGGAGAGGGGGAATGTTTGTTGGATCCGGTAGTGTTAACCTCAAGTCTGCACCCGACCCCACCATGGCGAGGTGCTTCGCGTCCCCGTCCGGGACACCCATTCTTCCGGGAGCCTCCCAAACTGCTTTGTGCCTTGCATTGGGTGCTATGCGCTGAGCAGTGCTGAGCACGCTCCGGAACCGGCGTGACCGAGCCGATGACACCGAACCTCAGTGCCACGGCTCCGGAATCGTCATCATCAGATATTTCTTCCGCCGCTTTGGCGGACCACCGCCCCGGCACGGTCCACATAGCAAGGACCAAAGCCGGACAGCACAACCGGTCGCCGAGCCAGACAGGCCGACGTCCGCTCCAGGGAAGGACCCTTCGTGAGCGACACCACCGATCTGATGGGCGCACGTGTCGAGGAGACCGCTGCCGCGCCCGCCACGGACGCCTCCGCGCCTGCCACCGGTGCCGGCTCCAGGCGACGCCGCGGTACCGGCCTTGACGGCATGGTGCTGGCCGAGCTGCAGCAGGTCGCATCCGGCCTCGGAATCAGGGGCACCGCGCGTATGCGCAAGAGCCAGCTGATCGAGGTCATCAAGGAGGCGCAGGCCGGAGGCGGTGCTCCGGCCAAGACGGCGTCCGACGACGCCGCCGCCGAGACCAAGCCGAAGCGCCGGACCACCTCGAAGGCCCGCACGGGCGACGAGGCCGCCGCCCCGGCCGAGAAGAAGGCCGAGAAGGGCGACGCCGAGAAGGCCGTAGCCCAGCAGCAGATCGAGATCCCCGGCCAGCCGGCGTCCGACGACGCCCCCGCTGAGCGCCGCCGTCGCCGTGCCACCGCCGACGCGGGCAGCCCCGAGACGGTTGTCGCCGAGGCGAAGAGCGAGCCGAAGACCGAGACGCAGACACAGGGCGACGCCGAGGGCGCCGACGGCCGTCGTGAGCGCCGTGACCGCCGTGACCGCGACCGGGGCGGCCGTGACCGCGACCGCCGTCCCAGCAAGGGCGACGAGCAGCAGGGCGGCCAGGGTGGTGGACAGCAGCGCCCCGACCGTCAGGAGCGCCAGGACCGTCCGGACCGTCAGCAGCAGGGCGGCGGCCGTCAGGACCGCCAGCAGCCGCGTGACAGTGGTCCGCGTGACAACGGCCCGCGCGACAACGGCCCGCAGGACGACGACGACTTCGAGGGCGGCCGCCGCGGCCGGCGCGGCCGTTACCGGGACCGCCGTGGGCGTCGCGGACGTGACGAGATCGCCGAGCCGCAGGTCGCCGACGACGACGTGCTGATCCCCGTCGCGGGCATCCTCGACATCCTCGACAACTACGCGTTCATCCGTACGTCGGGCTACCTGCCGGGTCCCAACGACGTGTACGTCTCCCTCGCCCAGGTCCGCAAGAACGGTCTGCGCAAGGGTGACCACGTCACCGGTGCGGTGCGCCAGCCCAAGGACGGCGAGCGCCGCGAGAAGTTCAACGCGCTGGTCCGCCTCGACTCGGCGAACGGCATGGCGGCCGAATCCGGCCGCGGGCGCCCGGAGTTCAACAAGCTGACGCCGCTCTACCCGCAGGACCGGCTCCGCCTGGAGACCGACCCGGGCGTGCTGACGACCCGGATCATCGACCTCGTCGCGCCGATCGGCAAGGGCCAGCGCGGTCTGATCGTGGCCCCGCCGAAGACCGGCAAGACCATGATCCTGCAGGCGATCGCCAACGCGATCACCGTCAACAACCCCGAGTGCCACCTGATGGTCGTCCTGGTCGACGAGCGTCCGGAAGAGGTCACCGACATGCAGCGGTCGGTGAAGGGCGAGGTCATCTCCTCGACCTTCGACCGTCCGGCCGAGGACCACACCACGGTCGCCGAGCTCGCCATCGAGCGTGCCAAGCGTCTGGTGGAGCTGGGTCACGACGTCGTCGTGCTGCTCGACTCGATCACGCGTCTGGGCCGTGCGTACAACCTCGCCGCCCCGGCCTCCGGCCGCATCCTGTCCGGTGGTGTCGACTCGACCGCGCTCTACCCGCCGAAGCGCTTCTTCGGTGCCGCGCGCAACATCGAGGACGGCGGCTCGCTGACGATCCTGGCCACCGCGCTGGTCGACACCGGCTCGCGCATGGACGAGGTCATCTTCGAGGAGTTCAAGGGCACCGGCAACGCCGAGCTCAAGCTCGACCGGAAGCTCGCCGACAAGCGCGTCTTCCCGGCGGTGGACGTCGACGCGTCCGGTACCCGTAAGGAAGAGCTCCTGCTCGGCAGCGACGAGCTCGCCATCACCTGGAAGCTGCGCCGCGTGCTCCACGCGCTCGACCAGCAGCAGGCGATCGAGCTGCTGCTCGACAAGATGAAGCAGACGAAGTCGAACGCCGAGTTCCTGCTCCAGATCCAGAAGACCACGCCGTCGCCGGGCAACGGCAACGACTGAGGTCTGTAGGGCAAGAACCACCAAGGACCGCCCCCGTCACGCAGGTGACGGGGGCGGTCCTTTGTGCTGTCCGGTGCACATGTACGATCGCGCCCTTGAACTTCTGCTGAAGCAGATCTGAACTCTTGACTCTGAGGGGGGACTTGAGTGGATACGTCCACGTCCGGAGGCGGTCGACACAGACGCCGTATACGGATCGCCGTGCCGGTCGCCGCAGCCGGCCTCGCCGCCGCGGTCGCCGGCGCGCTTCTGATGTCGTCCGCGAACGCCGCGCCCAGTACGACGCTGCCCACCCCGACCGTGCGGCCCACCCACTCGACGCCGTCCCTGGCCGAGCTGGAGAAGCGTGTGGCGGGCGCCGTCGCCGGTGACGACATCGCGGGCCGGACGACCCAGAAGGCGTCGCTGAGCGCGGGTACGAACACGGCGCGCGTCGACCCGAAGATCATCGGCGGCACCACGACCACCATCGCCACGGCCCCGTTCATGGCCCAGCTCTGGTACTACGACGACAAGGGCACCACCAGCGAGGCCGACGACCTCGGCTTCTTCTGCGGTGGCTCCGTCGTCTCGCCGACGAAGATCCTGACCGCCGCGCACTGCGTCAAGGGCTACGACTGGAAGGCCAACGGCGCCGTCATCACGGGCACCTCCCAGCTGCCGACCGGCAGCGACCTGCCGTCGGGGGCCACGGTGAGCGCCCCCTGGCGGCAGTGGAACCACCCCTCGTACAGCTCGACGACCATCGACAACGACATCGCGGTCATCACGCTGGCGAACGCCGTCACCGCCAAGCCGATCCGCATGACGACGTCCGGTGACACCGCCTCGTACGCGGCCAACACCGAGGCGACGCTCTACGGCTGGGGCCGCACCAGCTCCACCACGCAGGACATCTCCGAGACGCTGAAGACGGCCACGCTGCCGATCAACTCGGACACCACGTGCAGCAACACCTATCCGGCCGACTTCATCAAGGGCCACATGGTCTGCGCGGGCAAGCCGGCGACCGGCAGCGACACCGGCACCGTCTCGGCCTGCAACGGCGACTCCGGCGGCCCGCTGATCGTCGGCGGCCGCATCGTGGGCGTCGTCTCCTGGGGTGTCGAGGACTGCGTCGCTGAGGGCGCCCGCAGCGTCTTCTCGAAGGTCAGCACCTATGTCGGTGCCGCCTACCCGCGCGTCGAGGACACGAACCTGAGCGGCGACCACAAGGCCGACCTGTGGGTCCGTAACGCGTCGACCAAGACGGGCTACTCGAAGGACTCCAAGGGCACCTCGTTCGCCGCGCGCGTGTCGTGGGGCGGCTGGGACGGCGTCAACGTCGTGCTCCAGACCGACCTGAACCGTGACGGCTACCAGGACCTCGTGGTCCGCGACAGCGCCAGCGGTGACGTCCTCTGGATGCACTACGTGAAGTCGATCGACGACTGGTCCACCGAAAAGATCTTCAGCAGCTGGGGTACCCGTCAGCGCATCATCGCGCCGGGCGACCTCAACGGCGACGGTCTGCCCGACATCCTCTCCGTCGACTCCTCCGGCGTGATGTGGCAGTACCCGGGCAAGGGCAACGGCACCTTCTCCTCGCGTGTCCAGGTCAGCACCGGCTGGAGCCAGTACAACTCGGTGCGCGGGCACGGCGACTTCACCGGCGACGGCAAGGCCGACCTGATCGCGCGCAGCAAGACCGGCTCGTACGTCTACCTGTACAAGGGCACCGGCAAGACCGGCAGTGGCGCCTTCTCCTCCCGCATCAAGGTGCGTACGTGGAGCAGCTACAACGCCTTCGACGCCGTCGGTGACGTGACCGGCGACGGCAAGGCCGACTTCCTGGCCCGCACCTCCGGCGGCACGCTGTACCTGTACCCGGGTACCGGCAAGGCCACCAGCGAGATCTTCGCCACGCGGATCTCGGTCGGCACCGGTTTCCAGGAGTACGACATCTTCGGCTGACATCGCAGGTGAGCGGGGTTTTCCCGGTCTCACCGATCACGCAATGTGCCCATCGCGCCACGCGGTGGGCACATTTCGTTGTGCAACCCTTTCCCGGGTTTCCCCGTCTGACCGTACGGAGTGACCATGGAGCGGTACGCCTCGTCACGACCAGACGGGCCTAGCCCTGAAAGCAGGGGGTAACCGACCGCAAAGGAATTGAGGAGCACATGCCTGCCGAGAGCACGCCGGAGCCCGCAATACCGGGGGACTCCGGCACCAGCACCCAGCGCCGGGCCAAGGGCCGCCGCCGCAGGACCCGCAGCACGCGGAGCAAGGCCCTGCTCGTCACGGCCTGGACCGCGGCGGGCATCGTGGTGCTCGGCGGCACCGGAGCCGGCTACCTGTACTTCAAGCTCAACGGCAACCTCAAGAGCGTCGACATCAACCAGGCGCTCGGCAGCGACCGGCCCACCAAGGTCGACAACGGCTCCGAGAACATCCTGGTCCTGGGCTCCGACACCCGCTCCGGCAGCAACAAGAAGCTGGGCGGCGGCACCGACGACGGCAGCGCCCGCTCCGACACCGCGATGATCGTCCACGTGTACAAGGGCCACAAGAGGGCCAGCGTGGTGTCCATCCCCCGCGACACCCTCGTCGAGCGGCCGTCCTGCGTCGACCCCCAGGGCACCGTCCACGGCGCCGCCTCCGGCGTGATGTTCAACTCCGCCTACTCCACCGGCGGCGCCGCTTGCGCGGTGAAGACCGTCGAGTCCCTCTCCGGCATCCGCATGGACCACTACCTGGAGGTCGACTTCAGCGGCTTCCAGAAGCTGATCGACGACCTGGGCGGCGTCACGGTCACCACGACCAAGGCCATCTCGGACCCCGACAGCCATCTGCGTCTGACGGCCGGATCGCACGAGCTCGACGGCAAGCAGGCGCTCGGCCTGGTCCGCACCCGGCACGGCGTCGGCGACGGCTCCGACCTCGGCCGCATCCAGCTCCAGCAGGCCTTCATGAAGGCCCTGGTCGACCAGGTCAAGCACATCGGCATCCTGTCCAACCCGAAAAAGCTGTACGACCTCGCCGACACCGCGACCCGGACGGTGACCACCGACTCCGACATCGGCAGTGTCACCGACCTCGCCTCCTTCGCGGGCGGCCTCAAGGGCATCAGCTCGTCCCACATGAACATGGTGACGATGCCGGTCCAGTACGACAGCGCCGACGCCAACCGCGTCCTGGTCGACAAGGCCAAGGCGAAGCTGGTCTGGAAGGCGCTGAAGGACGACCTGCCGATCCCGAAGGCGGCCACCAAGGGAACCGCCACGGGCACCGCGAAGGGTGTCGTCAGCCCCGGCTGACCTGCGCGCGGACCCCTGGGGAATAGATCGTCGCGTCCCCCCGTTTTGGGGGATACGGCCAGTGCTGGCAGACTGGTACGTCGGCCCCGGTTCACGCACCCGCATCCCGCGGCGGCGACCCGGTGCCCTCCCGAAACTAGGAGACACCTTGAAGCGCGACATCCACCCCGAGTACGTCGAGACGCAGGTCAGCTGTACCTGTGGCGCGTCGTTCACCACCCGTAGCACGATCTCCAGCGGCACCGTCCGTGCCGAGGTCTGCTCCGAGTGCCACCCGTTCTACACGGGCAAGCAGAAGATCCTCGACACCGGTGGCCGTGTGGCCCGCTTCGAGGCCCGCTTCGGCAAGGCTGCGGCTGCCAACAAGTAGCGAGCCCACAGCGCCGGTCTTCGGAGTCCCCAGCACGGGGACGCCGGGACCGGCGCTTTGCGGTCCAGCCCCCTCCCCCAGGCTCTCGAACCCGTTCGAGCAGGGGGACCCCCACGCCGTACCTACGTCCCCGAGCCCGTCACGGAGCTGGGGACAGTCCATTGGAGCCGGAGATGTTCGAGGCGGTCGAGGAACTGATCGGCGAGCACGCCGATCTGGAGAAGAAGCTCGCTGACCCGTCGGTGCACGCCGACCAGGCCAACGCGCGCAAGCTCAACAAGCGCTACGCCGAGCTGACCCCGATCGTCGCGACGTACCGCTCCTGGAAGCAGACCGGGGACGACATCGGCACGGCGAAGGAGTTCGCCGCCGACGACCCCGACTTCGTGGCCGAGGTCAAGGACCTGGAGAAGCAGCGCGAGGAGCTCACCGAGAAGCTCCGCCTGCTGCTGGTCCCGCGCGACCCGAGCGACGACAAGGACGTCATCCTGGAGATCAAGGCGGGCGCCGGCGGCGACGAGTCCGCCCTGTTCGCCGGTGACCTGCTGCGCATGTACCTGCGCTACGCCGAGCGCGTCGGCTGGAAGACCGAGCTCATCGATGCCACCGAGTCCGAGCTCGGCGGCTACAAGGACGTCCAGGTCGCGGTGAAGACCAAGGGCGGCCAGGGTGCCACCGAGCCCGGCCAGGGCGTCTGGGCCCGCCTGAAGTACGAGGGCGGCGTGCACCGCGTGCAGCGCGTGCCCTCGACCGAGTCGCAGGGCCGGATTCACACTTCGGCCGCCGGTGTCCTCGTCACGCCCGAGGCCGAGGAGGTCGACGTCGAGATCCACGCGAACGATCTCCGTATCGACGTCTACCGCTCCTCGGGCCCCGGCGGCCAGTCCGTCAACACCACCGACTCCGCGGTGCGCATCACGCACATTCCCACCGGAGTCGTCGCTTCCTGCCAGAACGAGAAGAGCCAGCTGCAGAACAAGGAGCAGGCGATGCGTATCCTGCGCTCCAGGCTCCTCGCGGCGGCGCAGGAGGAAGCGGAGCGGGAGGCCGCGGACGCCCGCCGCAGCCAGGTCCGTACCGTCGACCGCTCCGAGAAGATCCGTACGTACAACTTCCCGGAGAATCGCATCTCGGACCACCGCGTCGGCTTCAAGGCGTACAACTTGGACCAGGTCCTCGACGGCGAGCTCGACGCGGTCATCCAGGCCTGCGTCGACGCGGACTCGGCCGCCAAGCTCGCCAACGCGTAACAGCAAACGACAACAGCTCAGCCCCGGAGGACCAGCGTGAACCTGCTGCTCGCGGAAGTGGCCCAGGCCACCCAGCGGCTGGCCGACGCCGGCGTGCCCTCGCCGCGCAACGACGCGGAGGAGCTCGCCGCCTTCGTGCACGGCGTGAAGCGGGGCGAGCTGCACAGCGTCAAGGACGCGGACTTCGACGCCCGCTACTGGGAGGTGACCGCGCGCCGCGAGGCGCGCGAGCCGCTCCAGCACATCACCGGGCGCGCCTACTTCCGCTACCTCGAACTCCAGGTGGGCCCGGGCGTGTTCGTCCCGCGCCCCGAGACCGAGTCGGTCGTCGGCTGGGCCATAGACGCCGTCCGCGCGATGGATGTCGTCGAACCGCTGATCGTCGACCTGTGCACCGGCTCGGGCGCCATCGCGCTCGCCCTGGCACAGGAGGTCCCGCGCTCCCGTGTGCACGCCGTGGAGCTGTCCGAGGACGCCCTGCGGTGGACGCGCAAGAACGTCGAGGGGTCCAGGGTCGACCTGCGCCAGGGAGACGCCCTCGCGGCCTTCCCCGACCTCGACGGCCAGGTGGACCTGGTGATCTCCAACCCTCCGTACATCCCGCTCACCGAATGGGAGTACGTGCAGCCGGAGGCCCGGGACTACGACCCCGAACTCGCCCTCTTCTCGGGCGAGGACGGACTCGACCTCATCCGCGGCATCGAGCGCACCGCGCACCGTCTGCTGCGCCCCGGCGGCGTCGTCGTCATCGAGCACGCCGACACCCAGGGCGGCCAGGTGCCGTGGATCTTCACCGAGGAGCGGGGCTGGGCCGACGCGGCCGACCACCCGGACCTCAACAACCGGCCGCGGTTCGCGACCGCCCGCAAGGCGATGCCGTGAGCACGGCCCACGGGGTTCCGGCCCACCGCGCCGTTGTGCGCGCACGCATCGCGTTTCCCCGCATCCCCAGCCAGCAGTACATGTATGAGGAGGCCCGCTAAATGGCACGGCGATACGACACCAACGACGCGACCGACCGCACCACAGGTCTGCGTGAGGCAGCGTCCGCCGTCCGCCGTGGCGAACTGGTGGTCCTCCCGACGGACACCGTCTACGGCATCGGTGCCGACGCCTTCACCTCCGAGGCCGTCGCCGACCTGCTGGACGCCAAGGGCCGGGGCCGCAACATGCCCACCCCTGTCCTCATCGGCTCCCCGAACACCCTGCACGGCCTCGTCACGGACTTCTCCGAGATGGCCTGGGAGCTCGTCGACGCGTTCTGGCCGGGCGCCCTGACGCTCGTCGCCAAGCACCAGCCGTCCCTCCAGTGGGACCTGGGGGACACCCGGGGCACGGTCGCGATCCGTATGCCGCTGCACCCCGTCGCCATCGAGCTCCTCACGGAGGTCGGCCCGATGGCCGTCTCCTCCGCCAACCTCACGGGCCACCCGGCGCCGGAGGACTGCGACGCCGCGCAGGACATGCTCGGCGACTCCGTCTCGGTCTACCTGGACGGCGGCCCGACCCCGGGCAACGTGCCCTCCTCCATCGTCGACGTGACCGGCAAGGTGCCCGTGCTGCTGCGCGCGGGCGCCCTGTCGGCGGAGGAGCTCCGGAAGGTCGTCCCCGACCTCGAGGTGGCGAATTGACAGCCCCTGACGCGGGGCGTGGATGGATAGGCACGGGGATCACGGGGACCGGTGGGTCCCCCCGGGGGTCCTTCCGCATCCTCCACGTCAGCACCGGCAACGTGTGCCGCTCGCCGATCACCGAGCGGCTGACCCGGCATGCCCTGGCGGACCGGCTCGGCGACCCCCTGTGGGGCGGCCTGATCGTGGAGAGCGCCGGCACCTGGGGCCACGAGGGCGCGCCCATGGAGGCCAACGCCGAGACCGTCCTCGCCGACTTCGGCGCGGACTCCTCCGGCTTCGTCGGACGTGAGCTCCTCGACGACCACGTCATCCGCGCCGACCTGGTCCTGACGGCCACCCGCGACCACCGTGCCCAGGTCATCTCCATGGGCCACTCGGCGGGCCTGCGCACCTTCACCCTGAAGGAGTTCACCCGCCTCGTCCGCGCCATAGACACGGCGACCCTGCCGCCCCTCCAGGACGGCGTGATCGAACGCGCCGTCGCCCTGGTGCGGGCCGCCGCGGCCCTGCGCGGCTGGCTGCTGGCCCCGACCGCGGAGGCCGACGAGGTCTACGACCCCTACGGGGCGCCGCTGCCGTTCTTCCGGTCCATCGGGGACGAGATCAACGAGGCACTGGATCCGGTCGTCACCGCTCTGACGGGGGTACCCGCGCGGACGTGATACCGGGCGTCCCACCGGTCCCGGTCCTACATTGGACGTAAGCGTCCCCCGTAGAGGTCCGGAGTCCACCATGCCGGTCGCAACCACGCTCGAAGCGGATGTCCTGAGCCGCCAGGACCCCGAGCTCGCCGAGATCCTGATCGGCGAGCTGGACCGGCAGTCGACCACGCTGCAGCTGATCGCCGCCGAGAACTTCACCTCGCCGGCCGTGCTGGCCGCGCTCGGCTCGCCGCTGGCGAACAAGTACGCCGAGGGATACCCCGGCGCCCGCCATCACGGCGGCTGCGAGATCGTCGACGTCGCCGAACGCGTCGCCGTCGACCGGGCCAGGGCGCTCTTCGGCGCCGACCACGCCAACGTCCAGTCCCACTCCGGGAGTTCGGCCGTCCTGGCCGCGTACGCAGCCCTGCTGCGCCCCGGTGACACCGTGCTGGCGATGGGCCTTCCCTTCGGCGGTCATCTGACCCACGGGTCGCCCGCGAACTTCTCCGGCCGCTGGTTCGACTTCGTCGGCTACGGGGTCGGGGCGGAGTCCGGGCTCATCGACTACGAGCAGGTGCGCACGCTGGCCCGCGCCCGTCGCCCCAAGGCCATCGTCTGCGGATCGATCTCGTACCCCCGGCACATCGACTACGCGCTCTTCCGGGAGATCGCCGACGAGGTCGGCGCCTATCTCATCGCGGACGCCGCCCATCCCATCGGGCTCGTCGCGGGGGGAGCGGCGCCCAATCCGGTGCCGTACGCCGATGTCGTGTGCGCCACGACCCACAAGGTGCTCCGCGGGCCGCGCGGCGGCATGATCCTGTGTGGGAGCGAGCTGGCCGAGCGCGTCGACCGGGCCGTCTTCCCGTTCACCCAGGGCGGCGCGCAGATGCACACGATCGCGGCCAAGGCCGTCGCGTTCGGCGAGGCGGCAACCCCGGCGTTCACCGCGTACGCCCATCAGGTGGTCGCCAACGCGCGTGTGCTGGCCGACGGGCTGGGCGCGGAGGGGCTCGCGATCACCACGGGCGGCACCGACACCCATCTGCTCGCCGCGGATCCCGCGCCGCTCGGTGTCGACGGGCGCACCGCGCGTGGCCGGCTCGCCGCCGCCGGTATGGTCCTCGACACCTGTGCGTTGCCTCACGGCGACGCCCGTGGCCTGCGGCTCGGCACCGCCGCGCTGACCACGCAGGGGATGGGCGAGGCGGAGATGGCACGGGTCGCGGCCCTGTTCGCCGGGGTACTGCGGGACGAGATCGACGCCAGGACCGCGCGTGAGGAAGTGCGGGAGCTGACGGGAAGATTTCCGCCTTATCCGGACTGACCGGGGGTACACGTACCGGACTGCACAGCCACTCGTGCAACCATCGTCGCTACCCGGAAGTCCCCAACCATATGCGTGCATCGCTAGGGTGTGGGGCTGTGATGGCCTGCGAGACCTGTGGGGAAGCCCGTGCGTGAATACCTGCTGACGCTCTGCATCACGGCCGCGGTGACGTATCTGCTGACAGGGCCGGTACGGAAGTTCGCGATCGTGGCCGGAGCCATGCCGGAAATCAGGGCACGCGACGTGCACCGTGAACCCACGCCGAGGCTCGGCGGCATCGCGATGTTCTTCGGTCTGTGCGCCGGCCTGCTGGTCGCCGACCACCTGACCAACCTCAACGCGGTGTTCTCGAACTCCAACGAGCCGCGCGCCCTGCTCTCCGGAGCGGCCCTGATCTGGCTGATCGGCGTGCTGGACGACAAGTTCGAGATCGACGCGCTGATCAAGCTGGGCGGTCAGATGATCGCCGCGGGCGTGATGGTCATGCAGGGTCTGACGATCCTGTGGCTGCCGATCCCGGGGGTCGGCCTGGTCGCGCTGACCCAGTGGCAGGGCACCCTGCTGACGGTGGCGCTCGTCGTCATCACCATCAACGCGGTCAACTTCGTGGACGGTCTCGACGGACTGGCCGCCGGCATGGTGTGCATCGCGTCCACGGCGTTCTTCCTGTACGCCTACCGGATCTGGTACTCGTACGGCATCGAGGCGGCCGCTCCGGCGACGCTGTTCGCGGCGATCCTGATGGGCATGTGCCTGGGCTTCCTGCCGCACAACATGCACCCCGCGCGGATCTTCATGGGCGACTCCGGTTCGATGCTCATCGGGCTGGTGCTGGCCGCCGGCGCCATCTCCATCACCGGGCAGATCGACCCCGACGTGATGAACCTGTTCACCGGTTCCCCGCGCAACACCGTGCACCAGACGGTTCCCGTGTTCATCCCGCTGCTGCTGCCGCTGACGATCATCGCGATCCCGGCCGCCGACCTGGTGCTCGCCATCGTGCGGCGCACCTGGCGCGGGCAGTCGCCGTTCGCGGCGGACCGCGGGCACCTGCACCACCGCCTCCTGGAGGTCGGCCACTCGCACAGCCGTGCGGTGCTGATCATGTACTTCTGGTCGGCGCTGATCGCCTTCGGCGCCCTCGCGTACTCGGTCAACTCCGGGGCAATGTGGAGCGTGCTCACCATCGCGGCCCTGAGCGCGGTGGGTCTCGTACTGCTCCTGCTGCCGCGCTTCACGCCGCGTGCCCCGCGCTGGGCCGAGCACCTCGTGCCGCCGCGCTACCGCCGCCGCAGGGCCGCCGCGGCGGCCGGAGCCGGGTCGCCCGTCACCCATGAGACAGCGGTGGCCGACGGGCCGGACGAGGCCCGGGAGCACCGTGCGCCGGCTGTCGCCGGAGTCTCAGGAGTCAACGGAGCGACGGCAATTGGTACCCGTTCGCGACTCCTGGACCGGCGTGAGGCCGAGTCGTCGCGCTGAGGCGAAGGTAAGAATCTGACTAACGCGTGACCAAATCGTGGGGTAGTAAAGCGTCCCAATACCAGACAAGTTGGGTTGCCGAGTGCACAGACGCGCACCCTCACTCTCATGTGTGACAGTCAGCACACCAACCAGGTAAAGACCTCATCAAAATAGTTTGTGATACGGTTCACGAGAACCCAGGGCAGAGCCGAAGGACCCCAGTACGACGGTCCCTTGGCGTGAGGTTCTCTCTCGGCCCGGGACTACGCTCGTCCATGACGACACGCCCCCCTTAGCAAGCGGAGTTGCCGCCATGCCGTCCAATGACGCCCGGATTCTCCTTCAGGCCGCTGTGCCCACGGCTGCCGTCGGCGCGATTGCCGCCGTCGTCAGTGGTGTGGTCGCCGGCGGCAAGGGAGCGATCGGGGCGATCGTCGCGACGCTGGTAGTGATCCTCTTCATGGGACTCGGGCTCTACGTTCTGCAGCGCACTGCCAAATCGCTTCCGCACCTGTTCCAGGCGATGGGCCTCTTGCTCTACACGGCACAGATTCTTCTGCTGTTCATCTTTGTCGCCGTGTTCAAGAACACGTCGCTGTTCAACCCCAAGTCCTTCGCGCTCACCCTGGTCGCCACCACCCTCGTGTGGATCGGCGCACAGGCGCGTGCCCAAATGAAGGCCAAGATCCTTTACGTGGAGCCGGACTCTTCGAAGGGCGACAAGCCCGAGAAGAAGGGCCACTCGTCGTGAGGGGTAGGGCCGGGATAAGTGCGCGTAAGAGATCCTGCTATCGTCCGGTGCCAACTGCGGCATCGCGGGCGCGGGCATCTGAGCTGACGCCTGCTCAATCGCGAGGCTTGATGCCCCACAGCCGCCCCCACATCCGTAACACCAGTCCAGTGCCGAACCGCGGCTGTCCGCCGCGCCGACACAACGAGGTTGCCGTACCTATGCGCCACGCTGAAGGAGCCCGCGGTGAGTGCTGACCCGACGCAGGTGCTCGCTTTCGAGACCGACTGCCACATCTTCGAGAACAACGGTTGTGGCTTCCCGGCACCCGGCTTGCACTCGTTCCTGTTCGAGCCTCTCTGGGGCGACGGGGACAGCAACTTGTACTTCAACAAGACGATGCTCCTGGCGCTGCTCGGCTCGGTTATCGTCGTCGCCTTCTTCTGGGCCGCCTTCCGCAAGCCGAAGGTCGTCCCGGGCAAGCTGCAGATGGTCGCGGAGGCGGGCTACGACTTCATCCGCCGCGGCGTCGTCTACGAGACGATCGGCAAGAAGGAAGGCGAGAAGTACGTCCCGCTGGTCGTCTCGCTGTTCTTCTTCGTCTGGATGATGAACCTCTGGTCGATCATTCCGGTCGCCCAGTTCCCGGTGACGGCGATCATCTCGTACCCCGCGGTGCTGGCCGGAATCGTCTACATCGTCTGGGTGTCCCTGACGTTCAAGCGCCACGGATTCGTCGGAGCGTTCAAGAACTTCAGCGGCTACGACAAGTCGCTGGGCCCGGTTCTCCCGCTGGCCATGTTCATCGAGCTGCTCTCGAACCTGATCGTCCGGCCGTTCACGCACGCGGTGCGACTCTTCGCGAACATGTTCGCGGGACACACCCTGCTGCTGCTGTTCACGATCGCCACCTGGTACCTGCTCAACGGTCTCGGGATCGTCTACTCGGGCGTCTCGTTCATCATGGTCATCGTCATGACGGCCTTCGAGCTGTTCATCCAGGCCCTGCAGGCGTACGTGTTCGTGCTGCTGACCTGCACCTTCATCCAGGGCGCGCTGGCCGAGCACCACTGAGCGCCCGTCCTCTCCGCCCCGCAGTCGTCCGGTGGCCAACCCCCACCGGTCCGTAAAGAAAAGGAATAACTGGCATGCAGACCCTTGCCGCTGTCTCCGGCTCGCTCGGCTCGATCGGTTACGGCCTCGCGGCCATCGGCCCCGGCGTCGGCGTCGGCATCATCTTCGGTAACGGCACCCAGGCGCTCGCCCGTCAGCCTGAGGCCGCCGGTCTGATCCGCGCCAACCAGATCCTCGGCTTCGCCTTCTGTGAGGCGCTCGCCCTCATCGGTCTGGTCATGCCG
Organism: Streptomyces sp. NPDC002935; assembly: GCF_040611295.1. NCBI lineage: Bacteria > Bacillati > Actinomycetota > Actinomycetes > Kitasatosporales > Streptomycetaceae > Streptomyces > Streptomyces sp. NPDC002935. Next base: position 67,329 of record NZ_JBEXNW010000023.1, read on the forward strand.
TTCGTCTACGGCAAGTGATCTTCGGATCCACGACAGCCCACTAGACGAAAGGCACTGATATGAGCCAGCTGCTCATTCTGGCGGCCGAGGAGGCCGAAAACCCCCTCATCCCGCCGATCCCCGAGCTTGTCATCGGCCTGATCGCCTTCGTCATCGTCTTCGGTTTCCTGGCCTGGAAGCTCCTCCCGAACATCAACAAGGTTCTGGAGCAGCGCCGCGAGGCCATCGAGGGCGGTATCGAAAAGGCCGAGGCCGCTCAGACCGAGGCCCAGAGCGTTCTTGAGCAGTACAAGGCTCAGCTCGCCGAAGCCCGTCACGAGGCCGCGCGCCTGCGCCAGGAAGCAACGGAGCAGGGCGCCACGCTCATCGCCGAGATGCGCGCGGAAGGCCAGCGGCAGCGCGAGGAAATCGTCGCCGCCGGTCACACGCAGATCGAGGCAGACCGCAAGGCCGCCGCTCAGGCGCTGCGTCAGGACGTCGGCCACCTGGCCACCGACCTGGCCGGCAAGCTGGTCGGCGAGTCCCTCGAGGACCACGCCCGGCAGAGCCGCGTCATCGACCGTTTCCTCTCCGAGCTTGAGGAGAAGGCCGAGGCGGCTCGATGACAGCGCACGGAGCGAGCCGCGAGGCAACCGCAGCCGCACGTGAGCGTCTCGACGCGCTGACGGACTCGACGTCCGTGGACGCGGTACAGCTCGCCGACGAGCTGGCCGCGGTCACCGCGCTGCTCCACCGCGAGGTGTCGCTGCGTCGGGTCCTCACCGACCCGGCGCAGCCCGGCGAGGCCAAGGCCGAGCTGGTCCAGCGCCTGATCGGCGCCCAGGTGGGCGGCACCACCGCCGACCTGGTGTCCGGCATGGTGCGCTCCCGCTGGTCGCAGCCCCGCGACCTGGTGGACGCCCTCGAGGAACTCTCCGCCACGGCCGACCTCACGGCGGCCCAGCGGACGGGTGCGCTCGACAACGTCGAGGACGAGCTGTTCCGCTTCGGCCGGATCGTCGCCTCGAACACCGAGCTGCGCGCCGCGCTGACCGACCGCGCCGCCTCCACGGCGGCCAAGAGCGAGCTGCTGCGCAGCCTGCTCGGCGGCCGCGCCGACGTGACGACCGAGCGTCTGGTGACGCGCCTTGTGACCGCGCCTCGCGGACGTAGCCTGGAAGCGGGACTCGAGTCCCTGTCCAGGCTCGCCGCCGAGCGCCGCAACCGCATGGTCGCCGTGGTCACCTCGGCGGTGCCGCTGAGTGACGGACAGAAGCAGCGCCTCGGCGCCGCTCTGGCGAAGCTCTACGGCCGCCCGATGCACCTCAACCTCGACGTGGACCCCGATGTCCTCGGCGGGATCCGGGTGCAGGTCGGCGACGAGGTCATCAACGGTTCCCTCGCGGACCGTCTCGAGGACGCCGCCCGCCGCATGGCGAGCTAGTAACCCCATAAGCAGTACGCAATTACGGCCCATGTTGGGCCGTGCAGAGGATTCACCTCTCATAGGGGGGAGTCCCCATCCCCCCAAGTGAAACTTCGGGCCCAACAAGGAGAGCAGGGAACCCAGATGGCGGAGCTCACGATCCGGCCGGAGGAGATCCGGGACGCGCTGGAGAACTTTGTCCAGTCGTACCAGCCGGACGCGGCCTCGCGCGAGGAGGTCGGTACGGTCACCGTCGCCGGCGACGGTATCGCCAAGATCGAGGGTCTGCCCTCGGCCATGGCCAACGAACTGCTGAAGTTCGAGGACGGAACCCTCGGCCTCGCGCTGAACCTGGAAGAGCGCGAGATCGGTGCGGTCGTCCTCGGCGAGTTCAGCGGCATTGAAGAGGGCCAGCCGGTGCAGCGCACCGGTGAGGTGCTGTCCGTCGCCGTGGGCGAGGGCTACCTCGGCCGCGTCGTCGACCCGCTCGGCAACCCGATCGACGGCCTCGGCGAGATCGAGACGTCCGGCCGCCGCGCCCTCGAGCTGCAGGCCCCGGGCGTCATGGTCCGCAAGTCGGTGCACGAGCCGATGGAGACCGGCTACAAGGCCGTCGACGCGATGACCCCGATCGGCCGTGGCCAGCGTCAGCTGATCATCGGTGACCGTCAGACCGGCAAGACCGCGCTGGCCGTCGACACGATCATCAACCAGCGCGACAACTGGCGCTCGGGCGACACCAAGAAGCAGGTCCGCTGCATCTACGTCGCCATCGGTCAGAAGGGCTCGACCATCGCCTCCGTGCGTGGCGCCCTCGAAGAGGCCGGCGCGCTGGAGTACACGACCATCGTCGCCGCCCCGGCGTCCGACCCGGCCGGCTTCAAGTACCTGGCGCCGTACACCGGTTCGGCCATCGGCCAGCAGTGGATGTACGAGGGCAAGCACGTCCTCATCATCTTCGACGACCTCTCGAAGCAGGCCGACGCCTACCGCGCCGTGTCCCTGCTGCTCCGCCGCCCGCCGGGGCGCGAGGCCTACCCCGGTGACGTCTTCTACCTGCACTCCCGTCTGCTGGAGCGCTGCGCGAAGCTCTCCGACGACCTGGGCGCCGGTTCGATGACGGGTCTGCCGATCGTCGAGACCAAGGCGAACGACGTGTCGGCGTTCATCCCGACCAACGTCATCTCCATCACCGACGGCCAGTGCTTCCTGGAGTCCGACCTGTTCAACGCCGGTCAGCGTCCGGCCCTGAACGTCGGTATCTCGGTCTCCCGCGTCGGTGGCTCCGCTCAGCACAAGGCGATGAAGCAGGTCTCCGGCCGGCTCCGCCTCGACCTGGCCCAGTACCGCGAGCTGGAGGCGTTCGCCGCCTTCGGTTCCGACCTGGACGCCGCGTCGAAGTCGCAGCTGGAGCGTGGTCAGCGACTGGTCGAGCTGCTCAAGCAGGCTCAGTACCAGCCGATGCCGACCGAGGACCAGGTCGTCTCCGTCTGGGCCGGTACCACCGGCAAGATGGACGACGTACCGGTCGCCGACGTCCGCCGCTTCGAGAAGGAGCTCCTGGAGTACCTGCACCGCAAGGAGCAGGGCCTCATGACCTCCATCAAGGAGGGCGGCAAGATGTCGGACGACACCCTGACCGCCGTCGCGGACGCCATCGTGGACTTCAAGAAGCAGTTCGAGACCTCGGACGGGAAGCTTCTCGGCGAGGACGCTCCGGCCGCTGCCAAGTGACGTAAGGAAGGGACCTGACTCATGGGAGCCCAGCTCCGGGTCTACAAGCGTCGCATCCGATCCGTCACCGCGACCAAGAAGATCACCAAGGCGATGGAGATGATCGCCGCCTCGCGCGTCGTCAAGGCGCAGCGCAAGGTGGCGGCCTCCGCGCCGTACGCGACCGAGCTCACCCGCGCGGTCACGGCGGTCGGCACCGGCTCGAACACCAAGCACCCGCTGACCACGGAGGCGGAGACGGCGACCCGTTCCGCGGTACTGCTCCTCACGAGCGACCGCGGACTGGCCGGCGCCTTCAACTCCAACGCCATCAAGGCGGCGGAGCTGCTGACCGCCCGTCTTGAGGCCGAGGGCAAGGAGGTCGACACGTACATCGTCGGCCGCCGCGGTCTCGCCCACTACAACTTCCGCGAGCGCAAGGTCGTGGAGTCGTGGTCGGGTTTCACCGACGAGCCCACCTACGCGGACGCGAAGAAGGTTGCGGGTCCGCTGATCGAGGCCATCGAGAAGGAGACGGCGGACGGCGGCGTGGACGAACTCCACATCGTCTACACCGAGTTCGTCTCGATGATGACGCAGTCGGCCATCGACGGCCGACTGCTGCCGCTTCGCCTCGAAGAGGTGGCGGAAGAGGCGCCCAAGGGCGAGATCCTTCCGCTGTACGAGTTCGAGCCGTCGGCGGAGGACGTCCTTGACGCCCTTCTGCCGCGCTACGTCGAGAGCCGTATCTACAACGCGCTGCTCCAGTCGGCTGCCTCCAAGCACGCCGCAACGCGCCGCGCGATGAAGTCGGCGACCGACAACGCGGGAGACCTGATCACCACGCTCTCCCGACTTGCCAATGCGGCCCGCCAGGCCGAAATCACCCAGGAAATCAGCGAGATCGTCGGTGGCTCCGCAGCCCTTGCCGACGCGACCGCGGGGAGTGACAAGTAATGACGACGACTTCTGAGACGGCCGTTGCCACGGGCCGCGTCGCCCGGGTCATCGGCCCGGTCGTCGACGTGGAGTTCCCCGTCGACGCGATGCCGGAGATTTACAACGCCCTTCACGTCGAGGTGGCCGACCCGGCCAACGCCGGCGAGAAGAAGACGCTGACCCTGGAAGTCGCCCAGCACCTGGGTGACGGCCTGGTCCGCACGATCTCCATGCAGCCGACCGACGGTCTGGTCCGCCAGGCCGCGGTCACCGACACGGGCGCCGGTATCACGGTCCCGGTCGGCGACTTCACCAAGGGCAAGGTGTTCAACACTCTCGGTGAGGTGCTGAACGCCGACGAGAAGTACGAGGGCGAGCGCTGGTCCATCCACCGCAAGGCCCCGCGCTTCGACGAGCTCGAGTCGAAGACCGAGATGTTCGAGACCGGCGTCAAGGTCATCGACCTTCTCACCCCGTACGTCAAGGGTGGAAAGATCGGTCTGTTCGGTGGTGCCGGTGTCGGCAAGACGGTGCTCATCCAGGAGATGATCTACCGCGTCGCCAACAACCACGACGGTGTCTCCGTGTTCGCCGGTGTCGGTGAGCGCACGCGTGAGGGCAACGACCTCATCGCGGAGATGTCGGAGTCGGGCGTCATCGACAAGACCGCCCTTGTCTTCGGCCAGATGGACGAGCCCCCGGGCACCCGTCTGCGCGTGGCCCTCGCGGGTCTGACCATGGCGGAGTACTTCCGCGATGTGCAGAAGCAGGACGTGCTGTTCTTCATCGACAACATCTTCCGCTTCACGCAGGCCGGTTCCGAGGTCTCGACCCTGCTCGGCCGTATGCCCTCCGCGGTGGGTTACCAGCCGAACCTGGCCGACGAGATGGGTCTCCTCCAGGAGCGCATCACCTCGACCCGTGGTCACTCGATCACCTCGATGCAGGCGATCTACGTCCCCGCGGACGACCTGACCGACCCGGCCCCGGCCACCACGTTCGCCCACCTCGACGCGACGACGGTTCTCTCCCGTCCGATCTCCGAGAAGGGCATCTACCCGGCCGTGGACCCGCTGGACTCCACGTCCCGCATCCTGGACCCCCGCTACATCGCGGCGGACCACTACGCGGCCGCGATGCGCGTCAAGTCGGTTCTTCAGAAGTACAAGGACCTTCAGGACATCATCGCGATCCTCGGTATCGACGAGCTGGGCGAAGAGGACAAGCTCACCGTCCACCGTGCCCGTCGCGTGGAGCGCTTCCTGTCCCAGAACACCCACGTCGCCAAGCAGTTCACCGGCGTCGACGGGTCGGACGTCCCGCTGGACGAGTCGATCGCGGCCTTCAACGCGATCATCGACGGCGAGTACGACCACTTCCCGGAGCAGGCGTTCTTCCTGTGCGGTGGCATTGAGGACCTCAAGGCCAACGCCAAGGAGCTCGGCGTCTCCTGAACCTCGTGTTCTGAGTGAGGGGGGCGGGACCGCGCCTCGCGGGGTGCGGTCCTTCCCCCTCCGTACGCCTACTAGACTTTGACCCAACACCCGGCAGCAACGCCGGGTGGTGACCCGAGGAGCCCACCTTGGCTGCTGAGCTGCACGTCGAGCTCGTCGCCGCGGACCGTAGTGTCTGGTCCGGCGAGGCCACCCTGGTCGTCGCGCGTACCACGTCCGGCGACATCGGCGTCATGCCCGGTCACCAGCCGCTGCTCGGTGTGCTGGAGTCGGGCCCGGTGACCATCCGTACGAGTGATGGTGGAACGGTCATCGCCGCGGTGCACGGCGGTTTCATCTCATTCGCTGACAACAAGCTGTCGCTGCTGGCCGAGATCGCCGAGCTGTCGGACGAGATCGATGTCCAGCGTGCGGAGCGGGCGCTCGAGCGCGCGAAGTCGGACGCCGACGCGTCCGCCGAGCGCCGCGCGGACGTCCGCCTGCGTGCGGTGGCGACCCGCTGACCATCGGTGCGACCCCAGCCCTTCAGGCGCTGGGGGAGCACTGTGTGAAGCTTTGACTCAGCCGCGGCTGGGACCGGATCACTCCGGCCCTGGCCGCGGCTGAGGCAAATCCGGAAGTTTTTTCTTTTCCGTTACCTAGGAGACGAGGAGGTCGGTGTCGATGGTCCTCGCTCTGACTGTGTGCGGAGTACTAGTAGCGCTTGTAGTGGTGGGGCTGTTCGTCTTCGGCCTCCGCCGCCGGCTGATCCAGCGTTCCGGCGGAACGTTCGACTGCAGCCTGCGCTGGGACGTCCCCGAGAAGGGTGACCCCAGCGGCAAGGGCTGGAGCTACGGTGTCGCCCGCTACAACGGCGACCGCATCGAGTGGTACCGCGTCTTCTCGTACGCCCCCCGCCCGCGCCGCACCCTCGAACGCTCGGCGATCGAGGTGGCCGGCCGCCGTGCCGCCGAGGGCGAGGAGGAGCTCGCGCTGCTCTCCGACGCGATCATCCTCGCCTGTCTCCACCGCGGGACGCGCCTGGAGCTGGCGATGAGCGAGGACGCGCTGACGGGATTCCTCGCGTGGCTGGAGGCGGCTCCGCCGGGACAAAGGGTGAACGTCGCGTAGCGACGTTCGGGGCCCCGTTGGTTGGGGGTCCCCCCGCTCACCGGGGCGGAAACAGAACGCCGCGGACAGACCCGGAGGTCTGCCCGCGGCGGATGTGCGGGGGTGGGACGAGGGTCAGCTCAGGCCGCTGTTGATCGCGCCGACCAGTTCACCGTTGCTGGTGTCACCGCTGAACTCCCAGAAGAAGGCGCCGCCCAGCCCCTGGCTCTTGGCCCACGACATCTTCGTTCCGATGGTGGCCGGGGTGTCGTAGGACCACCAGTTGTTGCCGCAGTAGGCGTATGCCGTGCCGGCGACGGTGCCGGTGGAGGGGCAGGACGTCTTGAGGACCTTGTAGTCCTCGATGCCCTGCTCGTACGTACCGGCCGCCGGGCCGGTCGCCGTGCCGCCGGGCGCGGACTGGGTGACACCGGTCCAGCCGCGGCCGTAGAAGCCGATGCCGATGAGCAGCTTGCTCGCGGGCACGCCCTTCGACTTGAACTTTGCGATCGCGTCGGCCGTGGTGAAGCCGGGCGTCGGGATGCCGCTGTACGAGGTGAGCGGGGAGTGCGGGGCGGTCGGGCCCTGTGCGGCGAACGCTCCGAAGAAGTCGTACGACATCACGTTGTACCAGTCGACGTAACTCGAAGCGCCCGCGTAGTCGGCGGCGTCGATCTTGCCGCCGGAGGTGCCGTCGGCCGTGGTGGCCGCGGTGACCAGGTTGTTCGTGCCGAACTTGGCGCGCAGGGCCTGCATCAGGTTCTTGTAGGCCGCGGCGCCGCTGGTGTCGCAGGACAGACCGCAGGCGTTCGGGTACTCCCAGTCGATGTCGATGCCGTCGAAGACATCGGCCCAGCGCGGGTCCTCTACCAGGTTGTAGCAGGACTGCGCGAAGGCGGCCGGGTTGGCGGCGGCCTGGGCGAAGCCGCCGGACCAGGTCCAGCCGCCGAAGGACCAGAGGATCTTGATGTTCGGGTACTTGGCCTTCAGCTCGCGCAGCTGGTTGAAGTTGCCGCGCAGCGGCTGGTCCCAGGTGTCGGCGACGCCGCTGACCGACTGGTCGGCGGTGAAGGCCTTGTCGTAGTCGGCGTAGGAGTCGCCGATCGCGCACTGGCCGTTGGTGACGTTGCCGAAGGCGTAGTTGATGTGCGTGATCTTGGCGGCCGAGCCCGACGTCACCAGGTTCTTGACGTTGTAGTTCCGGCCGTAGATGCCCCACTCGGTGAAGTAGCCGAGCTTGACGGCGTTGCCGGTGGGCGGCGGGGTGGTGGTGCCACCGGTGGTGTGGACCGCGACCGCGCCGCTGACCGGACCGGTCTGGTCGGCGGTGTCACGGGCCTGCACGGTGTACGAGTAGTCGGTGCCGGCGGTCAGACCGGTGTCCGTGTACGAGGTCGTCGTCACGGTCGCGACCTTGGAGCCGCCGCGCAGGACGTCGTAGTTCTTGACGCCCTTGTCGTCGGTGGCCGCGCTCCAGGAGAGCTTCACCGAGGTGTCGGCGATCGAGGAGGCGGTGGGGGTGCCCGGCGCGGTGGGCGGGTTGTCACCGGGGACGGTGGTGCCGCCGTCACAACTGCCGCCGTTCAGGGTGCAGTTGGAGGGAGAGCCGGAGCCCGCGCCGTTGAAGCCGAAGGAGACGGAGGCGCCCGCTGCGAGGCTGCCGTTGTAGGACTTGTTCTTGGCGGTCCAGTGGGTGCCGGAGCTGGTGACGTCCGCGTCCCAGGCCGAGGTGACGGAGGTGCCGGACGGGAAGTCCCACTCGATCGTCCACGAACTGATCGCGGTGGTACCGGTGTTCTTGACGGTCCACTTGCCTTCGAAGCCCGTGCCCCAGTCCTGGGTCTTGGCGTACGTGGCGGTGGCGGTGGTGGCGGCCTGGGCGGGGCCGGCGAGGCCGACCAGGGCGGCGAGGGGAAGGAGCAGGGTGGTGAGCCCCGCCACGGTTCGGTGTCTGGCTCTCTGCCGGAAGCGCATGACGCCTCTCCTCTTTTGTCAGTTGCCCCGGGGGCACCGCAGCGGGTGGGGGACCGCGATCGTGCTCGGCCCGTCGAGGGGCGTGCGCGCGCTCGCGCTCCCGCCGGCGACGAGCCCCCTTGCTGGGGGTGTCGTGGGCATGTCTAAGCGCAGTGGGGCGAGAATAGAAAGGTCTGGACCACAGGTCAATAGGTCTGGACCAGTGCTTTGGTTCTCGCTCAGATCCCCAACTCCTGCGCGAGGACAGCCGCTTGGACCCGGCTGCGCAGTTCGAGCTTGCCCAGCAGACGGCTGACGTGCGTCTTCACCGTCGCCTCCGCCATGTCGAGCCGCGTCGCGATCTCCGCGTTCGACAGCCCCTGCCCCAGACAGGAAAGAACCTCGCGCTCGCGCCGGGTGAGCGCGTCCAGGACGGCCGGATCGGCGGTCGGCTCCCGTACGGGCTTCGCCGCGAACTCCGCGATCAGCCGGCGCGTGACGGACGGCGCGATCAGGCCCTCCCCGCGCGCCACGGTCCGTACCGCCTCCAGCAGGTCCCGTGCTTCGGTGTTCTTCAGCAGGAAGCCCGAGGCGCCCGCGCGCAGCGCCCCGAAGACGTACTCGTCGAGATCGAAGGTCGTCAGGACGAGAACGTCGGCGAGTCGCTCGGCAACCACCTGCCGGGTGGCGGACACCCCGTCCAGACGCGGCATCTGCACATCCATCAGGACGAGATCCGGGCGCAGTTCGCGTGCGAGGGCCACCGCCCGTTCGCCGTCCGCCGCCTCGCCGACCACCTCGATGTCGGGCGCGCTGCGCAGGATGAGGACGAGTCCGGCGCGTACCGCGGACTGGTCCTCGGCGACGAGCACACGGATCATGCTTGTTCTCCTCGGGTGACGGGTTCTCCCCGGGTGACGGGCAGAGTGGCGTGCACGGTCCAGGTCCGGCCGGCGGGGGAGTCCCCGGGACCTGCCTCCAAGGAGCCCCCGAGGAGCGCGGCCCGCTCCCGCATCCCGACGAGACCGGCCCCCGACCCCGGGGCCCGCGGACCGTCCCGGTCGCCGTACGGACTGGTGATCCGCACGACGAGCGAGCCGTCCGCCCGGGTGAGCGCGACGGTCACCCGGCCCGGCGCGGCGTGCTTGAGGGCGTTGGTCAGGGACTCCTGGACGATCCGGTACGCGGCGAGCTCGACCGGGGCCGGCAGCCGCTCCCCGCGCTCCGCCTCCAGCGTCACGTCGAGCCCATTGGTGCGGGCGCCCGCGAGCAGCGCCCCGAGACCGTCGAGCGTGGGCGTCGCCGCGGGCTCCCGGTCACCGCTGTCGTCCCGCAGGATGCCGATCAGCCGCCGCATCTCGGCGAGGCCCTCGACGCTGTTCTCCCGGACGACGGCGAGGGCGTCCTGCGAGGTCCTCGGGTCGTCGAGCGAGAGCGCGGCCGTGGAGTGGATGGCGATCGCCGACAGCCGGTTGGCGACCATGTCGTGCAACTCCCGTGCCATCCGGGCGCGTTCGGCCGTGACGGCCTGGGAACGGTCGAGCTCGGCGAGCAGCGCGGTCTGTTCGGCGCGCAGCCGCTCGGCGTCGGCGGTGTCACGGTGGTTGCGGACGATCCAGCCGGTGGCGGCGGGGGTGAAGGTCACCAGGCCGGTGAACGCCCCGATCAGCAGCCCCTCGGGCCGGTGCCAGGCGGCGACCGGCCACACCGTCGCGATCACCGTGACGAGCCCGGTGATCCACGGGATGCGCCGGGCCGCACCGGCCGATCCGTACAGCACGGCCGCGTACACCAGGTCCGTGAACATGATGACGGTGGCGAGATTGCCCCGCGTCAGCAGGTCCGCGACCAGGGCCAGGGTGCCGGTCAGCAGGGCGGTGCGCGGCCGGGAACGGCGCAGCAGCTCGCAGCCGGCCATCACGGCCAGCGGAACGAGGACCGCCCAGCCCTGGTCGACGCGCGCGAGCACGTCGTCCGCGGTGCGGCTGAAGAGACCGGCGCCCCAGAGGCAGAGCCCGCCGAGCAGACCGCCCACGGCGATGCGTACGTCGTCGCGGTGCGGGCGGGGGAGTCGCGGGGCCATGGATCTATCCAACACGGCGGTCCGCGACCCGGCGTCCCCGTCACGGGTGACCTTCCGCTGCATCGAAAGTCGCAGTCCGGCCTCGTCATCGCCGACGACGTATCGGGCGCCGGCGCCCGCGAGCCTGGAACGGTGAGCGAGAGGAGCGAACCGTGATCGTCGGACTGATCATCGCCTGCGAGGTGGGCTTCTGGGTGCTGCTGGCGGCGGGCCTCGCCGTCCGCTATCTGCTGAAGCGGCGCCGCACGAGTGCGGCCCTGCTCCTGGCCGAACCCCTCCTCGAAGTGGTCCTCCTCGTGGTGACGGCCGTCGATCTCAGGAACGGCGCCGCACCGGGCCCGGAACACGGCCTGGCCGCGCTGTACATCGGCTTCACCGTCGCCTACGGCCCCCGCACGATCCACTGGCTCGACGGCCACGCCGCCCACCGCCTGGCCGGCGGCCCGCGCCCGCCGAAGCCGCCCCGCCACGGCATGGCCCGCGCCGCCCACGAGGGCCGTCTCTGGCTGCGCACGGTGCTCGCGGCCGCCGTCGCCTGCGCCCTGCTGCAGGGCGCCGTCCTCTACGTCGGTGACGGCGCCACCGAGTCGCTGCGCGGTGTCCAGTGGACGGCCCTGCGGGTGGTCGCGATCCACGGGGTCGTCGCGCTGACGTATCTGCTGTGGCCGAAGAAGGCACCTGCGCGCGAGCCGGAGCCGGAGCGGGCACCCGCGCGCGAGCCGGAGCCGGAGCGGCGGTTCACGAAGGGCTGAGACGGCCGAGGGCGCTCGCAGCGCGCCCGGCCGGCCGCCGCCGCTTCGGCTAGCGCTCTCCGCCCGGGACCCACAGCACGTCGCCCACATCCTTGTTCGCCGTGCGCGCCAGGATGAACAGGAGGTCGGAGAGCCGGTTGAGGTAGGTCGCGGTGAGCGGGTTCATCGCCTCGCCGTGGACCTCCAGCGCCGCCCAGGTGGAACGCTCGGCCCGGCGCACGACGGTGCACGCCTGATGGAGGAGGGCCGCGCCGGTGGTGCCACCGGGCAGGATGAAGGAACGGAGCTTTTCCAGCCGTTCGTTGAAGAGGTCGCAGTCCGCCTCGAGCTTGTCGATGTAGAACTGCTCCACCCGCAGCGGCGGGAACTTCGGGTCCTCGACCACCGGCGTCGACAGGTCCGCCCCCACGTCGAACAGGTCGTTCTGGACGCGGGTGAGGACCTGGACGACCTCCGCCTCCAGGCCGCCCAGCGCGATCGCCGTGCCGATCACCGCGTTCGCCTCGTTGGCGTCGGCGTACGCCGAGATCCGCAGATCGGTCTTGGCGACCCTGCTCATGTCACCGAGGGCGGTGGTGCCCTGGTCGCCGGTCCGGGTGTAGATGCGCGTCAGATTGACCATGGGGCCAATTTAGACGCTCCCCGTACGAGCACCGCAGGCCCCGGCGCCCGCCGGTCCGGGCCCGAGGGAGGAACGCCGAGCCCTCCGGACGGGACGTGACGGGTGTCTCACGCCCTGAGACCGTGACACGCGTTACTTACGGGTTTCCCGGCCCCTCCCGAACGCTACTCTCCGCCGAAGAGGCATACACAAGCAGCGTGTTAAGCGTGTTGAGGGAGTCGGAGTGGCAGGGAAGCTCGCCGTCATCGGAGCCGGACTCATGGGGTCCGGTATTGCCCAGGTCTCTGCACAGGCGGGCTGGGACGTCGTCCTGCGCGATGTCACGGACGAGGCACTGAACCGTGGTCTCGACGGGATCAGGGCCTCGTACGACAAGTTCGTGAGCAAGGGCAAGCTGGAAGCCGCGGACGCCGAGGCGGCGCTCGCGCGCATCACGGCGACCACGGATCTGAACGCGGCCGCCGACGCGGACATCGTCATCGAGGCCGTCTTCGAGAAGCTCGAGGTCAAGCACGAGATCTTCCAGGCTCTCGACAAGATCGTCCGCCCGGACACCGTGCTCGCCTCCAACACCTCCGCGATCCCGATCACCAAGATCGCGGCGGCCACCGAGCGCCCGGAGCGGGTCGTCGGCGTGCACTTCTTCTCGCCGGTGCCGATGATGCAGCTCGTCGAGCTGGTCCGCGGCTATAAGACGAGCGACGAAACGCTCGCCACCGCGCGGGAGTTCAGCGAGTCCGTCGGCAAGACCTGCATCGTCGTCAACCGCGACGTCGCCGGTTTCGTGACCACCCGTCTCATCTCGGCCCTCGTCGTCGAGGCGACGAAGCTGTACGAGTCGGGCGTGGCCACCGCCGAGGACATCGACCTCGCCTGCCGGCTGGGCTTCGGCCACGCCATGGGGCCGCTGGCCACCGCCGACCTCACGGGCGTCGACATCCTGCTGCACGCCACCGGCAACATCTACACCGAGACCCAGGACGAGAAGTTCGCGCCGCCGGAGCTGATGCGCCGGATGGTTGACGCCGGTGACATCGGGCGCAAGAGCGGGCAGGGCTTCTACAAGCACTGAATGATCACGCGGCGGCCGAAAACCGGTCGCCGCATCCGTCACGGAAGCCGCACACACCTCTCGGGTGTCACTCCATGAGGTGAATTCGGTATCGGTTCGCTTACAGACGGCAACCTATGCGGCCCTCAGGCAGTCAGACCGTGCACAACATACAGACGCGAAGACGCGGAAACAGACACACGCGGAGTTACGAGACGCATTCTCGGGGAGCGCATATGTACATCAGGGGCGACCACGCCGAGCTGGTCGTCGGGGGCCGCCTCGACGTACGCAGCGCGGCGGACGCCCGTACGGTCCTGCACTCGGCCGTCGACGACGGAGCCGGCGATCTGGTGCTGGACCTGTCCGAGCTGGACTCCTGGGACGCCACCGGGCTCGGTGTCATCATGGGGGCCCACCGACGTGCCGGGCGGTGCGGCCGACGGCTCGTACTGCGCGGCGTACCACCACAGATGCAGCGCCTGCTGGTGGCCACCCGACTGCACCGGATCCTGGCGATCGAGGGTGGTATCGGGGTCGACTCCCTGCCCCGGGTGTGACCTGAGAGCGCGTCCCACTCGCTCCGCGTGTGCGACCGCGTACGCGCCCTGACCGGCGTACGAAGCGCACCACGTGCACAATCCTCACGAAGCTGTGACGGTTCGGACGGCGCGGTACCCCGCCTGTTCGTAGATACTGTGCGAAGGTTTAGGGTTCGGCTGCCCGCCGACCGAAACCCTACGAGCGGGCACCGGACCAGAAGCGACAGAGCGGTGTGCAGCAAGGCCGGGAGGGCATCGGCACACGACGCTTTTGGGGGGCTTGGAACATGGACCCGAACAACCGGGGACCCGAAGAGTACGGTCATGACGACGACGGCCAGGCGCCTCGCCCGCGCCCGCCGCGCGACCCGCTCGCCGCCGACCTGAGCCAGCACAAACCCGTGCTCGCCCGCACGGTGCAGCTCGTCACGGGCGACTTCCTGCTCACGGTCAACCCCGTCGACGGCAGCGAGATAGAGAACTGCCCGCCGCACGAGCGACCGCAGCCGCCGGTCAAGCACGGCGCCGCCGAACGCGCCGAGCTGGCCCGCGCGGCCCAGCCGCCCGTCCCGCCCGGCCCGGCACAGCCCCGGCTGCCGCTCCTGGAGCGCCAGGAGGAGCGCGAGCGGCTCGTACGCCTTCTCGCGCGCGGGCGCTCGGTGCGGCTCACCGGTCCCAGGGGATCGGGCCGGACCGTCCTGCTCGACGCCGTCGCCGACGACTGCGCGGACCTCGCCCCCGACGGCGTCGTCCGCCTCTCCGGCTACGGGCGCACGGCGAGCGACCTGCTGCACGACCTCTTCGCCGCCGTCTACGACGCCCCGCTGTACCGTCCGGCTCACGACGAACTGCTCCGGCTCGTCCAGGGGATCGGCGCGGTCGTCGTCCTCGACGACGGGGAGATCGGCGGCAGCGCCCTCGACGAACTGCTCGACGCCACCCCCGAGTGCGCCTTCGTGATCGCCGCCACCCCCGACGTCCCGGCCCCGTCCGCCCACTCGCTCCTCGAAGAGGTCTTCCTCGGCGGCCTCGACCGCAGCGGCGGTCTCGAACTGCTGGAGCGCGCCGTCGGACGCGTCCTGACCGAGGACGAGTCGAACTGGGCGGGCGACCTCTGGTTCGAGTCCGAGGGACTTCCGCTGCGCTTCATGCAGGCCGGAGCGCTGCTGCGCCAGCGCGACCGGCTGCAGGCCAGCGACGAGGCCTTCGACGAGTACGGCGTCTTCCAGGAGGCCCCGGTCGACGCGCCCTTCGAGGCCGGCGACGGCCACGACGTGCCGCTGCCCTCCCTCGCCGAAGGCGCCGCGCCCGCCGCGCTGCTCGCCTCCCGGCTGAGCGACTCGGCGCGTGCCACCCTGCGTTTCGCCGTCGCGCTCGGCGGCGAGGTGCCCCACCAGGCCCACCTGCCCGCACTCGTGGGCGACACCCACGCCGACGCCGCGCTCGCCGAACTCGCGGGCTGCGCGCTGGTCTCCCCGATCGGCTCCCGCTACCGGCTCGCCGCCGGAGTGCAGGCCCAGCTCGAGTCGGCCTCCGGATACGCGGACACGCTCCAGGAGCGGGCGCTCGCCGCCGCCCAGCACTACACCTGGTGGGCCGGGCATCCCTCGGTCACCCCGGAGCGGGTCTGCGCCGAGGCCGACGCGCTGCTCGCCGCGCTCGACGTGCTCGTCCCGGTCACCACCGCCCCGCTGGACGAGGAGGAGGACGAGAGCGCCGCCGTCCAGCTGGCCCGCACGGCCGCCCCCGCCTTCGCGGCGGGGCTGCACTGGAGCGCCTGGGAGCGCGCCCTGCGCTTCGGCGCCGATGCCTCCCAGCTGTCCGGTGAGGTCGGGGAACAGGCCTACTTCCACCACGAGTTGGGTGTTCTCGCGCTCTGCGGCCAGCAGCTGGACCGGGCCCGCGCCGAGCTGGAGGCCTCCGTCGGCTTGCGCGGCGCGCTCGCCGACAAGCGCGGCACCACCGCCGGCCGCCGCGCCCTCGCGCTGGTCGCCGACCGCTCCGGAACCCTGCAGATCGTCGGCGGGCACACCGCGGCCGGCGAAGAGGGGCCCGACGCGCGTCACGAAGAGTCGATGTCGCCTCCCGGCGGCATACCGGCCGCCTTCTCCCCGGCCGACCCGTCCGGCGACGCCGTGACGGTGCTCGCCCACCCGGGCGGCCCCGGTACCCCCGCGGCGAAGCGCCAGGGCGTCGCCGGGCGGCTGGTCACCGGCACCCGGCGCAATCTGGTGGCCGCGGGCGCGGGCGCGCTCCTCGTCGCCGTGCTCGGCACCGTGGTGACCCTCGGCGCGACCTCGGACCACAACAACGACACCCCGTCGGAGAAGGTCGGCGTCAACCCGTCGGCCACTCAGGGCGCCGAGGACGACAGCCTGGGCGCGGACAAGGCGAAGAAGGGCGACGACTCCGCCACCGGCGCCGTGGCCACGCCCACCGATCCGGGACCCGACGGCACGTACGGCACCTCGGACGATCCGACGCCCCCGGCCACGGCCACGACGGGCAATGAGCCCTCGGACGACCCGAGCGGGACGCACACGTCGGGCAAGCCCTCGAAGTCGCCGTCCAAGTCGCCCTCGAAGTCGCCGACGAGCAAACCGTCGTCGTCCCCCTCGCGGTCGACGTCGAGCACGCCGTCGTCGTCCCCCTCGAAGTCGCCGTCGGGCACGCCGTCCACGTCGCCGTCGCCCAGCACGTCGACGACTCCGTCCACCTCGGACTCCGCGAGCGGCCCCGCGGCGAGCAGCGCGCCGGCGAGCACGTCGGCGAGTCTGCCGGGGAACAGCGGGCCGGCGAGCGGCGGCGTCACGTCGTCGGGCGGCGCGGTGATCTGACCGCAGGAGAACGGGAGAGGGCCGGGTCCGTCTTACGGACCCGGCCCTCTTTCGCGTCGGTCGTACGGGAGGCCGGAGCGAGCCCGGCGCCTGTCGTGCGCGGCGGCGGACCCGGCGGACCCGGCGGACCCGGCGGACCTTCGTGGGGTCAGAACAACCGCAGCTTGTCGTCCTCGATGCCGCGCAGGGCGTCGTAGTCCAGGACCGCGCAGCCGATGCCGCGGTCGGTGGCGAGGACGCGGGCCTGCGGCTTGATCTCCTGGGCGGCGAAGATGCCGCGGACCGGCGAGAGATGCGGATCGCGGTTCAACAGCTCCAGGTAGCGCGTGAGTTGCTCCACGCCGTCGATCTCGCCGCGTCGCTTGATCTCCACGGCGACGGTCCGGCCCTCGGCGTCCCGGCACAGGATGTCGACCGGGCCGATGGCCGTCATGTACTCACGGCGGATGAGCGAGTAGCCCTCGCCGAGGGTCTCGATGCGGTCGGCGAGCAGCTCCTGAAGGTGTGCTTCCACGCCGTCCTTGATCAGGCCGGGGTCCACGCCGAGTTCGTGCGAGGAGTCGTGGAGGATCTCCTCCATCGTGATGATGAGCTTCTCGCCCGCCTTGTTGATGACGGTCCAGGTGCCTTCCTCGTCGCCGGACCCCTCCTTCAGTGTGCAGGGCGGCGACATCCAGTTGAGGGGCTTGTAGGCCCGGTCGTCCGCGTGGATCGAGACGCTTCCGTCCGCCTTCACGAGGATGAGGCGAGGGGCCGACGGGAGATGGGCGGTGAGCCGGCCCGCGTAGTCCACGGAACAGCGGGCAATGACGAGACGCATGGTCGGCAACGCTACTCGACTGGCGGCGGTGCACGCGATTCTCCCGCCCGTCTCCCGGTGCCACACCCGACAGAGAACTCATGGTTCGCACCTTTTGTTCTCCCGTCTCCCGGTGTCGCGCCGGGCCGGGCCGGGGTTTTTGCGGGTCACCCCATTGATCCTGAAGGTTCCCTGTTCGGTCGTGGCTGATTGTCGGCCTACTGGGCGTTCGCTATGTGCGCATTCTCCTGGTGCCGCCACCTGGCGTTGCTTACCGTATGAACGGGAGGTCGCGATGCGTGTACTCAGCGTGTTCGATATTGCGAATTCCCCATCCCTGTCCGGCAACCCCCGAGGTATGGGGGTGCGAGAGGAGAACCCATGTCGCTCGACGTCTCACCGGCCCTACTCCAACAGGCCGAGCGAGGCGAGGTCGACGAAGCTGAATTCGTCGACTGCGTCCGGACCTCCCTGCCCTACGCATGGGAGATGATCAGCTCCCTGGTGGCCCAGCTGAAGGTGGACGGCGGCAACTTCGCCGACAACCAGACGCCCCCGCCGGACGAGCAGGCACGTGGCCAGCTGCTGCGTGCGCTCGCGAGTGACGCGATACGCGGCGCGCTGCAGCGGCACTTCGGAGTGCGGCTGGCCTTCCAGAACTGCCACCGGGTGGCGGTGTTCCCACTGGACGACTCGGTGGACGACACACTGGCACGCTTCACCTCGGTTCGCAGTCAGCTGCTGAACCAGTCCCCCGAGTTCAGGGACTGCTGACGCACTGATGCCGCATTGCTTGCCGCTCCGTACGCGGGAGGTGCATTGGTACTGGGGCGGCAAGCTCCCCGCGTGTCCGGCCCGCCCGGCCGGACTCCGTGCGGTCACCTGAGGTGGGGCAGCACCTCGGTGCCGAGCCGATGGACGTTCTCCTCGGTCGCCGCCAGGTCGCCCGAGCCTTCGACGAGCAGGGCGAAACGTGAGATGCCGGTCCGCTCCGAGGTCGCCGCGAGCCGGTCGGCGCACAGCCGCGGGGTACCCACCGGGTGCAGCCCGCAGAGCAGTTCGGTGTACGCCACCGGGTCCCGCATCGAGCGGGCGCGGCCGTCGACCGTCACATGGGCGTCCAGCCCCTGCCTCAGCCAGCCCGGCATCGCCTTGACGAGCGTCTCGACGGCGTCGGTACGGCGGTCCGCGATCTGGCAGACGCCGGCGGAGACATGGGCGGCCGCGAGGATCTCGTCCGCCGGGCGCCCGGCCGCGCGCGCGTGCTGCCGCCACAACGCGACCATTTCGGCCTTCTCCTCGTCCCCGACGTGCATGCCGAGAAGCATCGGCAGTCCGCGCTCCGCGGCGAGCCGGACGCTCGCCGGTGAGGTGCAGGCGACGACGACCTCGGGGCCCGGGGCGCCGCTCAGCGCCTCCGACGGGCGCGGGACGACGGGGACTTCACGGAAGGAGAACCGCTCGGAGGTGCCGGCGACGGACGGCTCGCGCAGCCATTGCATCAGCAGATCGAGCGATTCCGGGAACCCTTGTTCGTATGCAACGAGGCCCGCGCCGAAGACCTCCAGGTCGACCCAGGGGCCGCCGCGTCCGACGCCCAGTGAGAACCGTCCGCCGGACATCATGTGCAGCAGTGCGGCCTGCTCGCCGAGCGCCACGGGGTGGACGGTCGGCAGCACACTGACCGCCGTGCCGACCCGGATCCTGCTCGTGCGGCCGAGCAGATACGCGGCGAGTGTGACGGCCGACGGGCAGGTCCCGTACGGCACGAAGTGGTGCTCGGCCAGCCAGACGGTGTCGAGCCCGGCCTCCTCGGCGACCTCGGCCGACCGCGCCGCGCGGTGCAGGGCCTCTCCCTGGCCCTGTCCAGGGAACTGGGCGGCCAGTACAAAGCTTCCAACGTGCATCGAACTTCCTGCTTCCTCGGCTCCGACACGGAGCTCCCCCACTCGGCATAACCGCGTGACACGTGCCGAGGACACGGCCTCGCGGAGAGATTTGCGGATTGTCTGGGAATTGGGCTGTCCGGTGGGGGATCCGAGCGGGTCGGCGGAGTACACGTACCCCGGTGCGCGCCGCGTAGGCTGGAGACGGCCCCTGCTCCCTGTATAGCTCCGTGAGGTGTCCCTTGTCCCCGCGTCGCAACCGTCCGAAGGAGGTCGGCTCGTCCGGCAGGAGCGCCGAGGAGGACCCGTCGGACCGCTACGGCGGCTGGCAGTCCACGGAGAGCTGGCGGGGCGAGGAGTGGAGCGTGCGCCATGTGGCGGGCGCGAGCACGCAGGGCAAGACCTACCGCTGCCCCGGCTGCGACCAGTTGATCCCCTCCGGGGTTCCGCATGTGGTGGCCTGGCCCGAGCACTCGGGCGTCGACGAGCGGCGCCACTGGCACAAGGCCTGCTGGAACGCGAAGGACCGCCGCACCTCGCGGGTGCAGCGGTCCCGTAACGCGCCCAGGTTCTAGGCGACTTGGGGCGGTCCGGCGGCAGGCTGTCCAGCCTCGTCCCGTCCGGCCCCGGCGTGTCCGGTGGGCGTGGTCGTCACACGTCCCGGCGCTCCAGGAGCACGAAGGCACCGACGACCGCCGCCGCCGTCACCCCGGCGAGCAGGCCGAGCTGTGCGCCGCCGTTGCCGTTCTCGCTGTCCAGCCCGAAGATCCGGGCGAGGGCGTTGGGGGCGGCGTACTCCTGCATCTTCTCGCCGAACGTCCGCATGCTCTCGGACATCATCAGGAACGCGGGCATGATCGCGGGCAGCAGCACGACACCGAGCATCGTGGTGATCGCGCCTGCCGAGTGACGCAGCATCGAGCCCACCGCGAGCGCGAGAACGCCGAGCAGCGAGACGTACAGCGAGGCCATCAGGACGGTGCCGCCCCACGGGACGGAGTCACCGTCGTGCAGCCCCTCGGTCATCAGGCCGACGAGCCCGATGGCGAAGGCCGAGACGGTGAACGCCACCGCGAAGAAGATGATCAGTTTCGCGGCGAGCACCCGGTGCCGCTGCGGCGACGCCGTGAACGTCGTACGGATCATGCCCGTGCCGTACTCGGAGGAGACCACCAGCACGCCCAGCGTGATCAGGCAGATCTGTCCGAGCATCAGCCCGAAGAACGCGGGGATCGTGTACGGCGTGTCCCCGAAGTCCTCGTTCGTGGTCTGCGCGGCGACCAGGAAGCCGATGCCGACCACCAGGAGCAGGAAGATGCCGAGCGTCCACATCGTGGAGCGCACCGACTTGATCTTCGTCCACTCGGAGGTGAGCGCGTGCCCGAGGTGGGTGCGGGTGACGGGGATCGGCGAGGTGTACGAAGTGCCGGGCGCCGCCTGCCAGTTGGGAGCGGCGGCGGCCTGCTGCGGCATCGGGGGCTGGGGCGTGCTCATCGGGCGTCCTCGGGCTTGGTCAGGTCGGCGGCGGGCGCGGGCGCGGAGGCGGGCGCCGGGGCGTCCGCGGGGGCCGGGGAGGCGGCCTGGGCGTACGGGTTGGCGTCCACCGCGCCGGGGGCGGCCGGAGCGCCGGGAGCGCCGTACGGCCCGGCCTGCGGCTGGCCCTGCGGCATGACGAAGGGCTGCCCGCCCTGCTGGGGCGGCGGCGGCGCGTACCAGCCGGGCTGGCCCTGGCCCGCCACCGGCATCTGCGGCGGGGGCATGGCGCCCGGCGGCAGCTGCTGCTGGAGCCCGGCCTTCTGGTCGACGGTCGAGCGGTAGTCGACGGCGCCCTGCGTCATCCGCATGTACGCCTCCTCCAGTGAGGCCTGGTGCGGAGAGAGCTCCCACAGGCGGACGTCGGAGGAGTGCGCGAGGTCGCTGATGCGGGGGAGCGGCAGCCCGGTGACGCGCAGCGCGCCGTCCTGCTCGGGCAGCACCTGGCCGCCCGCCTCGGTCAGCGCGGCGGTCAGCTTCTCGCGCTGCTGCGGCTCGGTGTCCGGCGTGCGCACCCGGGCGAAGTCGGCCGAGTTGTGCGAGATGAATTCCTTGATGCTCTGGTCGGCGAGCAGCTGGCCGCGGCCGATCACGATGAGGTGGTCGGCGGTCAGCGCCATCTCGCTCATCAGGTGCGAGGAGACGAAGACCGTCCGGCCCTCCGCCGCGAGGGACTTCATCAGGTTGCGCACCCAGAGGATGCCCTCGGGGTCGAGACCGTTGACCGGCTCGTCGAAGAGCAGCACCTGGGGGTCGCCGAGGAGCGCGGCGGCGATGCCGAGGCGCTGGCCCATGCCGAGCGAGAAGCCCTTGGAGCGCTTTCTGGCCACGTCCTGGAGACCGACGACGCCGAGCACCTCGTCCACGCGGCGGGCCGGGATGCCCGACAGCTGGGCCAGGCACAGCAGGTGGTTGCGGGCGTGCCGGCCACCGTGCACGGCCTTGGCGTCGAGGAGCGCGCCGACCTGGCGGGGCGCGTTCGGCAGCTTGCGGTAGGGGAAGCCGCCGATCGTCACCTGCCCGGAGGTGGGGTTGTCGAGGCCGAGGATCATGCGCATCGTCGTCGACTTGCCCGAGCCGTTGGGCCCGAGGAAACCGGTGACGGCACCCGGCCGCACCTGGAAGGAAAGGTTGTACACGGCCGTCTTGGCGCCGTAGCGCTTCGTCAGGCCGACTGCCTCGATCATTCTCCGCACCCATCGAAAGGTTCAGGACGTCGGGGCGCGCGCCCCCGTAAGAGTTAGGAGGATATCCGGGCGCTCGCGGTTCCACTCAAGAGAGAGTAAAACCGTGCCGTTCAGCAGGGGAAAGATCCAGTAGAGGGCTGGTTTTCGCACGGATTTCCTGTCGTGTACCCGTCGTTCTTGGTGGGGTGGGAAAGGGAATCCGTACCCGTCCGATCCGCTCTGATCGGCTGGAATTCTCAGGTCCGGTGCGGCAGGGAATCGTCCAGCGGCGGCAGGTCGTCGTAAAGCCGCAGCTCGGCCGACTCGTCGACGTACGGCAGGAAGTCGGTCTGGGGCAGCACCCAGCCCTCCTGGCCGAAGATCAGCGTGCCTTCCTCGCGCAGCGACCGGTCGGCCCCCGCGCCGCGCACCCAGGTCGCGGGGTCGGGCCCGAGCAGGGCGCGCAGCCGCGCGGAGGCGGCGAGCAGGGCGGCGAGCAGTTCGGACTGGTCGCCGCCGCCCGGGCGGGGCCGCCCGGTCGCCGGCTCGGCGAGCACGCCGTGCGCGCTGAAGTAGATGTACGCGCCGCCGAGCCGTTCTCCGGAGGGCATCGTCATCGCGAACTCGTCGCCGGGGAGTATCGCCCGCCGGTAGTCCGGGAACTCGGTGTCATCGACGGCCTTGAGCTGTGTCGAGTCCAGCCAGGTCACCACGAGCGTCGTCTCGGCGGTCCGGTCGACATACGGCGTCCCGGCCACGTAGCCCGCCGGGCTGATGTGTCCCGAGCAGCCCACGGCGATGCCGTGCACCCGTACCGGAACCATCGGCACCGTCGCCGGGATGCCGAGCCGGGTCAGCTTGTGGGCGACCTGACCGGGGGAGGCGTTCGAGCCGACGGCGATGACCGGGTGGCGCCGCCCGGTGCCCACCTGGCCCAGGTCGGCGAGGGCCTCGTCCAGCCGCTGCTGCTCCTGGCGCTCCTCCACGTACCACTCGCCGAGCCGCAGCGGCCGGACGTCGAGTTGGAGCAGTTCACCGCCGGTCAGCAGCGACGGCTCGGTCGTGGGCCGGCCGGGGTAGGTCAGCGGTTTCTTCGCGGGCACGTCGTCCAGGCCCAGCGCCTCGAGGCTTCGGTCCTTCGTCGTCACGGTGACGCCCTTCGGGGGTGGTCGCGCGAATGCGGGCACAGCCTTTCACGCGAGATGTACCCGGGGCGGGGCCTGGTCTCCCCGGTTCGGCGGGGTTGGCCCGAACCGACACCGGGAATCATGCTCTCCCTATTGTACGAGTGGGGGCGAAGTCGGTTACGGGGGACGTGAGTTGAGCTTCATGAGGCGTGTGGTGGTACGGGCGGGGCGAACGGGGCGGGGACGGGCGCATCCGAGGTTTCGCACGTCAGTTCGTTGGTGGATCGCGGGACGCACCGTCCACGCCCTGCTCCTGATGACACTGGGCGCGCTGGCCGGACTCTCGGTGGTCGTCGCGGCGGCGTGGACACTGACCGAGCACTCGCCGCGTTCGATGGCGGACCGGTTCTCGAACGAGGAGCGGCTCTTCGATCTCAGCCTGACCGTGCTGCGGGCCTGCGTCGGCACCGACAACCTCGAACCCGAACCGGACAGCACCGCTCACCAACTGCTCGCCACGCTCGCCTCCGTCACCGGGTCGCTGGTACCCGCGGTGCTGCTCGGCATCGTGCTGATCAAGCTGTTCGCGTTGCGGCCCTTCGTCTGGCGGCGGCGGGCCAGCATCTCGCACGCCTGGACCGCCGATTTCCCGGGTTACGCGCGGCGGAACGCGGACAGCGACGACGCCATCATCGCCGTCCGCTTCTACAACCGGTTCGACAACCTGTCCGTCGTCGACCTACGGGCCCGCGCCCATCTGCGCTACCTGGAGCGCTCCCCGCACGACGGCAGCCTCGTCATCTACAAGCAGTGGCTGAAGGTCCTGGACGCGAAGGGCGAGCCGGCGGACGAGCGGAGCTGGCTCGCGGTCGAACGCGGGGCGCCCTTCACGGTGTGGATACCGGTCGAGGCGCCGGTGGCCGAACTGCCGTTCCACAGGATCCAGGGCAAGGACCTGTCCGGCTCGTACGGGGTGAAGCTGCTCGTCCGGCTGACCGCGCGGACCGTCGGGCTCGGCACCGAGGTCGCCGACGAGCGCTGGTTCGACCTGGAGGCCGGGGACTTCGAGCTCGGCCGATTCGTGCCGCTCCAGCCGGACCTCGACCGGGACGTGTGGAGCTGGCAGGGGTGGACCGACTTCGACGGGCTGATCCGCCCCGGTCCGAACGGCGACGAGCCGGGCTAGCCGTCCCGGGCCCGGGCGTCCCGGACAGCGCGGCCCGGGTGCCCCGCCGAGACCGACCCGGGTGCCCCGCACGGGAGGGACCTAGGCGTCCCGCTTCTTGAGCAGCACGTAGCCGCCGATCAGGGCCAGGGCCACCCACAGCACCATGATCCCGAGGCCGCCCCAGGGACCGTAGGGGGTGTCGTCGAGGGGGGTCACGACCCGGAGGATCCTGCTGCCGGCCTGGTCGGGGAGGTAGCGGCCGACCTTCTTCGTCGCGGACACGGCGCCCAGGATGTTGGAGATCAGGAAGAAGAACGGCATCAGGATGCCGAGCGAGAGCATCGGACTGCGCAGCATCGCCGCGACGCCCATCGAGAAGACGGCGATGAGGGTCATGTAGAGCCCCCCGCCGATCACCGCGCGCAGCACACCCGGATCGCTGATCGACGCCCTGTGTGTGCCGAGCGCGGCCTGGCCCACGAAGAACGTGATGAAGCTGGTGATCATGCCGACGACGAGGGCGAGGCCGGCCGCCACCGCGACCTTGCTGAAGAGGAACGTGCCGCGCTGCGGGACCGCCGCGAGCGAGGTGCGGATCATGCCGGTGCTGTACTCGTTGCCGACGACCAGCACGCCGAAGACGATCATCGCGAGCTGGCCGAGGCTCATGCCCGCGAAGCTGATGAACGTCGGGTCGAAGGTGAGCCGGTCCCTCGTGCTCATCTTGTCCCACTCGTTCTTGGACAGGAGCGAGATGAGAATGCCCAGGGCGATCGTGACGACCGCCGCGAGGCTCAGGGTCCACACCGTGGACGACACGGAGCGGATCTTGGTCCACTCGGACTTGAGGACCTGGGTGGCCGCCATCGTCAGCCCCTCTTCCAGTCGCCGCCCCATTGCGGGGCCGGGGGCGGGTTCTGCGGACTCGGTGAGTGCTCCGGGTTCCGTGGGTCCTGCGGACTCGGCGCGTCGGTGTGCGCGTGGTACTCCACCGACTCCGCGGTCAGCTGCATGAACGCCTCCTCCAGTGAGGCCTGCTGAGGGCTCAGCTCATGCAGCACGATCTGGTGCTGCGCGGCCAGCTCACCGATGTGCTCCGGTTTCCCGTCGTCCACTTCGAGCGCGCCGCTGCCCGTCCGGACGACGGTGATCCCCGCGCCGTGCAGTACGTCGAGCAGGCGCTCGCGCTGCGGGGAGCGGATCCGGACGTACGAGCGCGAGTTCTGCTGGATGAAGTCGGCCATGGAGGTGTCGGCGAGCAGCCTGCCCTGGCCGATGACGACGAGATGGTCGGCGGTCAGCGCCATCTCGCTCATGAGGTGGGAGGAGACGAAGACGGTACGGCCCTGTGTCGCGAGGGACTTCATCAGATTGCGGATCCAGTGGATGCCCTCGGGGTCGAGGCCGTTGACCGGCTCGTCGAACATCAGGATCCGCGGGTCGCCGAGGAGCGCGCCCGCGATGCCGAGCCGCTGGCCCATGCCCAGCGAGAACCCCTTCGCCTTCTTCCTCGCGACCGCGGTGAGGCCGACGGTGTCGAGGACCTCGTGCACCCGCGCCGTCGGGATGCCGTTGCTCTGGGCGAGGCAGAGGAGATGGTTGAAGGCGCTGCGGCCGCCGTGCATGGCCTGGGCGTCGAGCAGGGCGCCGATGTACTTCAGGGGGTCCTTGAGATGGTCGTAGTGCTCTCCGTCGATCCGTACGTCGCCCGCGGTGGGACGGTCGAGCCCGAGCATCATCCGCATCGTCGTGGACTTCCCGGCGCCGTTGGGACCGAGGAAGCCGGTCACGATGCCCGGTCTGACGGTGAAGGTGAGGTTGTTGACCGCCAATTTCTCGCCGTACCGCTTGGTCAGCCCCTCGAGCTCGATCATGCGGACACGCTAAGACGGCCCCCGGGGGCCTGCCACTTGACCGGGGGCCTGCCACTTGAGCGGAGAGCGGGCCGAGAGGCGGCACGACAAGGCCCGCGCCCTCGGCAGGAGGGAGCGGGCCCTGGTGTCGAACCGTTCGATTACCGGGACTGCTGTGCCGGAACCCCACGCGAGATCGGCTCGTCCTCGGCCGGGCCCGTAGCGGCGGCCACCGCGGCGCCCGTGAGCGTCGCGAGCATCTCGCGGACGTTCGTGAGCTGCGCGTTGATCGAGTCGCGACGGTTGGTGAGGGCGGCCAGCTCGCGCTCGGATTCCGAGCGGATGCGGTCGGCCTTGGCGTTCGCGTCGGCCACGATGTCCTCGGCCTGCCGCTGAGCCGTCTCCACCGTCTGGCGGGCGCGGCGCTCGGCGTCCGTGCGCAGCTTCTCGGCCTCCAGGCGGAGCTGCTCCGCGCGGTGCTCGATCTCCGCGAGGCGCTTCTCGGCCTTGGCCTGCCGCGACGCCAGGTCGCGCTCGGACTGCTCGCGGCGCTTGGCGAGGTTCGTCTCGAAGTCGGCGGCGGCCTGGGCGGCCTTGGCGCGGGTCTCCTCGAAGAGCGCGTCCGCCTCCTCGCGCTTCTGCTGAGCGTCCTTCTGCGCGTCGGAGCGCAGCTGCGAGGCGTCGCTCTTGGCCTTCTCGACGATCCGGACGCCCTCGTCCTCCGCCTTGGACTTGCGGTCCGCGGCGAACGATTCTGCGTCGTTGCGCACCTGCTGAGCCGCCGACTCGGCGAGCTCGCGGTGCTGCTCGGACGCGCGACGGGCCTCCTCGCGCAGGTCCTTGGCCTCCTCCTCGGCGAGGCGGAGGATCTTCTCGACGCGCGCGCCGAGACCGGCGTACGACGGCTCGGCGTCGCTCACCTGGGCCTGGGCGTTCTGCGTTTCGAGATGAAGTTCCTCGATGCGCTTTTCAAGGGCGGTGATACGGGCCAGAGCGCTGTCACGGTCGGAGACGAGCTTCGAGATGCGTTCGTCCACCTGAGCGCGGTCGTATCCACGCCGCACAAGCTCGAAGCCGTAGGGGGAAGTGTCGCTCATGGGGTTCCTGTCGAATGAGACCGGTGAGGTGATAGGGGAATCCTAGGGGGCAATGCGGTGTGTCATCGAGCGGATACGTGTTTGATCTGGAGAATGACACTCCTTTTGGGTGGCTAGCTGTCGGATGGCTTGCCAGAAGCTGTGACAAACCTCCTACAAAGCACGGAATCGACGCTTCCGGCTAGCTCTCCGACGCCTTGCCGCCCGAACGGGTAGCACCCGCGGTGGCCCCCGCCTTCACCCCACCGTCCTTGGCGGCCCCCGGGGCTTCGAAGGACTCCAGTGCGTTCAGGACATCCTGGACACGGGAGATCTCCGCGTTGATGTCCTCGCGCCGGCGCACCAGGACCTCAAGATCCTGCTTGCCCTCCTCGACGGCGGCCTTCGCCTCCTGGATGGCCTCGGACCTGATCTTCTCGGCCTCACCGATGACCGAGGACTTCTTCTGCTCGGCCTCCTTGAGGAGACCCTCGGCCTTGCGCACCGCGGCGATACGGACCTTGCTCGCCTCGGAGTTCGCCTCCGACACCAGATCCTTGGCCTTCGCCTCGGCCTCGGCGAGCTGGTCCTCGGCGGCCTTGATCAGCGCGTCGCACCGGTCGCCCGCGTTCTTCATCGCCTCGGACGACTCACGGCGGGCCCGCCCGTGCAGATCCTCGATCTCGGAGGTGATGCGGTCGCGCAGCGACTCGGCGCGCTGCCTGATCGCCGTCGCGTCCCGTCGCGCGCCGACCAGCAGCTCGTCCGCGTCCGTACGGGCCCGCTCCACGAGGGTGTTGCCCTCGACGGTCGCCTCCGAGACGAGCCGCTCGGCCTCGCCCCGTGCCACGCCGACCATCGTGTCGGCCTGCGACTCGGCGTCCGCCGTCGTCTTCTGCGCACTCTGCTGCGCCTCCGAGAGCAGCTTGTCCGCCTCGGACGCCGTCTCGGAGATGAGCGTGTCGACCTGCTCGGCCGCCTCGGAGCGCCGCTTGTTGGCCTCCTGGCGGGCCTCGTCCAGTGTGCGCTCGGCCTCCTCGCGCGCCGACGACGTGAGCCGCTCGGCCTCCTCCGCCGCCCGCGCCCGGAAGCGCTCGGCCTCGGTGCGGATCCGCTCGGAGTGCTGCTGCGCGGAACCGACGGCCTCGGCCGCCTCGGCACGCAGCCGCTCCGCGTCACCGGTCGCGTCGGAGATGAGCTTCTCGGCCTTGGCCACGGACTCGGTGCGTACCCGCTCGGCCTCGGCCGCGGTCTCGACCCCGAGCCGCTCGGCCTCCGCCGTCGCCTCGGTGATGAGGGTGTCCACCTGCGCGGCCGCGTCCGAACGGATCCGGTTCGCGTCCTCCCGGGCGTCCGCACGGGTGCGCGAGGCGTCCTGGTCGGCGTTCGCGATCGCGTCCGACACCTCGGTGCGTACGCGCTGGGCGTGGTCGGCGGCGTCCGAACGCATCCGCTCCGCCTCGGCGATCGCCTCCGCGACCGTGCGCTCCGAAAGGGCGCTCGCGGCCTCCGTCGCCTCGGCCGCCTCCCGCCGCAGCCGCGCCGCGTCCTCGGACGCCCGCTCCCGCTCGGCGTACGCGTCGGCGCGGACCCGGTCCGCCTCCGCCTGCGCCTCGGTCCGGGTACGGTCCGCCACGTGCTCGGCGGCCGAGCGCAGCCCGGTGATCTCCTCCTGAGCCTGCTCGTGCAGCCCCGCCACCGCGTCCCGCACCTGCTGCGCGGTCTGCTCGGCGTTGGAGACCATCTCGGTCGCGCGCCGGTCGGCCTCCTCGACCAGCCGTACGGCCTCGGTCTGGGCCTCCTCGACCCGCTTGCGCGCGGAGGCGAGCAGCTCCTCGCTCTGCTCGCGGGCCCGCTCACGCTCCTGATCGGCCTCCTGGCGCGCCGAACCGAGGGTCTCCTCGGCCTCGCGGCGGCGCCGGGCGGCCTCCTCCTGAGCGGCGGCCAGCGTCTCCGCGCCCTCGGCAGCCAGACGCTCGGCCGCGGCCTGCGCCTCGCTCCGTACCCGGTCGGCGCTGTCCTGGGCCTCCGACTTCAGCCGCTCGGCCTCCGCCGCCGCCTCCGAACGCAGCCGTACGGCGATGGTCTCGCCCTCGGCCCGGGAGGCCGACGCGTCCGCCGCGGCCTCGTCGCGCAGCCGCTCGGCCTCGCGCTCGGCCTGCGTCTGGAGCGTACGGATCCGCTCGGCGGCCTCCGAACGCAGCCGGTCCGTCTCCTCGGCGGCCTCGCGGCGGATCCGCTCGGCCTCCGCACGCGCGTCCGTCAGCGCCTGCTCGGCGGCGGTGAGACGCTCCTCGGCCTCCGTGTGCAGCCGGGCCAGCCCCTCGGCGGCCTCGGCCTGACGAGCCGCTATGGCCCGCTCGGTCTCCTCGCGCTGCCGCTCGCCGGCCCGCTCCGCGTCGGCCACGATCGTCTCGGCCTGCTCGACGGCGTCCGTGCGCTGCCGCTCGGCCTCCGCGCGGGTCCGCTCCAGCGTCTCCTCGGCCTGCCTGCGCAGGGTCGTGGCGCGCTCGATGGCCTCGGTGCGGACCTTCTCGCTGTCCGCCGTGGCGGCCTGGCGCAGCTCGTCCGCGTCCACCTTCGCCTTGGCGAGCAGCTCCTCGGCGGTCCGCGCCGCCTCCTCGATCTGCTGGACGGCCTCGCGCCGGGCCTCGGCACGGATGCGCTCGCCCTCGGCGACCGCGTCCGAGCGCAGCTGCTCGGCGTCACCGCGCAGCCGGCGCGCCTCCTCCTGGAGCTCGACCGTCTTGGCGCGGTATTCCTTGGTGTCGTCCTTCGCCGTGCCCTTGAGCTGCTCGGCGATGTCGTGCGCCTCGGCGCGCAGCCGGTCGGCCTCGGTCTCCGCCTCGGTGCGGATCCGCTCGGCCTCCTCGGACGCCGCCTTCGTGGTCCGCTTGGCCTCCTCGGACGCGCGGTTGAGCACGTCCTCGGCGGTACGGGCGGCCTTGGCGAGCTGGGAGGCGGTCTCCTCGGCGGTCAGGCTGCGCGCGCTGTCCTCGGCCTCCGCAACGATCGTCTCGGCCTTGGCGCGGGCGTCCGCGACGACCTGATCGGCCTCGGACTTGGTGGCCTCGGCCTCCTTGGTGGCCTCGCCGACCAGCCGGGCGACCTGCTCCTTCGCCGTCCGCGTGCGCTGCTCGTTGACCGACTCGGCACTGGCGAGCGTCTTCGCCGCGGCGTCCTTGGCCTCGTTGAGGACCTTGTCCGCCTCGGACTGCGCCTCGCGCAGCGCCGTCTCGGCGGCGCTCATCCGCTGCTCGGCGGCCCGGCTCAGCTCGGTGGCCTGACGCCGGGCGTTGTCCGACTCGTTCGCGGTGGAGCTTCGCAGCTGCTCGGCGTGGTCGGTGGCCTCCTGGGCCTGCGTCGACGCGGCGTTCAGCAGCCGCTCGGCGTCCGTGCGGGCCCGGCGCAGCAGCGCCTCGGCCTCCGCGCGGGCCGATTCGGCGTCGTTGGTGAGCCGCTGGCGTGCCTCGGCGGCGACCCGCTCGGCCTCCGCGCGGGCGGCGGCCAGCGCCTGCTCGGCCTCGGCGCGCGACTCCTCCAGGAGACGGCGGGCCTGGGACTCGGAGCGGGCGCGCAGCTGCTCGGCCCACGCCACGTTCTCGTTGACGTGCGACTCGACGGTCTGCCGGCGCTCGGACAGCTCCTGGTCGAGCTGCTGGCGACGGGTGACCGCCTCCTGATGCAGCTCCGCCTGGAGCCGGGCGGCCTGCTCGGCGTGCTCCTGGAGGATGCGCTGGGTCTGCGCCCGGGCCTGGCT
The DNA here is from genome assembly GCF_040611295.1 of Streptomyces sp. NPDC002935. Lineage (NCBI taxonomy): Bacteria > Bacillati > Actinomycetota > Actinomycetes > Kitasatosporales > Streptomycetaceae > Streptomyces > Streptomyces sp. NPDC002935. The sequence continues at coordinate 98,137 of NZ_JBEXNW010000023.1, forward strand.
GATCTCGCGCTCGGCGTCGGTGCGCAGCTGGTCGGCCTGCATCTGGGCATTACGGAGCAGTTGCTCGGCCTGATAGCCGATGTCCGCCCCGTCGTAGGCAGGACGGGTCGCCAGACTGCGGCGCGCCTCATGCAGCTTGGCGCGCAGCACCTCGACCTGATAGCCGAGGTCCTCGGCGTGCTGGACGGCCTTCTCCCGCTCGGTCTTCAGCCGTTCCATCTCGGCCTCGAACCGAGAGAGGTGGTCGACGTCAGCCGCCGGCTCTCGCTCCTGGCGTTCGTAGCCCCGCACTGCGCGGTCCCATCCGTCCCCTGGTCGCAAGTAAATCCGAACGAGCACCGTTCATCCGCCGAACGGGGCCCCCGGGGAATGGTGTCAGATCAACGGCGGAGCACGGGCTGCTGCCCCGACGCTCGCCCCCCGAAACCTGGACCCCGGCCCTTGGTCCCGCTCGCCGGAAGGCGCCAGGACCACGGCCGTCTCCCGCAAAAGGCGACGGCCGCCCCCAACCCTACCGGCCCAGATATACGGAGGTCAGTGCTCAGGTGACTCAACCGCCGCCGAAGTGACCAGTTCTGTCAGGACTCCGTGGCAATCCTTGGGGTGGAGGAAGGTGATCCGGGACCCCATGGACCCGATCCGGGGCTCGTCGTAGAGCACTCGGACGCCCTTGTTCCGGATGTCCGCGGCGTCACCGTCGACATCCGCGGTGCCGAAGGCGATGTGGTGCACACCCTCGCCGTTCTTGGCCAGCCACTTCCCGACGGCCGAGTCCTCGCGGGTCGGTTCGAGCAGCTGGAGGTAGGAGGCGCCGCCGTCGGACGTCTCGTTGATCTTGAGCATGGCCTCCCGGACACCCTGCTCCTCGTTGACCTCGGAGTGGAAGACTTCGAAGCCGTACGTCGCACGGTAGAACTCGACAGTGGCGTCGAGGTCGAAACAGGCGATCCCGATGTGGTCGATTCGCGTCAGCATGGAGTCAGTGCAGCGCTCCCGGCCTGGTTACGCAACGTGCGCGCGATCACACTGCGGGCCGGATGACGGGTGGCCTACCGCTCAGTACATTCTCAGTAAACCCTCGTTCACTCCTCGGCTGTGCAAGCCGGTAAGGGGATCGCACCTCATGTCTGGAACGAACAGCAGTACCTCGGTGATCGTCGCGGGCGCCCGAACGCCCATGGGACGGTTGCTGGGCTCGCTGAAGTCCTTCTCCGGGGCCGACCTCGGCGGCTTCGCGATCAAGGCCGCCCTCGACCGTGCGGGCATCGGCGGCGATCAGGTGCAGTACGTGATCATGGGCCAGGTGCTCCAGGCCGGGGCAGGGCAGATCCCGGCACGCCAGGCCGCCGTCAAGGCGGGTATCCCGATGAGCGTCCCGGCCCTCACCATCAACAAGGTGTGTCTCTCCGGCCTCGACGCCATCGCCCTCGCGGACCAGCTGATCCGCGCCGGCGAGTTCGACATCGTGGTCGCCGGCGGCCAGGAGTCCATGACGAACGCCCCGCACCTGCTCCCGAAGTCCCGCGAGGGCTACAAGTACGGCGCCATCGAGATGCTCGACGCCATGGCCTACGACGGCCTGACGGACGCCTTCGAGAACATCGCCATGGGTGAGTCGACGGAGAAGCACAACACCCGCCTCGGGATCCAGCGCCCGGCGCAGGACGAGATCGCCGCGCTCTCCCACCAGCGCGCGGCCGCCGCCCAGAAGAACGGCATCTTCGAGGCGGAGATCACACCCGTCGAGATCCCGCAGCGCAAGGGCGAGCCCGTCGTCTTCAGCAAGGACGAGGGCATCCGCGCCGAGACGACCGCCGAGTCGCTCGGCAAGCTGCGTCCCGCCTTCGCCAAGGACGGCACCATCACCGCCGGCACCTCCTCCCAGATCTCGGACGGCGCGGCCGCCGTGGTCGTGATGAGCAAGGCCAAGGCGCTGGAGCTGGGTCTGGAGTGGATCGCGGAGATCGGCGCGCACGGCAATGTGGCGGGGCCGGACAACTCCCTGCAGTCGCAGCCCTCGAACGCGATCCTGCAAGCCCTGAAGAAGGAGGGCCTGGAGGTCGAGGACCTCGACCTGATCGAGATCAACGAGGCCTTCGCGGCGGTCGCGGTCCAGTCAATGAAGGACCTCGGGGTGTCCACGGAAAAGGTGAACGTCAACGGCGGCGCCATCGCCCTCGGCCACCCGATCGGCATGTCCGGCGCACGGGTCGTCCTGCACCTCGCCCTCGAACTGAAGCGGCGCGGCGGCGGTGTGGGCGCGGCCGCCCTGTGCGGTGGCGGCGGTCAGGGTGACGCGCTGATCGTGCGGGTCGCCAAGGCCTGACACCGTTTGACCACCGACCCCTCGTGAACGGAGCTGTGATGCAGGACGTCTCCTCGCTGGTGACCCAGGCCAGGGAAGGACGGCCGCGGGCCGTGGCCCGGCTGATCTCCCTGGTGGAGGGTGCGGCACCGCAGCTCCGTGAGGTCATGGCGGCGCTCGCGCCGCTGACCGGCAACGCGTACGTGGTGGGGCTCACCGGCTCGCCCGGCGTCGGCAAGTCGACCTCGACCTCTGCCCTGGTGACGGCCTACCGGCGCCAGGGCAAGCGGGTCGGTGTGCTGGCCGTCGACCCGTCCTCGCCCTTCTCCGGGGGCGCGCTCCTCGGCGACCGCGTCCGGATGTCCGACCACGCGTCGGACCCGGGCGTCTACATCCGCTCGATGGCGACCCGCGGCCACCTGGGCGGACTGGCCTGGTCCGCCCCTCAGGCGATCCGCGTCCTGGACGCGGCGGGCTGCGACGTGATCCTGGTGGAGACCGTCGGCGTCGGCCAGTCGGAGGTCGAGATCGCCTCCCAGGCGGACACCTCGGTGGTGCTGCTGGCCCCCGGCATGGGCGACGGCATCCAGGCGGCCAAGGCGGGAATCCTGGAGATCGGCGACGTGTACGTCGTCAACAAGGCCGACCGCGACGGCGCCGACGCCACCGCTCGCGAGCTCAACCACATGCTCAGCCTCGGCGAGTCCCGCGGTCCGGGGGACTGGCGCCCGCCGATCGTCAAGACCGTGGCCGCCCGCAGCGAGGGCATCGACGAGGTCGTCGAGGCCCTGGAGAAGCACCGGGCGTGGATGGAGGAGCACGGCGTGCTGGCCGAGCGCCGGCTCGCCCGGGCCTCCCAGGAGGTCGAGACGATCGCCGTCACCGCGCTGCGCCGGCGCATCGGCGACCTCCACGGCGACCGCCGCCTGAGCGCCCTCGCGGAGCGCATCGTGGCGGGCGAACTGGACCCCTACCGCGCCGCCGACTCCCTGATCGAGGGCCTCACACAGAGCTGAGCGGCAGCACCGCGACGGCGGGTGCGGGACGGACGCCCGGGGAAAACCCCTGGCCGACTCCCCGCACCCGCTGTTACGTTGACCGGCATGTTCCTCCTCCTGGCATAGGGCCCGCCCCGGCCCGCGACGCACCGACAGCACTCCGGCTGCGGCGTCGCGGCACTCAGGCGACCCTTGTCCCGCCTCGCTGTTGAGGAACTCTTCCCATGTCTGCGTCATCCTCGCGGCCGTCCTACGCCGCGCTCTTCCGCATTCCCCATGCCCGCCGCACCTTCATCGCGGCCATGACCGGCCGCCTGTCGTACGGCGTCGTCTCGCTGGCCATGATGCTCACCACCACCCGCGCCACCGGGTCGTACGCCGTGGCCGGCACCGTCATGGCGCTGTTCGGCGCGACAAGTGTGTTCCTGTCGCCCGCGCGGGCGGCGCTGATCGACCGGCACGGCGCCCGCCGTGCCCTGATCCCCATGGCCTCGCTCTACGCGGGCCTGCTCGCGGCCTTCGCGGCGACGGCCTGGCGGCCCGGCGCACCCGCCGCGGCGATCGGCGCGCTGGCGGTCGCCGCGGGCGCCTGCACACCGCCCCTCGGCCCCACGATGCGCGCCGTGTGGAGCGAAGTGGTCCAGGACGAGCGGCTGTTGCAGCGCGCCTACAGCCTCGACGGTGTCGTGGAGGAGATCCTCTTCGTCTCCGGGCCGCTGCTCGTCGGCGCGGTCGTACAGACGGCGCCGCCCGCCGCGGCGGTCGCTCTGAGCGCCCTGCTCGTGTGGTCGGGGACGCTGGCGTTCGTCCTCTCCCCGGTCGTGGCGGGCGTCCGCCCGACGGCGGCGAAAGCGGCGCAGGCCGGGCGCCGGTGGCGCGGCGGACGGGCCCTCGCCCAGCCCGTCGTCGTCGCGCTCGGCGTCGGACTGTCCCTGGGCGCCGTCGACCTCCTGGTCATGGCGTCCGCCGAACAACACCACCACGGCGCCGACGTGGTGGCCTGGGTGCTCGCGGCCCTGTCCCTGGGCAGTGCGCTGGGCGGCCTGCTGAACGGCGCGGTCAACTGGCGGATGTCCGCGGGCGTACGGCTGCCTCTGCTGGCCGGCGGTCTGGGCCTCGCCCTGCTCGCCGCCGCCCTCGCCCCGGGCCTGGCCACCCTGACCCTGGCCGTCGCCTGCGCCGGCTTCTTCGTCGCGCCGGCTCTCACGACGTCCTATCTGATCGCCGACGCGGCCGCCCCGCCCGGCTTCCGCACCCAGGCCGGCGCCTGGGTCAACACCGCGGTGAACGCCGGGAGTTCGGGCGGCACGGCCGGAGTGGGCCTGCTGGTGGGCCAGGTGCCCCTGGCCTGGTGCTTCGCGCTCTCGGGTGCGGTGGCTCTGACGGCGGGCATGATCGCGCTGCGGACCACGCCCAAGGCGCCAGCGTCGGCGGACGAGGCCGCCCCGGCCGACGCCGAGCCGAGCAGCGTCTGACCGCTGCGGTCACCGGGCTCCCCGCGGGGTTCCGCCCGGATTCGGCGCGGGGAGCCGCGCGGGTTCCGCGAGGGGTGGAGCCAGCCCGCGAATGGCGGAGCAAGCCCGCGCGGGGCGGAGCCAGCCCGGGCGCCCACGATGTCTGTCTGCGTCGCGCGCCCGGCCCGGTCGATCCCCGCTCCGGTCGGTCAGTCGTCGTCCGAAACCCGCTCCGAGCGGGTCGAGGTGCGGGTGCGCGGCGACGGCGTGTGGGCGGTGCTGACCGTCGCCGACGACGGGATCGGGATCCCCGCCGGTCAGCGCGAACGGGTCTTCGAGCGGTTCGTAAGGCTCGACGAGGCCCGCAGCCGGGACGACGGCGGAGCCGGTCTCGGCCTCGCCATCGCCCGGGACGTCGCCGCACGGCACGGCGGGACGCTCACGATCGGTGAGGCGCCCGCCGGCGGAGCACTCTTCGAGCTCCGGCTGCCGCGCCGGGCCTTGTGACGGGTGTTACGGCTTGCCGCGCTGTCCCAGCAGGTGCTCGGCGATCGGCCGCAGCGACTTGTGCAGGTCCTCCAGCGCCTCCGGTGACAGCAGATCGATGAAGTGCCTCCGTACGGACGCCACATGATGCGGCGAGACCTTCTTCATCGTCTCCATGCCGTGCTCGGTGAGGACCGCGTACAGCCCTCGCCGGTCCGACTCGCAGTTCTCCCGGCGCACCAGGTCCGCGTTCTCCATGCGGGTGATCTGGTGCGAGAGGCGGCTCTTGGACTGGAGGGTGGCGGACGCCAGGTCGCTCATCCGCATGCGTACGCCCTCCGACTCGGAGAGGTTCACCAGAATCTCGTAGTCGTTCATCGTCAGCCCGAACGGCTGAAGATCCCTTTCGAGCTGGTACGTCAACAGCCTGTTGACCTCCAGGTGGGTGCGCCAGGCGCACTGCTCCGCATCGGTCAGCCAGCGCGTGGCCGTCTCGGTCTCCATGAATGAAGTCTACCTAAAATGTTGAAAGGCGAACTAGTGAGGGTGGTGTGACTGCGCGCACGCGTTCGATGTCACACTCCGCAGACTACCGCTCACAGCCCGAAGCGACGCTGGAGGTCCCCCAGCTGTCCGGGAAGACGCGGTGCGCCGGCTTGCTGTCCGTGCGAGCCCGGTACCCCTCCCGCGCCGGGCACCCCGGCCTGGTGCGGGACCGCCCCCGTGGCCTGCTCCGCCATCAGGATCTCGGTGGACTGGAGCAGCACCGTGCCGGCGCCCACGAACTCGAACTGATGCTCCTCCCCGGAAGCCCCGCCGAGGCCCGTCATCGCACGTAGACCGCCCATGACACCGGTCATGTACCCGTGGTCGTAGTGGTGGCACGGGGACGGGCAGTCGGCCCATCCGACGAGGGCCTGCGGGTCCACCCGGATCGGGGGTTCCATGAACACCACCGGACCGTTGGACGCGGCCACGAACTTGCCGGTTCCGATCAGGGTCAGAAAGCCCGGCACGATCGACTGCTTGAGCGCGAGACTTGGCTGAAAAGCGAGCAAGTTGCCAGAGCGAATGGTCAGGTTGCCGTTGTCGAGGTCGTACGAATTCACGTCGAAGGCCCGGTCGGCGAGGAGCATCTTGCCCGAACCCTCGGCCACGACCCAGTCGCTCGCGTGCAGAGGCGAATGGAATGACGTACGGACAAGACGGTCAAGTCGGCCGTGCCCGATCCCGTTGAACTCCATCGAGCCGTAGTAGGCGATCATCTTGCCCTTCTGCAGGAACCACTGGCTCCCCTTGAGCTCCACGCAGAAGGTGTAGTTGTTGACGTTGTCGTCGACCGGCAGCGACATCGGATCGTGGATCACCGGGCCGCCCGGGGCTCCGTACCCGCTCACAGCTTCTCCTCCGAGGCCTGGACGTACACCGAACCACTGCCGCTCAGCTCCAGCTGGAACGCCTCGCCCGAACCGCGGCCCACCATGTCGCGCCAGCCCAGCGCCGTGGACAGCTTGTTGCGCACGTCGCCGTGGTGCGCCACGTACGCCTGCGGGTCGACATGCACCGCCCGCTGCGGGGTGATCGGGACCTCGAAGACACCGCCGTGCGCCATGACGGCCACCGCGCCGTGCCCCTTGAGCGTGGTCGTGAAGAGCCCCTGGCCCGTCACCTGGCCCCGCACCATGCCCATCACGCCGCCCTGCGAGCCCAGGAACATCGTGCCCTGCTGCAGCGTCCCGTCGAAGGCCAGCAGCCGGTCCGCCTCCACGTACAAGGTGTCCCCGGTGAGACTGATCACCTGGACATGGTGGCCGCCGTGCCCGAAGAGCACGGTGCCCGCACCCTCGACGGTCATCAGGGGAGTCGCCTCGTTGGCCAGCCGGCGGCCGATCATCGACATCACACCGCCCTGCCCGCCCTGCATGTTGGGCGTGAACGACACCTCGCCCTTGTACGCGAGCATCGCGCCGCGCTGACTGAACAGCCGCTGGCCCGGCACCACCGTCGCCTCGACCATCTTCGAATTCACCTCGCGGAACGGCACGTCACACATCCCCCGCGATCGTGTTGCGCTCACTGGGCTGGACGTAGACGAGCCCGTCGCCCTCGAAGCGCATCTGGAACGCCTCGCCGCCGCCCTCGCCGATCAGCGTGCGGAACGTCACACCGGACTGCAGCGACTGCCGCACATTGCCCTGGTGCGCGATGTACGCCCCCGGGTCGACCGTCAGCGGGTACTGGGAACTGACCCGCAGCACCACCGCGGGCCCGTCCGACATGATCGCCGCCTGGCCGTGGCCCTCGACGGTGGTCGTGAACAGACCGTTGCCCTGCGAGGCGCCGCGCAGCCCCGTGAACGTCGTACCCGTGCGCAGACCCGCGTCCGTCGCGAGCAGATTGCTCGACTCCACGTACAGCTTGTCCCCCTGAAGACCCACCAGATTGATCTCCGAGGCCCGGTCCGCGAACCAGCAGGTGCCGTGCCCCTTCACCTCCATCATCGTCATCTGCTCACCGGTGAGGCGCCGGGTCACCATCCCCCGGATCCCCTCACCGCCCCCGCTCAGCTTCTTGAAGGCCATCTGGCCGTCGTACGCGACCATGGAGCCGTTCTTCGCCTTCACGGCGTCCCCGGTCATGTCGACGGCCAGCACCTTGCTGCCCTGAAGTCGAAACATCGCCACTCGTCGAAGGTAGCCGCAGCGCCGTACCGCCGACAGAGCCCACGGGTGGATCCGATCCCTGAACCGACCCCTAGGGGCCCCGGACCCGGGATCGCGCCCTTCGGATGCCACAATGTCCGGGACGCTTGTGCTTGCGTTCACAAGGCAGCGTCTCCCCCGACAGCGAATCCCACCGAAGGTGACCCGTGGACATAAAGACCGCCACCGCACTCCGCCGCCTCCGCCTGGTCTCGGCCCCCGAGGCCGTCTCCTTTCTGCTGCTGCTGGTCTGCTCGGTGCTGAAGCGGACCACGGAGTTCAACGCCGTGCCCGTCATGGGCGCGATCCACGGTGTCCTCTTCATCCTGTACGTGATCTTCTGGGCGGACGCCTGGAACCGCGCCCGGTGGAGTGCCGGCACCGGCGTCCTCTACTTCGTCCTCTCCGTCCTGCCCACGGGCGGCTTCTTCGCCGAGCGCAGGCTCAGGCGCGAGGCCGAGGACGCGGTCATCGCCTCCCGCGCCCGCAAGGAAGGGGCCGTGAACGCATGATCGTCGCCTTCTCCGTGACACCGCTCGGTGTCGGCGAGGACGTGGGGGAGTACGTCGCCGACGCCGTCCGCGTGGTCCGTGAGTCGGGGCTGCCCAACCGCACCGACGCGATGTTCACGTCGATCGAGGGTGAGTGGGACGAGGTGATGGCCGTCGTCAAGCGCGCCGTCGCCGTCGTCGAGGAACGCGCGCCCCGCGTCTCGGTCGTCCTCAAGGCGGACATCCGCCCCGGCGTGACGGACGGCCTCACCTCCAAGGTGGAGACAGTGGAGCGACACCTGTCGGCATGACGGCATGACGGCATGTCGCCATACCGACAGGTCGGCATGACCTCGGGGCGCGGGCCCCACACCGAGAACCCCGGTCCTCAGGACCGGGGTTCTTTCATGCCCCGACGACGGCGGGGACCAAAGACCACCCGCCCGCACGCCCCCCGCACCCGACCGGACGCGCCCCGTTCGACACGTCGTCAAAACTCCACTTATGTGTGGGTACCAGCCAGAACGATCACCGGACACGTTCAACCACTGGAGGGCGATGTGCGGCCCGAGGGCTACGACTACGACACCTACAGCCGACTCGCCGGACCTCTGACCCAGCCGTCCGGCCCGGGCTACCGGGTGCAGTACACCAAGCTCCTCGCGCGCGAACCCCGCCGAATACGCGCCGTCCTGCTGATGACCCTCGCCCCCGTCCTCACCGGCGCGCTCCTCGTCTACCTCGTCTGGCCCACCCACTGGGTGGAACGCGAAGGCGGCGAGGGATGGATGGCCGGCCTCGACATCACCATGCTGATAGCCATCGGTCTGATCGAGCTGTTCATGGTCGTCAACGTCATGAGCATCGCCCACGCGACGATGGTCGCGAGCGACCCCGTCCCCGTCGTCCCCGCGCAGGGAACCCGGGTCGCCTTCCTCACCACCTACGTCCCGGGAAAGGAACCCCTCGCCACGGTCCGCGCCACCCTGGAGGGCGCGGTCGGGATCACCCACACAGGTCCCCTCGACATCTGGCTCCTCGACGAGGGCGACGACGACCAGGCCAGGGCGCTCTGCGCCGAGCTCCGCGTGAGGCACTTCACCCGGAACGGGGTGCCCGAGTGGAACCGCCCCGAGGGACGGCACAAGGCCCGCACCAAGCACGGCAACTACAACGCGTGGCTCACCCTCCACGGTCACGCGTACGACTTCTTCGCCTCCGTCGACACCGACCACGTCCCGCTGCCCGGATTCCTGGAGCGCATGATGGGCTACTTCCGGGACCCCGACGTCGCGTTCGTCGTCGGCCCCCAGGTGTACGGGAACTACGAGAACCCCGTCACCAAGGCCGCCGAGTCCCAGCAGTTCCTCTTCCACGCCCTGATCCAGCGCGCCGGCAACCACTACCGCTCGCCCATGTTCGTCGGCACCAACAACGTCGTCCGCGTCGCGGCCCTCAAACAGATCGGCGGACTGTACGACTCCATCACCGAGGACATGGCCACCGGGTTCGAACTGCACCGGCACAGGAACCCCCGGACGGGCGGGCACTGGCGGTCCGTCTACACCCCGGACGTACTCGCCGTCGGGGAAGGACCCTCCTCCTGGACCGACTTCTTCACGCAGCAGATGCGCTGGTCGCGCGGCACCTACGAAACCCTGTTCAAGCAGTACTGGACGGCGCCGTTCACCATGCCGGCCGGCCGGCTGTTCTCGTACACCCTGATGCTCGTCTACTACCCGATGACGGCCGTCAACTGGCTTCTGGGCATGCTCAGCTGCTTCCTGTTCCTGTGGTTCGGGGCCTCCGGGACCCAGGTCACGGCCTCCGTGTGGCTGATGCTCTACAGCGACGCCGCCGCCCTCCAGATCGGCCTGTACCTGTGGAACCGGCGCCACAACGTCTCGCCGCACGAACCCGAGGGATCCGGTGGCCTGGCCGGCATGGCGATGTCGGCGCTGTCGGCCCCCATCTATCTGAAGTCGCTGAGCGAGGCCGTGCTGCGGCGCCCCAGCCGCTTCGTCGTCACCCCGAAGGGCGGCGACGCAAGCCCCGACCGGCTCCTGACCTTCCGCGTCCACCTCGGCTGGGCCGCGTTCCTCGCCGTCTCGCTCGGCGCCTCGGTCGTCCTCGGCCACACCCACGCGGCCATGCGGACCTGGGCGCTGCTGGCCATGGCGATCGCCCTCGCACCGGTCGCGGTGTGGGTCCTCACCCGCGTCCAGGAGCACCGGACCCGGACGGCACCGCACACCCCGACCCGGGTTCCCCACAGCAAGGAACCGGTGCCCGCCCCGGGCCGCACCCCCACCCCCGTCACCGGATCCACGACAGGAGGTCTCTAGGCCATGGCGTACCGGCCCTCGAAGAAGACGAAGAAGACGGTGCTCGGCATCGCGGGAATCGCCGTCCTCGCGGGACTCAACGCTCCGGCGGCGCTCGGCTTCGCCGGGGAGAAGTACCACGAGTACAAGATCTCCCAGCCCGGCTACCAGGCGAAGTACGGCTCCTGGAGCCGGGTCGACATCCCGGCGGAGTACCGCACCAACGCGATCCACGCGGCCCTGCTGCACACCGGGAAGGTGCTCATCGTCGCCGGGTCGGGCAACGAGCAGAGGAAGTTCGACAAGGGGTCCTTCGACACGATCCTATGGGATCCGAGGACGGACACCTTCAAGAAGGTCCCCACCCCGGACGACTTCTTCTGCTCCGGGCACGCCCAGCTCCCCGACGGCCGCATGCTCGTGGCCGGCGGCACCGCCCGCTACGAACGGCTGGACGGCGAGGTCGTCCGGGCCGGCGGCGGCATGCGCGTGAAGAACGAGAACCCCGACAAGGCCGTCGTCCTCAGGAAGGGCACCCTCTTCCGCTCACCCGCCGGCGTCGAGTACGTCAGCAAGTTCGACGTGAAGATCCCCAAGGCCAGGCGGAACCAGGTCGTCACGTACGACCGGGCCGGCGTGATGCAGCCCTGGAGGACCACGGTCATCGCCGGCGAGGCCCGCGTCTTCGTGGAGGCCGAGGAGAACGGACCGCGGTCGGTCACCGACAGGCAGGCCCAGTACGAGATCGTCGGCCTGCGGGGCGAGGACGCCCGCAACACGTACGGCCTCTCGGAGAAGATCACCCTGGAGAAGCAGGACTTCCAGGGCATCAGGGCCGCCTACGAGTTCGATCCGAAGGCCGGGAAGTACGTCCCCGTCGACCCGATGGACAAGGCCCGCTGGTACCCGACCCTCGTAGGACTCGACGACGGACGGGTCCTCGCCGTCTCCGGCCTCGACGACGTCGGGGCCATCGACCCCGGCGACAACGAGATCTACGATCCGAGGACCAAGAAGTGGAGCCCCGGCCCCAAGCGCTACTTCCCCACCTACCCGGCCCTCTTCCTCACGCAGGGCGGCAAGCTCTTCTACCCGGCCTCCAACGCCGGGTACGGACCCGCCGACCAGGGCCGCGAGGCGGGCCTGTGGGACCTGCGGACCAACACGTTCGAGAAGGTGCCCGGCCTGCGGGACGCCGACGAGACGGAGACCTCCGCCTCGCTCCTGCTCCCGCCCGCCCAGGACCAGAAGGTGATGATCCTCGGCGGCGGAGGCGTCGGCGAGTCCAAGAGGTCCACCCCGCGCACCGCCGTCGTCGACCTCAAGAAGGACAGCCCCGTTTTCCAGGACGGCCCCGACCTTCCCCAGGGCACGCGCTATCTGAACAGCGTGATCATGCCGGACGACTCCGTCTTCACCACCAACGGCTCCCGGGACTACCGCGGCCGCGGCGCCAGCAACATCCTCAAGGCGCAGTTCTACGACCCCAAGGGCAATGTCTTCCACGAGGCGGCGTCACCGCGTGTGGGCCGCAACTACCACTCAGAGGCGCTGCTCCTGCCCGACGGCCGCGTCGCCACCTTCGGCTCGGACCCGCTCTTCGCCGACCGGAAGGACACCAAACTGGGGCACTTCGAACAGCGCATGGAGGTCTTCACCCCGCCCGCCCTGCACAGGAACGGCAAGAACCGTCCGGTGCTGGGCCACGGACCCGAAGAGCTCGACCGGGACCACCGGGCGACCTTCGCCACCGACCACCCGGAACGGGTCGCCAAGGCCCGGCTGATGCGCCCCAGCGCCGTCACCCACACCACGGACGTCGAGCAGCGGTCGATCGAGCTGGGGCTGACGAAGACCGGGAACTCCGTCACCGTCGACGTACCGAGGGACCCCGCGCTGGTGCCGCCCGGCTGGTACATGCTCTTCGTGACGGACGGTCAGGGCACACCGTCCGAGGCGAAGTGGATCCAGGTCAGGTGACGGAGTTGCGTGCCAGCTCCAGGGCGTAGTCCGGCCACCACTGTCCGGCCGCCGGTCCGCCCCCGCATTTCCCGTCCGACTCGCCCGGCCGTTTGATCCACAGGTAGGCGTCGAGGGCGGGCTCTCCGGTGGCCGTGGTCGGCGGGGTGCCCAGCGCCCGGCCGGGCGGGTTGCACCAGGCGCCCGGCACCGGGCCGTTGCCGTTGCGGCTGGTGTCGACGACGAAATGCTTGCCGCCGAGGCTCCCGGACAGGAGGACGCCGTACTGCTTGGCGGCGATGTCCGTCTGGAAGTTGGCGACGTTGAGCGAGAAGCCGTCGGCGTTCGCGATGCCCGCGCGTTCCAGGGGCTCGACCAGCTTCCCCGCATCGCGGATCCAGTCCGGGTTCCCGGCGTCCAGGTACACCCTGGTGCGCGGCTGGAGCTTCAGCCGGGTGATCGCCTCGCTCAGCAGCAGCTCACGCTCGTCGTGGTACTCGCCGGGCGTACAGCCGTCCACGATGTGGGCGATCGCGTCCGGTTCCAGGATCACCACGGCCCGGCTGTCGCCGAGGGCGTCGGCGAACGCCCCGATCCACTGCCGGTAGGCGTCCGCGTCCGCCGCTCCGCCCGCCGAGTGCTGGCCGCAGTCCCGGTGCGGGATGTCGTACGCCACGAACAGCGCCGTCCGCCCTTCCCGGGTGGCGGCCGCGGTCGCCGAACGGACCGCCGGGCCCGGGTCGATCTCGCCGGCCGGCCACAGGGCGACGGGCTCGTCCGCGATCCGCTTCAGCAGCGCGGCGTCCCGGGTGCGGCCCTGCCGCCGCCACAGCTCGATCTGCTGGGCCGCGGGCCCGGCCGGGTCGACCCAGAAGGGCGAGTGGGCGGCGGGGCCCGCCTGCTTCGAGGCGGCGCCGACGACGGAGGCCTCGCCGACCTCGGGCGGGGGCGAGCAGCCTGCCGCGAGCCCGAGCACCGCCAGTGCCGCGAGGGTGTGGATCAGCCGGGGCATGCTGCTCCCTTGCGCGAGGGTGACGGTCGGTCACCAATCGTTGCATAAAGGGACATCGCGGCCGGGAAGCGGCGTGGCGTGGTGAGCGTCCGCGGGTCAGCCGCCGCCCGACGCCAGCGCGATCCCCAGCGGGGTCCGCTCGTAGAGCACCTGGTGCCCGTACCGGCGTGAGACGAGCAGGCCCGCGTCGCGCAGGGCGGTGAGATGCGCGGAGACCGACGACGGCGCGAGGCGCAGCCGGTGGGCGAGGGCGGTCGTGCCGGCCGGTTCGTCGAGTGCGGTGAGCACCGTGGCCCGGCCGCGCCCGAGGAGCCGTACGAGCGCGTCGGGGGTGCGGTCCGTCGGCTCGGCCCACAGGCCGCCCACGCCGCGCGCCGGGTAGACGAGCGTCGGCTGCCAGGGAGGTTCGAAGCCGCTGATCACGTCCGGCCAGGAGAAGACGCTCGGCATCAGGACCAGGCCCTGCCCGGCCAGATGCCGTTCGTGCCGGCCCCCCGCCTCGATGGTCAGGGTGTGGGAGCGCCAGCCGAACCGCCGGTCGATCTCCGGCAGCAGCCCTCCGAGGCCGACCTCGGCGAGCCGCCGCGAGTGGAAGGCGATGTCCGCCTCCAGCAGGGCGCGCAGCCGCGGCCAGTCGGGCTCGACGAGGGTGTGCCAGGCCCGCTCCAGCAGGTCGGTCAGCTCCCGCACCATGTGGGCCGGGTCCGCCAGCAGGGCCCGGCCGCGCGGCGAGGTGAGCGCGCCCGGGGTGTCGGCGAGGGAGCGCGCGCTCTCCGCGCGGGCCACCTCGGGGTCGGCCGTGCGGACCGCGGCGATCTCCTCCTCGAAGCTCGCCGCCGGGCCGAGCGGGGGCGGACCGAGCCAGTCGGGGGAGTAGCCGCGCTGCGGCATCAGCAGCCACAGCGGCGTGAGGTCGAGTCCGTCGGCCGCCGCGCGCATACGGCGCAGCCAGTGCGCGTGATAGCCGTGCCGCGCGGGCCGGTTGAGCGTGCGGACCGCCTCCTGTGTCTCCCACAGCGGCGACACCGCGAACCGGCAGTTGAGGAGGTCGTCCTCCCCGAAGTGCAGCAGTGACGGCATGACACGACCCCAGAAGATTCGGCTGACACCGAAACTCTAGGGGGCCGGAGTGCGTCCGGGCACGCTGTCGCCCATGCCAGAAGCAGAGACGAAGGGCACAACGACGGTGCCCACGCGGGGCGGCGCCCCGGAGAAGGCCCCCGCACCCACCGGCTACGGTCCCGTCTTCGCCGTGCCCGAGTTCCGTGCCGTCTTCGCCGCGCACGCCTTCTCGCTGCTCGGACTCGTCGTCAGCGAGATCGCGCTCTCCGTCCTCGTCTACGACCTGACGGGCTCTCCGCTGCTGAGCGCCCTGACGTTCGCGCTCGGCTTCCTGCCCTATCTGATCGGCGGGACCCTGCTCGCGGGCGTCGCGGACCGCTTCCCGGCCCGCCGGGTCCTGGTGGTGTGCGATCTGGTGTGCGCGGGATGCGTGGCCGTGATGGTGGTGCCCGGCGCGCCCATCGCGGTGCTGCTCGCGATGCGGGCCGCGCTCGCCCTGGTCGCTCCCGTCTTCCAGGGGACGCGGACCGCGACCCTCGCGGACGTCCTCGGCGACGGTGAGCTGTTCGTGCTCGGCCGTTCCCTGCTGCGGATCCTCTCGCAGAGCGCGCTGCTCGCCGGGTTCGCGACGGGCGGGCTGCTGCTCACCGTCGTGTCACCGCGCCACGCGCTCCTCGTCACGGTCTGCACCTTCCTGCTCTCCGCCGTGCTGCTGCGGTGCGGCACCCGGCGACGGCCCGCCCGGGCGCACCGGGGACAGCCGCTCGTGCGCGACTCCCTCCGCGGCGCCCGTCAGGTGCTCGCCGACCGCCGCGTCCTGGTGCTGCTCCTGCTGTTCTGGGTGCCGCCGATGTTCGCTGTCGCGCCGGAGGCGCTGGCCGCGCCGTACGCCGACGGGATCGGGGCCGGCGCGACCGGGCTCGGTCTGCTGATGTGCGCGCTGCCGGTCGGCACGATCGCGGGGGAGCTGTTCGCGGGCTCGCGGCTGCGGCCGGCGACCCGGAACCGGCTCACGCTCCCGCTGGTGTGCGTCACGCTGCTGCCCTACGCCGGCTACGCGCTGCGGCCCGGTCTCGGCTGGTCGCTGGTCCTGCTGGTGCTCGCGGGCGCCGGATCGGCGTACACCCTCGGCCTGGACCAGTGGTTCGTGCGGGCGGTGCCGGACGAGCTGCTCGGGCGGGCGATGACGCTGAACACGGCTGGGCTGATGACCGTTCAGGGCGTGGGGATGGCGTTGTCGGGGGTGGTGGCGGAGTTCGCCGGGGTGCGGGCGACGGTCGTGGGCGCGGGTGTGCTGGGAACCGTGGTCTGCGCGGGCCTGGCGGTGGCGGCGCGGCGCACCGGGCACGGCGAGGCGCGGGTTGTGGAAGGTGCGGGGACCGGGCCGGTCGAGGGCGCCCGGATCCCGGCCGTCGCGGGGTCGGATACCGAAACGCGAGACGGGGCTGACCACGATGTGACCGGCCGGTAAGGTCTTTGGCGTGCCGAAGCCGCTCAGTCTTGCCTTCGATCCCATCGCCCGCGCCGACGAACACTGGCAGCAGCGCTGGGGTTCCGTGCCGTCCATGGCCGCGATCACCTCGATCATGCGCGCGCACCAGATCCTGCTGGCCGAGGTGGACGCGGTCGTCAAGCCGTACGGGCTGACCTTCGCGCGCTACGAGGCGCTGGTGCTCCTCACCTTCTCCAAGGCGGGCGAGCTGCCGATGTCCAAGATCGGTGAGCGGCTCATGGTGCATCCGACGTCCGTCACCAACACGGTGGACCGGCTGGTGCGGTCCGGGCTCGTCGACAAGCGCCCGAACCCCAACGACGGGCGGGGCACCCTCGCCTCCATCACGGACAAGGGCCGCGAGGCCTGCGACGCGGCCACCCGCGACCTGATGGCGATGGACTTCGGGCTCGGCGTCTACGACTCCGAGGAGTGCGCGGAGATCTTCGCGATGCTGCGGCCGCTTCGGGTCGCCGCACACGACTTCGACGACGAGTAGGGCTGCGGCGAGGAGTCCGCGGACGGGTCGTCCGACGACGAGCACGTGCCGCGGGCCGGGGGTGTACGGGAGGCGCGGGGGCGCGCGAAGATCGCGCAAAAGGGGTCGTTACCCTCGTAGCCATGAAGAAGAGCGTGCTGACCCGCTATCGCGTCATGGCCTACGTCACCGGCGTGCTGCTGGTCCTGCTGTGCCTCGGCATGATTGCCAAGTACGGCCTGGGCGTCGACGGCGCCGCGGACTTCACCCGTGTCGTCGCCATCGCGCACGGCTGGCTGTACGTCCTGTACCTGATTTTCGCCTTCGACCTGGGTTCCAAGGCGAAGTGGCCGGTCGGCAAGCAGCTCTGGGTGCTGCTGGCGGGCACGATTCCCACGGCCGCCTTCTTCGTGGAGCGCCGCATCAGCCAGGAGCTGGAATCCCAGGTCGCGGAGGGTTCTCCCGCGGTCGCCAAGGCCTGATCCGAAACCGCCGTACGGGACCGTGCGGCGGTTTGCCATCGACATTTACTAGGACGTCCTAGTAAATTCGAGGTATGGACGCTCACGCCATCGAGGAAGGCCGCCGACGCTGGCAGGCCCGCTATGACGCTTCGCGCAAGCGCGAGGCCGACTTCACCACGCTCTCCGGCGATCCCGTGGAGCCGGTGTACGGTCCCCGGCCCGGGGACAAATACGAGGGCTTCGAGCAGATCGGCTGGCCCGGGGAGTACCCCTTCACGCGCGGGCTCTACGCGACCGGCTACCGAGGGCGTACGTGGACCATCCGGCAGTTCGCCGGATTCGGCAACGCCGAGCAGACCAACGAGCGCTACAAGAAGATCCTCGCCAACGGTGGCGGGGGCCTCTCCGTGGCCTTCGACATGCCCACCCTGATGGGCCGCGACTCGGACGACGCCCGTTCGCTCGGCGAGGTCGGGCACTGCGGTGTCGCGATCGACTCGGCGGCCGACATGGAGGTCCTGTTCCAGGACATCCCGCTCGGTGACGTCACGACGTCGATGACGATCAGCGGGCCCGCGGTGCCGGTCTTCTGCATGTACCTGGTCGCCGCCGAGCGCCAGGGCATCGACCCCGCCGTGCTGAACGGCACCCTCCAGACCGACATCTTCAAGGAGTACATCGCCCAGAAGGAGTGGCTCTTCCAGCCCGAGCCGCATCTGCGCCTCATCGGCGACCTGATGGAGCACTGCGCCGAGAAGATCCCCGCGTACAAGCCGCTGTCCGTCTCCGGCTACCACATCCGGGAAGCGGGCTCCACGGCCGCGCAGGAGCTCGCCTACACGCTGGCGGACGGCTTCGGCTACGTCGAACTGGGGCTCTCCCGCGGGCTCGACGTGAACGTCTTCGCCCCCGGTCTCTCCTTCTTCTTCGACGCGCACGTCGACTTCTTCGAGGAGATCGCCAAGTTCCGCGCGGCCCGGCGGATCTGGGCCCGCTGGATGCGGGACGTGTACGGCGCCACCTCCGAGAAGGCGCAGTGGCTGCGCTTCCACACGCAGACCGCCGGCGTGTCGCTGACGGCCCAGCAGCCGTACAACAACGTCGTGCGTACGGCCGTGGAGGCGCTCGCCGCGGTCCTCGGCGGCACGAACTCGCTGCACACCAACGCGCTGGACGAGACGCTCGCCCTGCCCTCCGAGCAGGCCGCGGAGATCGCCCTGCGGACGCAGCAGGTGCTCATGGAGGAGACCGGCGTCGCCAACGTCGCCGACCCGCTGGGCGGTTCCTGGTACGTCGAGCAGCTCACCGACCGGATCGAGGCCGACGCGGAGAAGATCTTCGAGCAGATCAAGGAGCGCGGACTGCGGGCGCACCCCGACGGGAAGCACCCCATCGGTCCCATCACCTCCGGCATCCTGCGCGGGATCGAGGACGGCTGGTTCACCGGGGAGATCGCCGAGTCGGCGTTCCAGTACCAGCGGTCGGTCGAGAAGGGCGACAAGCGGGTCGTCGGCGTCAACGTCCACCACGGGTCCGTGACCGGCGACCTGGAGATCCTCCGGGTCAGCCACGAGGTGGAGCGTGAGCAGGTGCGGGAGCTGGCCTCGCGCAAGGGGGCCCGTGACGAGGCCGCCGTGCGCGGTGCGCTGGACGCCATGCTCGCCGCCGCCCGCGACGGCTCCAACATGATCGCCCCCATGCTGGAGGCGGTCCGCGCGGAGGCCACGCTGGGCGAGATCTGCGGCGTCCTGCGGGACGAGTGGGGGGTGTACACGGAGCCGGCGGGCTTCTGAGAGACGCAGTCCGCTCTCGCGGCCCTGTGCCCCCGTAGTCCCTCCCGGTGGCCCCTGCCCGTCCCGCGTCCGGGGCCCTTGCCCCGGACCCGGCCCCTCGGACGCCCGAGGCGCCGGCGCCCTTGCGGGACGGCGGGGGCCGTTTCGCGTTCGGGCCCGGTGCGCCGCTCCGCCCGGCCCCCGGGCCCGGCTGTCGCTCCGGTCAGTCCTCGGCCGTCGCTCCGGTCAGGCCGAGGAGCAGGATCCGGGTGAACGAGCGCACCCACTCCTCGTCCGCGGGTTCCGCGCTGACCAGGGTGCGATGGACGACCGCTCCGGCGACCACGTCGAAGATCAGGTCGGCGGTGCGGGCGGCGGCCACCGGGTCCGTCTCCGGGGGGAGTTCGCCGCGGGCCTGGGCGCGGGCGCGGCCCTCCATGACCAGGCGCTTCTGACGGTCGACGATGGACGTGCGGATGCGTTCACGCAGAGGTTCGTCGCGGGTGGACTCCGCCACCACGGCCATCAGCGCCGTCTTGGCCTCCGGGCGGTCCAGAATCGCCGCGAACTGGAGCACCACGCCCTCGATGTCGGCGGCCAGACTGCCCCGGTCGGGGAGCTCCAGTTCGTCGAAGAGAACGGCCACCGCGTCAACGACGAGTTCGTTCTTGCCCGCCCAACGGCGGTAAAGGGTCGTTTTCGCGACACCGGCAAGGGTCGCCACGTACCCCAACGTCAGTTTGGACCAGCCCAGTTCGACCAGCGCCGTGCGCGTCGCCTCCAGGATCGCGGCGTCCGCGGCGGCGCTGCGGGGGCGGCCCGTGCGGGCGGCCGAGGAGCGACATTGCATGTCAGTGACCATATCCGGCCGCTTCACCGGCGATATCCGGCGGTTCTGTGAAGCCGTGAGGGAGATCACCGGAAGACAGTGCACAGCCGTGTCCTCCGCCAGTTACGCTACGACTCGTAGCGAAAGCTCGACCGCGGCGACAACCGCACAGGCGCCAGGTGGGGACCCGGCGCCGAACAGGCCGGACAAGGCCTGGCTTTCACAACGCTTTTCACACGTGCGCGAGGAAGGGGGAGGATGTACTCATGCAGCCACGGAACATGTCCATGAGCGGAGTCGTCGACCTCGCCGCGGTGAAGGCGGCCCAGGAGGCCAAGTCGAAGGCGGAGCAGGCTCGCGCCGATGCCGCCCGGCAGGGCGGCGGGGGCGGGGCCGTGACCCCCGCGAGCCTTGTCATCGACGTCGACGAGGCGGGATTCGAGCACGAGGTCCTGCAACGCTCCACCGAGGTGCCCGTCGTCATCGACTTCTGGGCCGAGTGGTGCGAGCCCTGCAAGCAGCTGAGCCCGGTCCTGGAGCGGCTGGCCGTCGAGTACAACGGGCGGTTCGTGCTCGCCAGGATCGACGTCGACGCCAATCAGATGCTGATGCAGCAGTTCGGGGTCCAGGGGATTCCGGCCGTTTTCGCGGTGGTGGCCGGACAGGCCCTGCCGCTCTTCCAGGGAGCCGCTGCCGAGGCGCAGATCCGCGGGACCCTCGACCAGCTCGTCCAGGTCGCCGAGCAGCGCTTCGGCCTGACCGGCCTGACGGTCGACGCCGACGCCGAGCCGGGCGAGGCCCCGGCGGTGCAGGAAATGCCGGCCGGACCGTACGACGCGCTGCTGGAGGCCGCCGTACAGGCGCTGGACGCGGGCGACTTCGGCGGTGCCGTCCAGGCGTACAAGAACGTCCTGGGCGACGACCCGGGCAACACCGAGGCCAAACTGGGGCTGGCCCAGGCCGAGTTGCTCGCGCGGGTGCAGAACCTCGATCCGCAGCAGGTGCGCAGGGACGCCGCCGAGAAGCCCGGTGACGTGCGGGCGCAGATCGCGGGAGCCGACCTGGACCTCGTCGGCGGCCATGTCGAGGACGCCTTCGGGCGGCTCATCGACACGGTGCGGCGCACGGCGGGCGACGACAGGGACGCCGTACGGCTGCGACTGCTGGAGCTCTTCGAGGTGGTCGGGGCCGACGACCCGCGCGTGATCGCGGCGCGCCGGGCACTGGCCCGGGCCTTGTTCTGACCAGTCCCTAAACGTCAGGGCCTGTGATGCCCAGGTGAAAGATTGGCCGACAGGGGTACATGTGGCCGCGCTTTACCAAAACTTGGTAAACGCGGCCGCTGTTACTCGTAGTAAGTCGAGGGCGTTGAACTGTCTGGTTCCGTCCGTCAATTGACCGTTGTGTCACCCCTGGTGGTGCCACCCTGCGTCGCCGCCCGATACCGGCGGGTCGTTGTTCGGTTATCCCGCCGTTACTAGCGAGTAACGAACCCCCTTGTGCACGCGGCGAGAATGCACCACGATCGGCGACGCTCGGTCCATTCCCGCACCCCGACAGCCAATCGGGTCGGCGGACTTTCTGGGTCCCCACCGAGTAGGGCCGACAGCAGTGCGGTCGGTTCTTGGGCAGGGGGGTCTTTGCCGTCCGGCAGAGCCTGTCCAGCAGGTTGTGCGTGATGTGTGTCAGGCGCGACCAGTGGTTGTCGCTCGGGGGTGATCGCCGGTGATTCAGGTGCAATCGCACTTTTGGGTACAGGCGCTCTCCTTCCCGAGGACGTAGCACTTCTCCCATCCCTGCCCGGCTGAGCCGCCGCAACGTGGCAGTCAGGGCCAGGAGATGTACGTCCGAGAAGGAGGAAATATGATGTCCCAGGTGCGTGGCGGGACCAGATGGAAGCGGTTCGCCGTCGTCATGGTGCCCAGCGTGGCAGCCACGGCAGCGATAGGTGTCGCCCTCGCGCAGGGCGCTCTTGCCGCATCGTTCAGCGTTTCCGGTCAGTCGTTCAAGGTGAGCGCGGACAAGCTCGACGGAACGGGCTTCGCGCAATACGGAGCCATTGACACGGGTTACACGCTCAAGGGCGAGAAGACGGCTCACCCCGTCGCGGTCTCGGCGTTCAAGAACGCCAAGATCACCAACATGTGCCAGTCGGTCGTCACCCCGGACGTCCCGTTCTTCGGTTCCGTCAGCCTCGTGCTGAAGGCCGGCGGCGAGGGTACGCCGGTCGAGGCCGACAACCTGTACATCGACGTCGAGGACCTCGAGGCCAACGCGACGTTCCGCGGCATCGACATCGGTGTTGCCGCCAAGGACACCGCCAAGGGTCCGGGCATGAAGGGCGGCGGCGAGCAGGCCAACCCCTACGGGTTCGCCCAGCAGGCCGAGTCGGCCACGCTGACCGACGTGAAGCAGACGGCGTGGGCGACCACCGCCGGCACGTTCAAGCTCAGCGGTCTGAAGATGTCGGTCAAGGCCGGCGTCAAGGAGTGCTACTAAGCACCCCTGGGGCGGGCGAGGAGGCTCAGGCCGCTTCGCCCGCCCCGCTCCGCACGCCGTACGCGGAGCACTCAACGCCTACTTCTCACAGCAAAGCCGTTCCAGGGAGCTGTTTCCATGAGCGCCGAGACTCCTGCCGCGCCCGGCCAGAACGATGAGCACTACCTCCAGGTGTTCCGGCGGAACTTCCGTACCTGGAGGGGCGACCGCCCGTTCTGGGCCGGCCTGTTCATCGGGTTCGGCGGTTTTCCCATCGCCTACTTCCCGTACGCGAACCTTCAGGTCGGTCATCTGACGCTGGCGATGTCCACCACTGCCGGCGCCGGTTCCCTGATCATCGGCGTACTCCTGGGCGTGCTCGGGATCAGCCTCTGGTTCCAGAAGCACGTACGGACGTTCGCGGGTGTCGCTGCGATCCTCCTCGCGCTGGTGTCCCTCCCGGTGGCCAACCTGGGCGGTTTCCTGGTCGGCTTCCTGTTCGCTCTCATCGGCGGCGCCATGGCGGTCTCCTGGGTTCCCGGCGAACCCGACGAGGGGTACTCCACGGGGAAGTCCCTCGACAAGGACGGCGTGCCGGACACTGCGGCGGCCGAGCCCGTCGAGCCCGCGAACGGTGTGGGCGACCCGAACGATCTGTCAGGAACGAGCCCGACCAACGGGGCGAACGGGAGGCACAGTGCCGGCTGACGAGGTGATCCACGGGACGGATGTGGACGAGTCCCGTGTGAGAACCGGGCCGCGCCACGCGGCCCCGAGGAAGCCGCTGTTCACCAGGATCCAGATGCCCGCCGGCAAGGCGATAGCCATAGCGGCGATGCCGACGGCGGTCCTCATGGGAATGGGACTCACCCCGACGCTCGCCCAGGCCGACGACCACTCCACGTCCAGGAGTCTCACGGCCGACGAGTACCAGGCGTGCGTCGAGGCCGTGACCGGCTCCGAGGACGGGAAGGACGCGTCGGACACGGCGTCGCCCTCCGCCTCGGCGAGCCCGAGCGAGTCGTCCGACGAGGCCACACCGACCCCCTCCGCGTCGTCGGAGTCCGCCGCCCCGGGCAAGACCTCTTCGCCGGATTCAGGTTCCGACGACACGGCCGAGCCCGCTCCCTCGGCGTCCTCCTCCGCCGCGAGCACGTCGGACAAGGCGGCGGACAGCAGCGCTTCCACGCCGACCCCCTCGGCGTCGGAGAGCACCAAGAACCCGCTGGACCCGCTGGGCGTCGGCGACGCCATCAAGGACATCCTCACGCCCGACGAGACGGCGAGCTCCACACCCACGCCGTCCGCCTCGGCGAGCGCGACCGGGGACACGGCCGCGTCCGACGGCAAGAGCGTCACGGACACCGTCAAGGACACGACCGACAAGGTCGCCGACACCGCCGAGGACACCACCGACGCGGCGTCGAAGGCGGCCTCGGACACCACCGAGACGGTCAAGGAGGCGGCGGCCGACGCCGTCACCGCCACGCCCACCCCCTCGGCGAGCGCCACGACGGACGCCTCGGACTGCCCGGTCGCGACCGATGACGAGGGCGGTGTCGACAACCCGGTCACCCTGCCGAACGACCCCTGGTACCTCAACGCCAGTTCGCTGCTCCTCAAGGGCGCCGACTACCAGGGCATCGTCAAGGTGAAGACCGCCAACGGCACCGTCAAGAAGGTGCTGAAGTACGTCATCTCCGACGGCACCGACATCGGGGACCTGCACCAGACCGTGGACGACAAGCAGGCCGGCAAGACGTACCACGTGCAGGCCGGCGCGGGCACGACGTCCACCATCCGTGACGGCAAGACGATCATGTACACGGAGAGCATCTCCGGGAACCTGCTCGGGCTCATCCCGGTCACGTTCGACCCGGACAACCCGCCGCCGCTGAACATCCCGCTGATCTACTTCACCAAGGTGAAGGTCGTTCAGGCCGGTCAGTTCGGCGGCACCCTGACCGTCCCCGGACTGCACCAGTACACGACCGGCTGAGCCGTCCAGATCCCGTCCGGGAGCCGCACAGACGCTGAGGGCGCCCCCTGTTCGCAGGGGGCGCCCTCAGCGGCGTTCAAGGCGGGGGATCAGGCGTGGTCGACCTCGCCCAGGTGGTGCACCCGGACCATGTTGGTGGTGCCGGGGACACCGGGGGGCGAACCGGCGGTCATCACGACGACGTCGCCCTCGTTGAACCGCTTGAGCTTCCGCAGCTCGCGGTCGACCAGTTCGACCATCTCGTCGGTGCTGTTCACGAACGGCACGACGTGCGACTCGACGCCCCAGCTCAGCGTCAGCTGGTTGCGGGTGCCCTCGTCCGTGGTGAAGGCCAGGATCGGCTGGAGCGCGCGATAGCGGGACAGCCGGCGGGCGGTGTCACCGGACTTGGTGAAGGCCACCAGACCCTTGCCACCGAGGAAGTCGGCGATCTCGCAGGCGGCACGGGCGACCGAACCGCCCTGCGTGCGCGGCTTCTTGCCCGGGACCAGCGGCTGCAGGCCCTTGGAGAGGAGCTCCTCCTCGGCCGCGACGACGATCTTCGACATCGTCTTCACGGTCTCGACCGGGTACGCGCCCACGCTGGACTCGGCCGACAGCATGACCGCGTCCGCGCCGTCCAGGATCGCGTTGGCAACGTCGGAGGCCTCGGCGCGCGTCGGACGGGAGTTGGTGATCATCGACTCCATCATCTGGGTCGCGACGATCACCGGCTTGGCGTTGCGGCGGCACAGCTCCACGAGGCGCTTCTGCACCATCGGGACCCGCTCCAGCGGGTACTCGACGGCCAGGTCGCCACGGGCCACCATGACGGCGTCGAACGCCGCGACGACGCCCTCCATGTTGTCGACCGCCTGCGGCTTCTCCACCTTGGCGATGACGGGGACGCGGCGGCCCTCCTCGTCCATCACCTTGTGGACGTCGTTCACGTCGTTGGCGTCGCGCACGAAGGACAGGGCGACCATGTCGCAGCCCATCCGCAGGGCGAAGCGCAGGTCCTCGACGTCCTTCTCCGACAGCGCCGGCACGTTCACGGCCGCGCCGGGCAGGTTGATGCCCTTGTGGTCGGAGATCACGCCGCCCTCGATGACGACCGTCTTGACCCGGGGGCCGTCGATCTCGACGACACGCAGCTCGACGTTGCCGTCGTTGATGAGGATCTGGTCGCCGTGGGAGACGTCCCCGGGCAGACCCTTGTAGGTCGTGCCGCAGATGTGCTTGTCACCCGGCACGTCCTCGGCCGTGATGACGAACTCGTCGCCACGCTCCAGCTCGACGGGGCCTTCGGCGAAGGTCTCCAGACGGATCTTCGGGCCCTGCAGGTCGGCGAGCACACCGATGGCGACACCGGTCTCGGCCGAGGCGGCCCGGACACGGTCGTACCGGCCCTGGTGCTCGGCGTGGGATCCGTGGCTGAAGTTGAAGCGGGCCACATTCATGCCGGCCTGGATCAGCTCGACCAGCTTCTCGTGGGAGTCGACCGCGGGGCCGAGAGTACAGACGATTTTCGAACGGCGCATGGGGCGATCCTATCGGTTTGTTTCGCTACGGAATATTCCGTCTGGTGGAAGATACAAATGGGCGGGCGGCCGCTCAGGCGTGGCTCTCCGGCCCGCTCAGGCGTTGCCCTTTCCGACCAGCGCATACGTCTGTGTGGCGATTTCCAGTTCCTCGTCCGTCGGCACGACGGCGACCGCGACCCGTGCGTACGGCGGAGAGATGAGCCGGGGCTCACCGCCGCGCACGGCGTTCAGGTCGCCGTCGACCGCGAGCCCCAGTTCCTCCAGGCCCGCGATCGCGGCCTCGCGCACCGGGGCGGCGTTCTCGCCCACTCCGGCGGTGAAGGCGACGGCGTCCACCCGGCCGAGGACCGCGTAGTAGGCGCCGATGTATTTCTTCAGGCGGTGGATGTAGATGTCGAAGGCGAGCCGGGCCTGCTCGTCGCCCTCGTCGACACGGCGGCGTATCTCCCGCATGTCGTTGTCGCCGCACAGACCGATCAGACCGCTCCTCTTGTTGAGCAAAGTGTCGATCTCGTCCGTGGACATTTTGCCAACGCGCTCCAAATGGAAGATGACGGCCGGATCCACGTCACCGGAGCGCGTTCCCATCACCAGACCTTCCAGCGGCGTGAGCCCCATCGAGGTGTCCACGCACCGCCCGCCCCGGACCGCCGACGCCGAGGCCCCGTTGCCCAGATGCAGCACGATGACGTTGACCTCCTCGGGCGCCTTGCCGAGGAGCTCGGCGGTCGCGCGGGAGACGTAGGCGTGCGAGGTGCCGTGGAAGCCGTACCGGCGGATGCGGTGCTCGTCGGCGGTCGCCACGTCGATCGCGTAGCGCGCGGCCGACTCCGGCATCGTCGTGTGGAACGCGGTGTCGAAGATCGCGACCTGGGGGAGGTCGGGGCGCAGCAGCATCGCGGTGCGGATGCCGGTGAGGTTCGCCGGGTTGTGCAGCGGAGCCACTGGGATCAGCCGCTCGATCTCCGCGAGGACCGTCTCGTCGATGACCGTCGGTTCGGTGAAGGACCTCCCGCCGTGCACCACCCGGTGGCCGATCGCGGCCAGTTCGGGGGAGCTCAGGCCGAGCCCGTCCACCGCCAGTTCCGCCGCCACCGCCTTCAGCGCGGCCTCGTGGTCGGTGAACTCGGCGGTCCTCTCGCGGGTCTCACCCGTCGTCAGCGCGGTGTGCCGCAGCAGGGAGGTGCCCTCGCCGATGCGCTCCACCAGGCCGACGGCGAGCCGCGAGCTGTCCCGCATGTCGAGCAGTTGGTACTTCACCGACGAGGAGCCGGAGTTGAGGACGAGGACCCGCGTGGCCGGCGGGGAGGCGGGCTCGTCGGCGGGGGCGGAGGGGGACGGGTGGGCGCTCACTGCTGGGCAGCCTTCTGGTCGGGGGCCTGGGACTGGATCGCCGTGATGGCGACCGTGTTGACGATGTCCTGGACGAGCGCGCCGCGGGACAGGTCGTTGACGGGCTTGCGCAGACCCTGGAGCACCGGGCCGACGGCGATCGCGCCGGCCGAACGCTGCACGGCCTTGTAGGTGTTGTTGCCGGTGTTGAGGTCGGGGAAGATCAGCACGGACGCCTGCCCGGCGACCTCCGACTCCGGCAGCTTGGTCGCCGCGACCGAGGGCTCGACGGCGGCGTCGTACTGGATCGGCCCCTCGATCCTCAGATCGCCGCGGCGCAGCCGCACCAGCTCGGTCGCCTCGCGCACCTTGTCGACGTCGGCGCCCGAACCCGAGGTGCCCGTGGAGTAGGAGAGCATCGCGATCCGCGGCTCCACGCCGAACTGCTCCGCGGTGGCGGCCGAGGAGATGGCGATGTCGCAGAGCTGCTCGGCGTTCGGGTCGGGGTTCACCGCGCAGTCGCCGTAGACGAGGACCTTGTCGGCCAGGCACATGAAGAAGACGGACGAGACGATCCTCGATTCCGGCCTGGTCTTGATGATCTCGAACGCGGGCCGGATGGTCGCGGCCGTCGAGTGCACGGACCCCGACACCATGCCGTCGGCGAGGCCCTCCTGCACCATGAGCGTCCCGAAGTAGTTCACATCCGCGACCACGTCGTACGCCAGCTCGACCGTGACTCCCTTGTGGGCGCGCAGCTCGGCGTACTTCTCGGCGAAGGAGTCCCGCAGCTCGGAGGTCTGCGGGTCGATGAGCTGGGTGGCGCCGAGATCGATGCCGAGGTCGGCGGCCTTCTTGCGGATCTGGTCGACCGGGCCGAGCAGGGTCAGATCGCAGACACGCCGGCGCAGCAGCACCTCGGCGGCGTGCAGGACGCGCTCCTCGGTGCCCTCGGGCAGCACGACGCGGCGCTTGTCGGAGCGGGCCTGCTCCAGCAGTTTGTGCTCGAACATCATCGGGGTGAGCCGGTCGCTGCTGGGCGCGGAGACCCGCTTCAGCAGGTCGGTGGTGTCCACGTACCGCTCGAAGAGGCCGAGCGCCGTCTCCGCCTTGCGGGGGGTGGCCGCGTTCAGCTTGCCCTCCAGGGCGAAGAGCGCGGTCGCGGTGGGGAAGGAGTTCCCGGCCACCGAGACGACCGGGGTGCCGGGCGCGAGGCGGGCCGCGAGGGTGAGGATCTCGCGGCTGGGCCGCTCGTCCAGGGTGAGCAGGATGCCGGCTATCGGCGGGGTGCCGGCGCTGTGCGCGGCGAGCGTGCCGATCACCAGGTCGGCGCGGTCCCCCGGGGTGACCACGAGACATCCAGGGGTCAGCGCCCGCAGGAAGTTCGGCAGCATCGCGCCGCCGAAGACGAAGTCGAGCGCGTCACGGGCGAGCCCCGCGTCGTCGCCGAGGAGCACCTTGCCGCCGAGCGCGTGGGTGATCTGCGCGACGGTGGGAGCGGAGAGCGCCGGCTCGTCCGGAAGGACGTAACAGGGCACCGGAAGCCGGGAGTCGAGCCGCTCCAGGATCGCCGTCCGGTCCTCCGGGGCCACCCGGTTCACGACCATGGCGAGGACGTCGCACCCCAGCCCGTCGTACGCGCGGTAGGCGTTGCGCGCCTCGGAGCGCACCGACTCGGCACTCTGGTCCCGGCCGCCGACGACCGGGATCACGGACGCGGCGAACTCGTTCGCCAGACGGGCGTTGAGGGCCAGCTCGTCGGGGAGCTGGGTGTCGGCGAAGTCGGTGCCGAGGACGAGGACGACGTCGTAGTCGCGGGCGACCAGGTGGAACCGGTCGACGAGCGTGGACACCAGCTCGTCGGTACCCTGCTCGGCCTGGAGCGCGGACGCCTCGTGGTAGTCCATGCCGTACACCGTCGCCGGGTCCTGCGCCAGCCGGTAGCGGGCCCGCAGCAGCTCGAAGAGCCGGTCCGGACCGTCGTGCACGAGCGGACGGAACACCCCCACCCGGTCGACCTGGCGGGTCAGGAGCTCCATGACCCCCAGCTCGACGACCTGGCGGCCGTCACCTCGGTCGATCCCGGTCACGTACACGCTGCGCGTCACGCGTGCTCTCCATCCGTCTCGTCGCCAGGCGGTTTTCTGGGCTCGGAAAAGGGCCCACCAACGTGAGCAGAACCCTCTTGACAATACCTCCGGCGCTGGCTAGGACGCCCGCCAGGGCAAACGGCCTGGTCGGCCCGGACCGGCGTTCCGGCCGCCCGGCGGGTGCCCCGCCGGAGGGAATCGGCGGGCCACCTCGGGCCGTGAAACAATCGGACTGGCTCACACGAATCAGCAGGGAGCAGGAGACACAGCACGATGCGCATCGGAGTTCTCACCGCAGGCGGCGACTGCCCTGGCCTGAACGCAGTGATCCGGTCGGTCGTGCACCGAGCGGTCACCAACTTCGGGGACGAGGTCATCGGCTTCGAGGACGGCTACGCCGGGCTCCTCGACGGCCACTACCGCACCCTCGATCTCAACGCGGTCAGCGGCATCCTCGCCCGCGGCGGCACCATCCTCGGCTCCTCCCGGCTCCAGCGCGACCGGCTCCGCGAGGCCTGCGACAACGCCCAGGACATGGCGCGCGAGTTCGGCATCGACGTGCTCATCCCGATCGGCGGCGAGGGCACGCTCACGGCGGCGCGGATGCTGGCGGACGCCGGCCTGCCCGTGGTCGGCGTGCCGAAGACGATCGACAACGACATCTCCGCGACGGACCGCACCTTCGGCTTCGACACCGCCGTCGGCGTCGCCACCGAGGCCATGGACCGTCTGAAGACGACGGCCGAGTCGCACCAGCGTGTGATGGTCGTCGAGGTCATGGGCCGGCACGCGGGCTGGATCGCCCTGGAGTCCGGCATGGCGGCCGGCGCCCACGGCATCTGCCTGCCCGAGCGTCCCTTCGACCCGTCCGACCTCGTCGCGATGGTCGAGGAGCGCTTCGCGCGCGGCAAGCGGTTCGCCGTCATCTGTGTCGCCGAGGGAGCCCACCCCGCCGAGGGCAGCATGGACTACGGCCACGGCGCGATCGACAAGTTCGGCCACGAGCGTTTCCAGGGCATCGGCACGGCCCTCGCGTTCGAGCTGGAGCGCCGCCTCGGCAAGGAGGCCAAGCCGGTCATCCTCGGCCACATCCAGCGCGGCGGCACGCCGACCGCGTACGACCGCGTCCTCGCCACCCGCTTCGGCTGGCACGCCGTAGAGGCCGCGCACCGCGGCGACTTCGGCAAGATGACCGCGCTGCGCGGCACGGACATCGAGATGGTGCCGCTGGCGGACGCGACCACCGAGCTGAAGACGGTGCCGAAGGACCGGATGGACGAGGCGGAGTCGGTGTTCTAGTTCCCTCGGGGCGGTGAATGGTCACGGAGGTCAGCGCTCACCGAGGTCGAGGGAGCGCTGACCTCGAAGCGTGCTGATCCTCAGTACGTATCTCTGTGGACCGCCGACCAGAAGTGGCCGACCACCCCGTCGAGGAAGTCCCGGCCGGACTCGCCGGAGCCGGTGGCGGCCGAACCGCCCCAGTTCAGCGTGGCGACCATCAGCCCCTGGTAGTCGGTGTGCAGCTCCTCCAGCACGGTCTCCAGGAGGTGCCGGTCCAGGGGCACCACCTTCGCGACCGGACGCACGTAGGCCTGCCAGCGCGTCGTCACGGCACTGCGCAGCAGGTCGGCGAGCCGGTCGTCGCGGCCCGTCACGGTGATGAAGTCGGGCAGCGAGAGTTCGAGCACCTCGGCGAGCGCGGTCGACTGCCGCTCGTTCCCTCGCCAGACGCCGGACTCCTCCATCCGCTGGTAGGCGAGGAGTTCGAGCCCGACGGCGCGCGCCACGTCCTCCTGGGCGAGATCCCGGGCGACCCGGTGTTCGCGCAAGGTGCGCGGGGCGCCTATGAGTTCACCCGGCGAGCACCACAACACGCCCGCGAGGGCGGTGAGTTCGGGGCTGCTCGGCGCGGTGGTGCCGCGCTCCCAGGCGTTGACGAGATCGGGCGTGACGTACGGCAGCCCGTACGAGGCTCTCAGTCCGTAGGCGACGTGCTCGGGCCCCATTCCGAGCGCTGCCCGCAGTCTTCGGGCGGCGGAGGCGTTGAAGGGCGGGGTGGGCTGTTGGGCTTGCGGTCGGTGCACGCGCACAAAATATGGGCCCGGGGCTGCGGTGACTACGGTCTGTTCGGCCACAATCACAGATTGTAGGAACATACGGTTTTGGTCGCGGCCCTGATGGGGCCGTGCAGGAACGATCACTCAGCCCTTGACGGCCCCGCCGAGGGCGAACCCCCCGCCCAGCCGCCGGGCCACCAGTACATAGAGCAGGATCACGGGCGTCGAGTAGATGACCGAGAACGCGGCGAGCTGTCCGTAGACGACGGTCCCCCGGTTCCCGAAGAACTCGTTGATGCTCACCGACGCCGGCATCTGGTCCGGTGTGAGCAGCAGCATGAACGGGACGAAGAAGTTCCCCCACATCATCACGAACGAGAAGACCGTCACCACCGCCACGCCCGGCCCCATCAGCGGCAGCACGATCCGCACCAGGGACTGCAGGGAGGACGCCCCGTCCGTCCAGGCGGCCTCCTCCAGCTCCTTGGGTACGCCGTCCATGAAGTTCTTCATCAGCCATATGGCGAAGGGCAGTTGGGAGGCGGCGAAGAAGAAGATCGTGCCCTGCAGGGTGTCGATCAGATTGACCTGCACGAACAGGGCGTACACGGGCACCATGATCGCCGTGATCGGCAGGCTCGTCGCGAAGAGGATCGTCAGCAGGAACGGGCGGTTCAGCCGGGACCGGAAGCGCGAGAGGGGATAGGCCGCGAGGGCCGCGCACACCACCGTCAACGCGGTGCCGCCGCCGCAGAGGATCAGGCTGTTCAGCAGCGGGGTGAAGGTGATGTCCGGTTTCAGCACGGCGTCGAAGTTCGACAGCGTCACGCCGTCCGGCACCTTCACCCGCAGGTCCGCGCGCGGGTCCAGGGAGGACAGGACCACCCAGGCCAGCGGGAGCGCGAACGCGGCCGCCACCACCAGCAGTCCGGCGTCCGCCGCCAGGCGCCGTCCCGAGCGGCGGGACCTGAGCGTCGCGCCGCGTGTCAGTACGGCCATCTCACACCTCCGTCCGCAGCAGCCGCATGTACACCAGCGAGAACAGCGAGCCGACCACCAGGAGCAGCAGTGCCACCGCCGTCCCGTACCCGATCATGCTGTTCTGGAAGGCCTGTTCGTACATGAACAGCGGCAGGGTCTGGCTGCGGCCTCCCGGACCGCCCCTCGTCATCACCCAGATCAGCCCGAACACCGAGAGCGTCTGGAGGGTGTTGAGCATCAGGTTCGTGCCGATCGAGCGGCGGATCATCGGCAGCGTGATGTGCCACATCCGCCGCCAGCCACCGGCCCCGTCCACCTCCGCCGCCTCCGTGATCTCCTTCGGGATCTCTCCCAGTGCCGCCGAGTAGACCAGCATCGAGAAGGCCGTGCCCCGCCACACGTTCGCGAACGACACCGCCAGGATCGGCAGCGTGAACATCCAGTTCTGGGACGGGAGATGAAGCCAGTCCAGGATGGCGTTCAGGGTCCCTTCGCGGCGGAAGAAGGCGTAGAGCAGAAAACCCGCGACGACCTCCGGCAGCACCCACGCCGTGATGACGACCGCGCCGACCAGGGTGCGCACCGGCTTCGACGCCCGCTGCATCAGCGCGGCCAGGGCCAGGCCCAGGGTGTTCTGCCCGATCAGCGACGACAGCACCGTGAACACCAGTGTCAGCCAAACGGCGTTGATGAAGGCCTCGTCCTCGAACGCCGCCCGGAAGTTGTCGAAGCCGACGAAGGACGAGTGCGCCTGGCCCGTCAACTGGAGGTCCGTGAAGGCGATGTAGGCGCAGTAGACGATCGGGCCGGCGAGGAAGAGGAGCAGGAGGACGACGGCCGGGGCGAGCGGAAGAGTCCGGGTGAGGGAGCGCAGGAGGCCTCCCCGGCGAGGGGAGGCGACCTTGGTTCGCAGCGGCCGGACCGGCGGGGACGCGGCCTTCGAGGTGACACTCACTTCCGGGTCACCTGGTTGCCGGTGGCCGTCTTCAGTTCCTCGTCGTAGGTGGTCGCCGCCTTGTCGACGGAACTGTCGCCCGTCGTCACGCTCTCCATCGCCTCCTGGACGGCGGTCGAGACCTTCGGGTACGCCGGGTAGGCGGGCCGGTAGTGCGTGCTGGCGACCAGGTCCGTGAAGAACTTGATGCCGGGCTGCGCCTGTACGTACGCCGGGTCGGCGGCGACGTCCTTGCGGACCGCGATACCGGAGTTGGCGATGTACCACTTCTGGGCGTTCGCCTTCGTCTGCATCGTCTGGACGAACTTGAAGGCCAGGTCGGGGTTGGACGCCTTGGAGGGGATCGACCAGGTCCAGCCGCCGGACATGCTGACCTTGCCGGGGGCCTGGCCGTGCTGGGTGGGCATGGGGGCGAGGCCGAGCTTCCGCGACCACTCGGGCCACTCGTGACCCGAGCCCTTCAGCCAGTCCTGCGGGAGCCAGCTGCCGTCGAGGTCGATGCCGAGCTTGCCCTTGGGCAGCAGCTCACCGCGGACGCTGGTCCCGAAGTTCGGGTCGAGCGCGTCGGCGACGTCGGGGCCGAGCTTCTCCTTGTAGACCGTCTCCACGAAGGTCAGGGCGTCCTTGAAGCCCTGGCCGCCGGCGATCCACTTCTTGGACGCGGTGTCGTACAGCGGGTCCGCCGTGCCGTCGCCGGTCCCGTACAGCAGCATCTCGAAGCCCTGCATGGTGGCGGCCTCGCCGGCGGGCTTGCCCGTGTAGACGTTCAGGGGAGTGACGCCGGGGACCTTCCTCTTGATGGTGCGGGCGGCCGTGAGGACGTCGTCCCAGGTCTTCGGCTTCCAGTCGGCCGGCAGCCCCGCCTTCGCGAAAATGCCCTTGTCGAACCAGAGCCCGCGGGTGTCCGTCCCGTCCGGGACGCCGTAGGTCTTCCCGTCCTGCGCCTTGGCCGCCGCCTTCGCGGTGTCGATGAACTGGCCCCAGTCGGACCACTTGTCCAGATACGGGTCGAGCGGCTTCAAGTACCCGCTCGTGATGTCCGAGTTGATGAGGAACGTGTCCTCGTAGACCAGGTCGGGCGCCGTCTTGGGTGATCTCAGCATCTGCTGGAGCTTCGTGTAGTACTCGGAGTCCGGAGCCTTGATCGGGACGAGTTCGACCTTCTTCCCCGGGTTCGCCTTCTCGAACTGCTTCTTCATCTCGCCCAGGTAGGTGTCCATCACCCGGATCGAGTTGTCCGTGGACTGCTTGAACGACACCTTCACGGTGTCCGGATCACTCCCGGAACCGGATCCGCAGGCGGTGAGCGTCGTCGCGGCGAGCAGCGTCGCGAGAAGTGCGGGGGCGGCGGTGGGGCGCACGGGCAGGACCTCCTACGGGCCGACATCGTTGTCGTGCGAGCCGAGTTGTCTGCCCGCCGAACGTAAGAGATGTGCGGATGTCAGGTCAATGACTGTGCAGCGGCTTTGACTTGGGCGCCTTCCTCGGCTCGTCGAGCGGACGGGAGCGGAGGGGAGTGGCCAAGTCGGCGCGGGGCTCACGGTGTTGTCGGTGATCGAGGCGCTGGCGGGGGGCGGGGCCGGGAGCTCCGGGGGTGCGGCTCGGCCGTCCCGAGGAGGTCGTACCACCGCAGTGGCCGCGCCGTCGTCCTGCCGAACGGCTGACGTCTTCCGGGTCAGCCCTTCACCCAGCGGTACTGCAACTCCGGGCGCCCGACCGTCCCGTACTGCGGAGCGCGCACCGCCCGGCCCCCCTCCACCAAGTGCTCCAGATAGCGCCGGGCGGTGATCCGCGAGATGCCGACGGCCTCGGCGACCTTGGCCGCCGTCAGGCCGTCGGCGCGGTCCCGGAGGGTGACGGTCACGCGTTCCAGGGTCGGCGCGCTCAGGCCCTTGGGCAGCGCGGCCGGGCCAGGAGCCCGCAGGGTGGCCAGGGCGCGGTCCACCTCGTCCTGGCCGCTCGCCTCGCCGGCCGCGGCGCGGAACTCGGCGTACCGGATCAGCCGGTCGCGCAGGGTGGCGAAGGTGAACGGCTTCAGCACGTACTGGACGACCCCGAGCGACACACCCTCCCGTACGACCGCCAGATCCCGCGCGGACGTCACCGCTATGACGTCGGCGTGATGGCCGGCGGCGCGCAGGGAGCGGGCGAGCTGGAGTCCGTGCACGTCCGGGAGATGCAGGTCGAGCAGCAGCAGGTCCACCGGCGTCCGGTCCAGCGTGCGGCGCGCCTGCGCACCCGTGTGGGCCTTGCCGACCACCGTGAAGCCGGGCACCCGGCCGACGTACATGACGTGCGCGTCGGCGGCGACGGGGTCGTCCTCCACCACGAGCACGCGGATCGGATCGGTCATACGTCGCCTCCAGGCAGAGCGGGCTCGGACGGCCGGGCGGACCGGGCGGGCGGGGGCACCGTGGGCAGCGGCAGACGGGCCTCGAACTCCGCCCCGCCGTCGGCTCCCTCGCGTACCGCCAGCGTGCCCGCGTGACGGCTCACGGTCTGCCGGACGAGGGCGAGACCGAGGCCGCGGCCGCCGGGACCCGCCGGTTTCGTGGACCAGCCGCGCTGGAAGACCTGCTCGGCGTGGGCGGGGTCCACCCCGGAGCCGGTGTCGGTGACCCGCAGCACCAGGACCGAGTCGTCCGTGAACGCCGTCACCGTGACGCGTGCGCCCACCGTGCCCTGCGCCGCGTCCATCGCGTTGTCGATCAGATTGCCGAGGACGGTGACCAGGTCGCGCGCGGACAGCGAGGCCGGGAGCAGTCCGTCGTCGATGCCGCTGTCCTCGGAGACCACGAGTTCCACACCGCGCTCGTTCGCCTGCGCCGCCTTGCCCAGCAGCAGTGCGGCCAGGACCGGTTCGCTGACCGCGGAGATCACCTCGTCGGTGAGGGCCTGCGCCAGTTCCAGCTCCGCGGTGGCGAAGTCGACGGCCTCCTCGGCGCGGCCCAGTTCGATGAGGGAGACCATCGTGTGCAGCCGGTTCGCCGCCTCGTGCGCCTGCGAGCGCAGCGCCTGGGTGAAGCCGCGCTCCGAGTCCAGCTCGCCCGTCAGCGCCTGGAGTTCGGTCACGTCCCGCAGGGTGACCACCGTGCCCCGGCGTTCGCCGCCGGACACCGGCGAGGTGTTCACGACCAGTACGCGCGCGTCCGTCAGATGGACCTCGTCCACGCGGGGTTCCGCCGACAGCAGCGCGCCCGTGAGCGGCGCGGGCAGCCCGAGTCCGGCCACCGAACGGCCGACCACGTCGTCCGTGACGCCGAGCAGTTCCCGCCCGCCGTCGTTCATCAGCGCCACCCGGAACTGCCCGTCCAGCATCAGCAGTCCCTCGCGCACGGCGTGCAGCGCGGCCTGGTGGTAGTCGTGCATACGGCTCAGCTCGGCCGCGTTCATGCCGTGGGTGGAGCGGCGCAGCCGGGCGTTGATGACGTACGTGCCGATACCGCCCAGCAGCAGCGCGCCCGCCGCGACCCCGATCAGGGCCGTGACCTGGTCCTGGACGCGTTGGGTGATCGCCTCGACCTTGATGCCCGCGCTGACCAGGCCGATGATCCGGCCGTCGGCCCGGATCGGGGTGACGGCGCGCACGGAGGGGCCGAGGCTGCCCGTGTAAGTCTCCGTGAAGGACGTGCCCGCCAGCGCGGGGCGGATGTGCCCGAGGAAGTGCTTGCCTATCAGCTTCTCGTCGGGGTGCGTCCAGCGGATGCCCCGCGGATTCATGATCGTCACGAAGTCGACCTCGGTGTCCCGCTGCACCTGGAGGGCGTACGGCTGGAGGTCCTCGGTGGGTTTCGCGGTGCCGATGGCCTCGTGGACGGAGGGGGCGTCGGCGACCGAGCGGGCGACCGCCATCGCCTGACGGCCTGCGGCCTCCTCGGCCTGGCTGCGGTCGCTGACGTAGGTGAACAGCGCGTACCCGGCGACGAGGACCGCGATGAGCACGGCCTGCATGCCGAAGAGCTGGCCGGCCAGGCTGCGGGGTCGCGGGACACGGGGGAGACGCATGCCGTTCAGTGTGCCTCGCCCGGACGGGTGCTCCTTCGGACGGCGGGAACCACATGACTCCGCCGGGGATCGGGAGCCGGGTGACTCCGTCCGGCAGCGGGGCCGAACGACTGCTCCGGTGTGCGTGAACTCAATGAACGGAAGGGTGACCGCCCTCACACGCCGGGAGATAGTCCCCTCATCCCCCCGGGAGCCCACGCCTCCCGGATTCCCCGGACGTGAGCCGCACGCCGGGTTCCGCCGGACGTGAGCCGCACGCCGGATGATGCCGACGACGTCGTCAAGGAGGGCAGCCGTGGCCAGCACGCCGCAAACGGTACCTGCCGCACCCGCCGCCAAGCGGGACAGAACGCACTATCTGTACATCGCCGTGATCGGCGCCGTGATCCTCGGTATCGCCGTGGGCCTGATCGCCCCCGACTTCGCGGTCGAGCTCAAGCCCATCGGTACGGGCTTCGTGAGCCTGATCAAGATGATGATCTCCCCCATCATCTTCTGCACGATCGTGCTGGGCATCGGCTCGGTCCGCAAGGCCGCCAAGGTCGGCGCCGTCGGCGGTATCGCACTCGGCTACTTCCTGGTCATGTCGCTGGTCGCGCTCGCCATCGGCCTGGTCGTCGGCAACATCCTGGAGCCGGGCAGCAGCCTGGCGCTGACCGACGCGGTCAAGGAGGCCGGACAGGGGCAGGTGTCGGCGGAGGCCCTGCCGCCGGTCGACTTCGTGCTCTCGATCATCCCGACCACGATGATCTCGGCGTTCACCGAGGGCCAGGTCCTGCAGACCCTGCTCGTCGCGCTCCTCACCGGGTTCGCGCTCCAGGCGATGGGGACGGCCGGGCAGCCGGTCCTGCGCGGTGTGGAGCACATCCAGCGCCTCGTCTTCCGCGTCCTCGCCATGGTCATGTGGGCCGCCCCGCTCGGTGCCTTCGGCGCCATCGCCGCCGTCACCGGTTCCGCCGGCCTGGACGCGCTCAAGAGCCTCGCCGTGCTGATGCTCGGCTTCTACGTCACCTGCTTCCTCTTCGTCTTCATCGTGCTCGGCACGCTGCTGCGCGTGGTGACGGGCCTGAACATCCTCACGTTCTTCAAGTACCTGGGCCGGGAGTTCCTGCTGATCCTGTCCACCTCCTCCTCCGAGTCCGCCCTGCCGCGGCTCATCGCGAAGATGGAGCACCTGGGCGTCGGCAAGCCCGTGGTCGGCATCACCGTCCCGACCGGCTACTCGTTCAACCTCGACGGCACGATGATCTACATGACCATGGCCTCGCTCTACATCGCCGACGCGATGGGCACGCCCATGTCGATCGGGGAGCAGATCCCGCTCCTGCTCTTCCTCCTCGTCGCGTCCAAGGGCGCGGCGGGCGTCAGCGGGGCGGGCCTCGCCACCCTGGCCGGCGGCCTTCAGTCGCACAAGCCCGCCCTGGTGGACGGCGTCGGCCTCATCGTCGGCATCGACCGCTTCATGAGTGAGGCACGCGCCCTGACGAACTTCGCCGGCAACGCCGTGGCCACGGTCCTGATCGGCACCTGGACGAAGGAGATCGACAACGAGCGGGTGGCCAAGGTCCTCGCCGGGGAGCTGCCCTTCGACGAGAAGACCCTGCTGGACGACGCCGACGCCGACGCGGATGCCGGCACCGCCGCCGATGCCCACGCGGACGTACCGGCGCAGGGCGGCGAGAAGGAGCCGGCCCAGGCGTAGGAACTCCGGCTCCGCGCGGGTGGGCGGCGCGCGAGCGTGGGGTGCGCGGTCCGCGGGAAGCCGGGTGCACGGTCCGCGGGCGCCCGCCCCCTCCTGAGACGCCGGGCGGTCAGGTTCCCCCCACCTGGCCGCCCGGTGCATCGCCGAGGGCGACGGAGGATCGAAGGTCCGGACCCCTCCGAGGACTCAGTCGCTCAGTTTCGCCACCAGTTCGGTGGCGCTCGAGGCGGGTACGCCCGCCGCGGTCAGCATGGTGACCGTGGCGGAGCTGCCCGCCTCCTCGGCTGCCAGGAGGCCGTCGTTCACCGCCTCCATGAGGGCGAACAGGGTCTGCTCGTGCACGTAGGCCAGTGCGTACGGGGGCAGCGGGGACGCGAACACGCCCTGGTCCAGGCCGCGTCGGAGAATCTCGGCGCAGGCCTCGCGGACGGGCGTGAGGCGCTCGCGGATGCCCTGCATGGTGACGCTGCGCTGGGCGAGGGCGACCAGCAGCCGATAGCGGTCGGCGATCTCCCAGACGGCGAGGGTCGAGCGGGCCAGCGACTCGGCCGGGTCCGCGACCCCTTCGCGGCCCGCCGCGTGCGCCGCCGCCACCGCCGCCACGGCCTCGTCGGTCAGGGTGCCGATCAGCGCCTCGCGGCTGGGGAAATGCCCGTACACCGTGCGCCGTACGACACCCGCCGCCCGTGCGATCTGGTCCATGGACGCGTCGGGGTCGCGCAGCAGTTCGGCGAGTGCGACATCGAGGATGCGGCGGCGGTTCACATCGGCGCGGCTCGGGTTACCCGTGGTCATGGCTGCCATTCTGCCCGCCCCCGGGGCGACCTCCCCTGCTGCGGTCACAGGGTCTCCACCTCCTTCATTTGCACAGCGCTGTGCAATCTCGTAGATTGCGCAGCGTTGTGCAATTGCACTCCATTGTGCAAGTCCTGGTGCGGACGGATCCCGGATCTCCGTACCCGTCGATCAAGGAAGGGCGACCGTAGCCATGCGTCTCGTCATGAACCAACCGGTCGAGAGGATGGACCGGCCCTACGCCCGGCGCTGGTGGGCGCTGCTGGTGCTCTGCCTGAGTCTGCTGATCATCGTGATGGCGAACACCGCCCTCACGGTCGCGGCTCCCGACATGACCCAGGACCTCGGCCTGTCCAGCGCCGACCTGCAATGGGTCATCGACGGATACACCGTCCCCTACGCCGCGCTGATGCTGCTGCTCGGTGCCATCGGGGACAAGTACAGCCGGCGCGGCGCGCTCGTCCTGGGGCTCGTCGTCTTCGGCGGCGGCGCGGTCGCCGGTTCGCTCGTCGACAGTTCCACCGGGGTCATCGCGGCCCGCGCCGTCATGGGTGTCGGCGCCGCGCTGATCATGCCCGCCACGCTCTCCCTGCTCGCCGCGACCTTCCCGCGCGCCGAACGGGCCAAGGCCATCGTCCTGTGGACCGCCACCGCCGGACTCGCGATCGCCGCCGGGCCGCTGGTCGCGGGCGCCCTGCTGGAGCACCACGGCTGGTCGTCCACCTTCCTGATCAACGTGCCGATCGCGGTCCTCGCCATCGTCGGCGCCCTCGTGCTCGTACCGCCGTCCAAGGCCGCGCACCACAACCGCATCGACTACGTCGGCGGGCTGCTCTCCGTCGTCTGGATCGGCTCGCTGGTCTACATGATCATCGAAGGCCCGCACTTCGGGTGGGGCGTGAAGGCCGTGACCGCGGCGGTGGTCGCCGGGGCCGGACTGCTCCTCTTCGTCCTGTGGGAGCTGCGCCACCCGCGCCCGGTCATCGACGTACGACGCTTCGCCCACCGTCGCTTCGCGGGCTCGAACCTCGCCGTCGCCCTCTTCTTCCTGGCCGTCTTCGGCGCCTTCTACTACCTCACCCAGCATCTCCAGTTCGTCCTCGGCTACGACGCGCTGGACACCGGAGTGCGGATGCTGCCGCTCGCGGGCGCCGTCTTCGTGGGCTCGGCGCTCACCGGGTACCTCACTCCGCGCATCGGCATGAGGTTCACGGTCACCGCGGGCATGGTCGGCGGCACGGTGGCCCTGGCACTGCTCACCCGGGTGGACGCCTCCTCGGCGTACGGCGACTTCGTCCTGCCCCTCGTCATCCTCGGTCTCGCCATCGGGCTCGCGCTCTCGCCCTGCACGGACGCCATCATGGGCGCCTTCCCGGAGGCCGAACTGGGAGTCGGCGGCGCGGTCAACGACACCTCGCTGGAGCTCGGCGGCTCGCTCGGCATCGCCATCCTCGGCTCGGTGCTGGCGGGTTCGTACTCCTCGCACCTCGCGGACGCCACCGCCGGCAGCAAGCTTCCCGCGGGCGCCCTGTCCACGGCCCAGGACTCGGTGGGCGCCGGATACGCCGTCGCCCAGGGCATCGGCGGCAAGGCCCGTCAGCTCGGCGAACAGGCGGCGCAGACGACGAACGCGGAGCAGGCGGCCCAGTTGAAGGCGCAGGCCGGCCAACTCGCCGACGGAGCCCGGCAGATGGCGGACGCGGTCGGTTCGTCCTTCTCGGAC
Source organism: Streptomyces sp. NPDC002935 (assembly GCF_040611295.1). Taxonomy (NCBI): domain Bacteria; kingdom Bacillati; phylum Actinomycetota; class Actinomycetes; order Kitasatosporales; family Streptomycetaceae; genus Streptomyces; species Streptomyces sp. NPDC002935. The sequence goes on from NZ_JBEXNW010000023.1 coordinate 139,605, forward strand.
GCGGTGGCCCACACCAGCCTCGTCGGAGCGGTGATCCTGGGCGTGGGCACGCTGCTGGTGGCGGTGCTGCTGCCGCGCAAGACGCGTACCGGGGTCGACGCGGAGACCGAGACCGAGGGTGGGAACGGCGCTGTGACCGGGAACGAGGCCGAGGGCGGCCCCGAGGCGGGTGCCGACGGCGCAACCGATGCTGAGGCGAGCACCGCGGCCGAACCCGTCGCCTCTGCCGTCGCCACCACCGACGCCCAGGTCGCTGACGAGGTGTCGTCGGAGGAGAACTCGTCCGCGGGGAACGCGGCCCGCTGACCGCTTCCCATCGTGATGTCCCGGCCGCCCCGGAACCGTGACCCGCGGGCCGCCGTCTCGTAGAACATGTGCACTACCGTGCCGTGCCGGATCGACCGGCACGGCACGACACGTTCTGCGGAGGACACCGAGGATGAAGATCGACTGGGACCGGCGTACGTGCGCGCGGCGCGGCCACGTGACGTACGCGCCCGACGAGCGGGTGCTGCGGGAGCGGCTGTGCGCCGAGACGGGCCTCGGCGAGGCCTGGCGCTGCCTGCGCTGCGGCGACTTCGCGCTCGGCGATCCGCACGGCTCGGGCCCCGCCGACGAGGCGCCGCTCGTGCCGCGCGGCAAGGTGCTCCGCGATCTGTTCATCCTGCGCTTCCTGGCGATCGAACGGGCCGTGCGCGGGGTGTTCATCGTGCTGGTCGCGGCCGCCGTCTGGAAGTTCAGCAACAGCCGGCACGCGGTCCGCCGGCTCTTCGACGAATACCTCGACGTCCTGCGGCCGGTCTTCCGGCACTTCCACTACGACCTCGACCACTCGCCCGTGGTCGGCACCATCCAGAAGACCTTCGGCTACAAGCACTCCACCCTGTTGCTGGTCGCGGTCCTGCTGCTGGTGTACGCGCTGGTCGAGCTCGTCGAGGCGTTCGGACTCTGGTACGCCAAGCGCTGGGCGGAGTACCTCACGGTCGTCGCCACCGCGGCGTTCCTCCCGCTGGAGATCTACGAACTCACCGAGCACATCAGCTGGTTGAAGATCGCGACGCTGGTCCTGAACATCCTCGCCGTCCTCTACATCGCTCTCACCAAGCGGCTGTTCGGCCTGCGTGGCGGGCACAAGGCCTTCGAGGCGGAGCGGCAGAGCGCGTCACTCCTGGAGGTGGAGGAGTCGGCCGGGGTCATGGTCTGACCCTCGGCCCACGAAACGGTCAGCCCGTGGCAGGAGGGCGCCGGTGGGCCGTCGCCGTGTCCAGACGGGCCAGGTCCTCCGCGCCCAGCACCAGGTCCGCCGACCCCGCCGAGTCCCGGATGGTCTCGGGGCGGCTGGCGCCCGGGATCGGGATCACCGTGGGGGACCGCGCCGACAGCCAGGCGAGACAGACCTGTTGAGGGCTCACACCGTGTTCCCGGGCCACCGCGTGGAACGCCCCGAACCCCTCCGGGGAACCGTCTGGGGAGCCGGTGCCGGACGGGCCGTCCAGGGAACTGCGGGAGATGCCGCCCAGCGGGCTCCACGGCAGGAAGGCGAGCCCCAGCTCCGCGCAGAGAAGCAGTTCGGGGTCGCTGTCCTGAACCGCCGGGGAGTACTGGTTCTGGACGGAGACCAGGCGGTCGCCGAGGATCGCGTGGGCCCGGCGGATCTGGTCGACGGTGGTGTTGGAGATGCCGGCCAGCCGGATCGTGCCCGCGTCGAGCAGGTCGCGCAGGGCGCCGACCGAGTCCTCGAAGGGGACGGCGGGATCGGGCTTGTGCAGCTGGTAGAGGCCGATCGCCTCCAGGCCCAGCCGCTTCAGAGAGGCCTCCGCGGCCGCCTTGAGATGACGCGGGGAGCCGTTCACCGTCCAGGTGCCGTCGGCCGGTCTGCCGCGCCCGCCCTTGGTGGTCACCAGGACGTCCGCGGTGTCACCGCCATAGGTCGCCAGGGCGCGGGCCACGAGCCGTTCGTTGTGGCCGGGCTCGTCGCCCGGCAGATGATATGAGTCCGCCGTGTCGAGGAGGGTGACGCCCGCGTCGAGAGCGGCGTGCACCGTGGCCAGGGCCCGCGCCTCGTCCGGACGGCCCTCGATGGACAGCGGCATCACGCCGAGCCCGACGGCGCTCACCCGCAGGCCGCCAAGTGTGCGGTAGCGCATGTCAGTTGCCCTTTCCGAGGGTCTCGGCCACAGCACGCGGCAGCCACACCCGCGCGTCACCGAAGGAGAAACCGAGCTGGGTGGCCCGGGAGTTGTCCATGCCGTAGGAACGGCTGAAGGAGAAGGGGGAGACCTCGCCCACCTCGACGGCCCGCAGGAGCGTCCTGCCGTCCGGGAGGTACGCGGTGATCGCGTCGCACAACTCCTCTGTGGTCAGCGGTCCGTGGGAGGCCGCGTTGACCGGGCCCGTGAAGTCCTCGCCCACCGTCCAGAACAGGAAGTCGGCGATCTCCTCGACATGGATGTACGTCGCCGGGTGGTTCACCGGAGGCACCGCGATCGTCTCGCCGGTGCGGATCCGGTCGGCGTAGTGCTCCAGCCGGCCGGTGAAGTCGTCGTCCCCGCCCAGTACATGGGCGACGCGCACCGCCACGTACGGGAAGCCGGGGTCGGCCGCGAACGCCGCCTCGGCCTGCCGCTTGCCCTCGCCGTAGTGCGCGTCGAGGAAGTCGGCGTCGTCCCAGGGGAGGCCGAGATCGACGGCGACCGTACCGGGATCCACGGCGTCCTCGCCGACCGGGGCCGCCGTGTCCTCGTACTCGTACACCTCGACGGTGGACGTCATCACATACCGGCGCGTGCGCCCCGCGAAGACCCGGCGGGCGATCTCCGCCTGCCGCGGTGTGTAGCAGACCTGGTCGACGACGACGTCGAACGTCCGTGAATCCAGCGCCTTTTCCAGCGAGTTCTCGTCATTGCGGTCGGCGATCAGATGAATCGTCCCGGCGGGCGGCGCCGACGAGCCGCGATTGATGACGGTGACCCGGTCTCCCGCGGCCGTCAACCGGTCAATGAGACGCTTTCCGAAATACCGGTTTCCGCCGATCACGCAGATTTCCCGCACATTGCCCTCCCCTGTTCCCGCGCGCCCGTCACCGGTCACCGGGCGTTCACGGTTCCGCGGCCTGTGGTCATAATTCTCCCGTCGCAGGGGACAGGTCTGAAGGGGGAGACATGGGAGATCCGGCCGTCGCACCGAAAGAACCACGGCAGTCACGCGCCCTCTCCGGCGAAACGTCGGTGGCCTTCGACGCGCTGGACCGGCAGATCCTGGAGCTGCTCCAGAGCGACGGCCGTATCAAGCTCAGCGAGCTCGGCCGCCGGGTCCGGCTGAGCCCGGCGGCGGTCGCGGAGCGGGTGCGCCGGCTGGAGGCGACGGGCGCGATCACCGGATACGGCGCCCGGGTGTCCGCACCCCGCCTCGGCTACGGCATCCAGGCCTTCATCCGCGTCAATCCGCACGGCGGCTACACGCTCAAGCACCCGCGGACCCTGGAACTGCTGGCCCGTCCCGAGATCACCGAGGTCCACCACGTCGTCGGCGAGGACTGCTGGATTCTCAAGGTCGCCGTCGAGGACACGATCCATCTGGAGGACGTCCTGGAACAGACCTCCGCGCTGGGGCGGACCACGACCTCGATCGTGCTGTCGTCGCCGGTGGACCGGAAACCGCTGCTGCCGCCCACCGCCCGCTGAGGCGTCCGCCCGCGGGTGCTTGCCTTCACGTCGGCGTCAAGGATTACCGTCGGGGCATGCGAATCGGCGAGCTGGCGGCACGAGCCGGGACGACCACGCGGACCCTGCGCTACTACGAGTCGCGGGGGCTGCTGCCCGCGAGGCGGGGCGGGAACGGGTACCGGACCTACGACGAGGACGACCTGCGGCTGCTGCGGCAGATCAGGACGTTGCAGGACTTCGGGTTCGACCTGGAGGAGACCCGGCCCTTCGTGGAGTGTCTGCGGGCCGGTCATCCCGAGGGCGACTCGTGCCCGGCGTCGCTGGAGGTATACCGCCGCAAGCTCGGCGAGCTGGACGCCCTGATCGACGAGCTGCGGTCGGTGCGCGCCCAGGTCGGCGAGCAGCTGGCACGGGCGGAACGGGCGCGCGACGAGCTGGCGGCCGACGCGGAGGTTCCGGGCGGTCCGGAACCCGTATGCGAACTGGGAGGGCGGACACGGTGATCAAGGCGGCAGGTGTGGCCGAGGTGACGGACGCGGACTTCGGGGCGGAGGTGATCGGGGCGGATCTGCCGGTGCTGGTGGAGTTCACGGCCGACTGGTGTCCGCCGTGCCGGCAGATGGGGCCGGTGCTCAGCGAGCTGGCCTTCGAGGAAGGGGACCGGCTGAAGGTGGTCCAGCTGGACGTGGACACCAATCCGGAGACGACGATGGCGTACGGCGTGCTCTCGATGCCGACGTTCATGGTCTTCCGCGGCGGTGAGCCCGTGAAGTCGATGGTGGGAGCCCGGCCCAAGCGGCGGCTGCTCCAGGAACTGTCCGACGTGCTCTGACCCGCCCGGCACACAAAAAATCCCCTGGGCAATTGCGCCCGGGGGATTTCTCTGCGTATATTCGATGATTCGCGACTTCGAGGGATCGAGTCGCAAAGAAGTTCAGTAGGCGCAGTATATCTGGGTGGGAGCGGAATTGTCAAACAAGGGAACGCACACAGAATTCCCCGACGATGAACTACGAAGCGAGCAGGAATTCATCGACGGGTTGTACGCGCGGGTGGACGCCCTGCGCGATGCCACCGAGGCCTCCGTCGGGGACGCGCTCGCCCAGGGCAACACACCGAGGCAGGCCCGGCTCGAACGGGACATCCTGGTCGCCGAACGCTCGGGACTGCTGGCCGCGCTGAACGCCGTGGACGGGTCGCTCTGCTTCGGCCGGATCGACCTCTCGCCCCGACCGGGGGCGACGCCCGCCGGCGTCGTCCACCACATCGGCCGGATCGGCATCCGCGCCGACGACACCGAACGTACCCCGATGCTCATCGACTGGCGGGCCCCGGTCGCCCGCCCCTTCTACCTGGCCACCGGTCACACCCCGATGGGCCTGCGCCGCCGTCGGCACATCACCACCGAGGGCCGGCACGTCACCGACCTGCACGACGAGATCCTCGACCTCGGCGACCGCGAGCGCACCGGCCACGAGGACCCGACCGGCGACGCCGTGCTGCTCGCCGCCCTCAACTCGGCCCGCACCGGCCGCATGAGCGACATCGTGCAGACCATCCAGGCCGAACAGGACCGGATCATCCGCGCGCCGCACCGGGGCGTCATGGTCGTCGAGGGCGGCCCCGGCACCGGCAAGACGGCCGTCGCCCTGCACCGCGCCGCGTATCTGCTGTACGAGTACCGGGAACTGCTCGCCAAGCGGGCCGTCCTGATCGTGGGCCCCAACCCGGCCTTCCTCGGCTACATCGGCGAGGTGCTGCCCTCCCTCGGCGAGACCGGCGTACTGCTCTCCACCGTCGGCGAACTCTTCCCCGGCGTCCACGCGAGGGCCCTCGACACCCCCGAGGCGGCCGCCGTCAAGGGCCGTGCCCGGATGGCCGACGTCCTGGCCGAGGTCGTCCGGGACCGCCAGGCGCTCCCCGACCCGGTGATCGCGATCGAGCACGACCGGGACGTCCTGATGCTCGACGCGGGCCTCGTCCAGGTCGCCCGGGAACGCGCCCGCGCGGCCGACCTGCCCCACAACGCCGCCCGCGAGCACTTCGAGGGCCACATCCTCAACACGCTCACCGACATGCTGGCCGAACGCATCGGCACAGACCCCTTCGACGGCTCCAACCTCCTCGACGCGAGCGACATCACCCAGATCCGCGACGAACTCGCCGAGAACCCCGAAGTCTGGTCGGCCGTCGACCAGTTGTGGCCGAGGCTGACCCCGCAGCGGCTGGTCGCCGACTTCCTGGCCGATCCGTACGGCTACCTCCCGGACGATGACGCGGCAGTGATCAGCCGCCCGCGCAGCCGTGCCGGTGACTGGACCGGCGCCGACGTTCCCCTCCTCGACGAGGCCGCCGAACTGCTGGGCGCGGACGACCGGGTCGCACGGGCGCTGGCCGACCAGGAACGCAGCACCCAGATCGCCTACGCCCAGGGCGTGCTGGACGTCTCCTACGCCTCGCGGACGTACGAGTTCGAGGACAAGGACGAGGAGGACTCCGAGATCCTGTCCGCGCACAACATCATCGACGCCGAGCGGATGGCCGAACGGCACGAGGAGGACGACCACCGCAGCGCCGCCGAGCGCGCCGCCGCCGACCGGACCTGGGCCTTCGGCCACATCATCGTCGACGAGGCGCAGGAGCTGTCGCCGATGGCGTGGCGGCTGCTCATGCGGCGCAGTCCCACGCGGTCGATGACGCTCGTCGGCGATCCCGCGCAGACCGCGGAGGCGGCGGGGGTCGGCTCGTGGGAGGAGATCCTCTCCCCGTACGTCGAGGACCGCTGGGAGCACACACGGCTCGGCGTCAACTACCGCACGCCGTCCGAGATCATGGACGTCGCCGCCGGCGTGGTGCGGGCCGAGCGTCCCGGGTTCGAGCCGCCGCGCTCCGTCCGCTCCACCGGGGTACGGCCCTGGGCGCGGGACGCCGGGGACGACCTGCCCGGCGCCGTCGCCAAGGCCGTCGCCGAGCTGACCCCCGCCGAGGGGCGGCTCGCGGTGATCGCGCCGCGCGCCCTGCACGCCGAGCTCGCCGGCCGGCTGGACGGGGTGACGGCGGGCCGGGAGCCGGACCTGACCCGCACGGTCGTGCTCCTCGACCCCCGGCAGGCCAAGGGACTGGAATTCGACTCCGTGCTGGTGGTCGAGCCCGCCTCGTACGGGACGAGCGATCTGTACGTGGCGCTGACCCGGGCCACCCAGTCACTGGGAGTCCTGTACACCGGGGAGCTGCCCGCGTCGCTGCGGGGCACCGGTCTGGAGTGACGGCGGGGGGTCTCGCCCCATCGCCCTGACTGTCCCCGGTGGTTCAGCCCCCGGGGACAGTCAGGGCGATGGCACGGCAGGTGCTAGGCGGGGCGCAGCCACACCGTCGCGAGGGGCGGCAGCGTCAGCCGGATGCTGGCCGGACGGCCGTGCCAGCCCTGGGGCTCCGGTTTGACGGGGTCGGGGTTGGTGACGTCGCTGCCGCCGTACCGGGCGGTATCGGTGTTGAGGATCTCGTGCCAGGCGGGGATGTCCTCGGGGACGCCGAGGCGGTAGCCGTGGCGGACGGCGGGGGAGAGATGGGAGACGGCGAGCAGGGGGGTGCCGTCGGCGGCGTGGCGCAGGAACGCGAAGACGTTGTCGTCGGCGGCGTCGCCGGCTATCCAGGTGAAGCCGGCGGGGTCGGTGTCGCGTTCCCACAGGGCGGGTTCGTGCCGGTAGGCGGTGTTGAGGTCGCGGACCAGGTCGCGGACACCGCGGTGGTCGGGTTCGGCGCCGTACGCGGGGTCGAGGAGCCACCAGTCGGGACCGTGGGCCTCCGACCACTCGGCGCCCTGGGCGAACTCCTGCCCCATGAAGAGGAGTTGTTTGCCGGGGTGGGCCCACATGAAGGCGAGGTAGGCGCGGAGGTTCGCGCGTTGCTGCCACCAGTCGCCGGGCATCTTGGAGACGAGTGAGCGTTTGCCGTGGACGACCTCGTCGTGGGAGATCGGCAGGACGTAGTTCTCGCTGTACGCGTACACCATCGAGAACGTCATCTCGTTGTGGTGGTACTTCCGGTGGATCGGCTCGTGGGCCATGTAATCCAGCGAGTCGTGCATCCACCCCATGTTCCACTTCAGCCCGAAACCCAGACCGCCGAAGCCTCCGGGGCCGACGTGATGCGTGGCCCGGGTGACGCCGTCCCAGGCGGTGGATTCCTCGGCGACGGTGACGATGCCGGGGTTGCGGCGGTAGACGGTGGCGTTCATCTCCTGGAGGAAGGCGACCGCGTCGAGGTTCTCCCGGCCGCCGTGCTCGTTGGGCGTCCACTGGCCGGGTTCGCGGGAGTAGTCGAGGTAGAGCATGGAGGCGACGGCGTCGACGCGCAGGCCGTCGATGTGGAACTCCTCGCACCAGTAGGTGGC
>NZ_JBEXNW010000024.1:0-144225 GCF_040611295.1 Streptomyces sp. NPDC002935
CCGGGGGTACCCGCCGGGGGGGGGCCCCGGGGGGGGGGGGGGGCGGGGGGGGGGGGGGGGGGGGGGGGGGGCCCCCCCCCCCCCCCGCGACGGTGGTCAGGAGAGGCCGGAGGCCCAGTCGTAACCCTTGAGGTACGGGTCGGGCTTGATCGGCTTGCCGGAGTCCCAGACCTGCTTGATCAGCCCGTCGGAGCCGATCCTGCCGATGCGGGCGGTCTTGTAGATGTGCTGCGTGGCCCCGTCGACCGTGACCTTGCCCTCGGGGGCGTCGAAGGTGATGCCGTCGGAGGCCGCCTTGACCTTCTCCGGGTCGAACGACTTGGCCTTCTCGACCATCGCCTTCCACAGGTAGACGGAGGTGTACGCGGCCTCCATCGGGTCACTGGTCGGCTTGTCCTGGCCGTACTTGGCCTTGTAGGCCTTCACGAACTTGGTGTTCGCGGCCCCCGCCGTGGTCTGGTAGTAGTTCCAGGCCGTCAACTGGCCCGCCAGGTACTGCGCCCCGATCGACTTGACCTCCTCCTCGGCGATCGACACCGAGACCACCGGCATGCCCTTGGCGGTGAGCCCGGCGGACTTGTACTCCTTGAAGAAGGCCACGTTCGAGTCGCCGTTGAGGGTGTTGAAGACCGCGTCCGCCTTCGACGCCTTCACCTTGTTGGCGATCGTGCTGAACTCCGTGGAGCCGAGCGGCGCGTAGTCCTCGCCGAGCACGGTCATGCCGTTGGCCTTCGCGTACGCCTTGATCTCCTTGTTGGCGGTGCGCGGGAAGACGTAGTCGCTGCCGACCAGGTAGATCCGCTTCTTGCCCTGGGACTTGAGGTAGTCGAGGCCCGGGACGATCTGCTGGTTGGTGGTGGCGCCGGTGTAGAAGATGTACGGGGACTGCTCCAGCCCCTCGTACTGCACGGGGTAGAAGAGCAGCGACTTGTTCTTCTCGAAGACCGGCTTGACCGCCTTGCGGCTCGCGGAGGTCCAGCAGCCGAAGGTGGCCGCGACCCGGTCCTCCCTGATCAGCTTGCTCGCCTTCTCGGCGAACGTCGGCCAGTCGGAGGCGCCGTCCTCGCTGATCGGCTTGATCTGCTTGCCGAGCACTCCGCCCGAGGCGTTGATCTCGTCGATGGCCAGCTTGAGCGAGTCGCGTACGGTCACCTCGCTGATCGCCATCGTGCCCGACAGCGAGTTGAGCAGGCCCACCTTGACGGTGTCGCCGCTCACGTCCGCCTTCGCGGCTTTGTCGGACGTACCGCCCGCGTCGGTCTTGGCGCCGCACGCGGCGAGTGCGACGACGGTCGCGAGCGCGGCGGCACCGGCTGCGATCCGGCGTCGGAGAATTCGGGAACCACTGGACAATAGAACCCCCTCGGGCTGTGGAGGAGACGACCTCCTGAAGTGCGGTCCACAGCCTCAAGTCGTGCTGTTTCCAAGGTGTTTCGCGGTACTTTCCCGGCCGTATCTTCCCGCTCTCATGAAGGATTCACGGCGGAACGTCCGGGAAACCAAAAATGCCCGGGGCGGAATTCGGCATCCGAATTCATGACACGCCCAAGGCATTCTGATTACTTCCTGCGGGAAGTATCTTGGCGCGGGAGAGCCGCTGTCAAGAGCGGGGTTCGTCGAGGTCGAGCTCGGCGACCACGTCGAAGTCCAGCCCCTCCGCCCGTGCCAGGTAGATGCGTTGGCGCACATGGCCGCCGCGCAGATGGAGCAGCCCGCGCGGCCCCTCGTACGACACGGTCTCCGCGGCCGCCCCGATCGCGGACACGTCGATGGCCTTGGCGCGTCGGATCAGCGCGGCCAGCAACAGCACCCCCTCGTAACAGGATTCGCCGAGGCTGCCGAGGGCCGGCGCCTCGACGCCGAACCGCCCGGCGTACTGGCCGTGGAAGTCGAGGGTGTCCTGGTTGGCGAGGGAGGCGAAGAAGCCGGCTGTGCTGTAGAGGTCCGCCGTGGCCGAAGGCCCGCTGGCCATCAGCATGTTCTCGTCCATCAGCGTGCTCAGCCGGAGGCAGCGGGTGTCGAGGCCGGACGCGGCGAACGCCCGGTTGAAGCGCACCGCGTCGCTGCCGACCAGCAGCATGATGACGGCGTCCGCGTCCGTGCGCTCGATCCGGCGCAGGACCGCCCCGAAGTCATGGGTGCCCAGCGGCAGATACACCTCCCCCTGGACGCTGCCGCCGGACTCGCGCGCATAGGCGTGCGCGGCCCGGGCCGTACGGCGCGGCCACACATAGTCGTTGCCCACCACGAACCAGCGGCGCAGCCCGCGTTCGTGCGCCAGCAGGCCCATCGCCGGACGGAGTTGGTCGCGCGGTGTCTCGCTCGTGAGGAACACCCCGGCGGTGTGCTCGCCGCCTTCGTACAGGGCGGTGTAGACGTAGGGAACCCGATGCGCGATTCTCGGCGCGAGGGCCTGGCGCACCGAGGAGATGTGCCAGCCCGTGACCCCCTGCACGGCCCCCAGGTCCACCAACGCCTCGACGTGGTCGGCGACTTCGCGCGGTGTGCCACCCCCGTCCACAGGCAGCAGCCGCAACTCCCTGCCGAGCACACCGCCCGCGCGGTTGACCTCCTCCGCCGCCAGGCGCGCGCACAGTTCGCAGGTGGGCCCGAAGATGCCCGCCGATCCCTGCAGGGGAAGGACGAGGGCCACGCCGAACACGGAGTCGTCTGCCGTGAACCAGTCGGGCACAGGCGAAGCGGGCCGGAACATGGCGTCATGATTCCGGGTCCCGCCGGTGAACTCCAATCCGTCTCGTAGCATGTACACCCCCCGGGAGCGAGGAGCAGGATGCCGACCCCATCGCCGCGTCAGCCCCAGGACTTGATGCAGTTGCTGACGCGGGCCGAGCGACTGGCGGCGCGGAGGCTCCAGTCCGTCCTGGACGAGGACGGCTGCTCCCTCGACGCCTGGCGGGTGCTCGCGCTCCTCTCCGACGGGGAGGGCCACTCCATGACCGCGATCGCCGAGGCCGTCTTCCTCCCGCCGGCCACGCTCACCAAGCTGGTCGACCACCTCGTGGACCAGAACCTGCTCTACCGCCGCGTCGACCCGCACGACCGGCGCCGGATCCTCGCCCACCTCACCCCGCGCGGCCGGACGTACTGGCGTCGGTTGGACCGCGAGGTCCGCGCGGGGTGGCCGGTGCTGAGCGAGGGGGACGACGAACTGCTGCGGTCGCTCCTGGGGCGGCTCGCGGACACGCTCGGCGCGGCGAGCACGTCGACCACGCTCTGAACCGGATCGGTCGCGGAAAGTAGTGACACGGGCCCGGAAAGCGGGGGAGCCCGTGAAAGGTTGGCATATGCATCCAGCTGTGGCCGGCGAGCGCCGGGCTCGTGTCACGGCGCGGGGCGTCGTGATGCGGGACTCGCCCTGATCGGCGGTATCGCGCTGCGAATCTCCGCGGTTGCGGGCACGGTGATGACGGGGCTGACGCGGGTCGCCGAAGGGCCGCCCGCCCGGCTCGGACGATCAGGACGGCGGCGTGGACGAGGTGGTGGTCGACGAACGGGCGCACCGACGTGCTCGGCGAGCCGCCGGACAGACCCGTCGGGGTCGCGCCTCCCCGTGCGAGGGCCGCCTTGGGCCGAACGGCCCCCATCGGGGACCTGCGGCCCCTGCCCCACGCAGCCGTTTCGACCCGACGATGGAATCCGGCCCCCGATCAGGAGGTGGACACCATGCCCCGCACTGTCACCGTAGGTCTCGACGGTTCGTCCGAGAGCCTCGCCGCCGCCGAATGGGCCGCCCGCGAGGCGCGGCTGCGCACACTGCCGGTCCGGCTGGTCAACGTGGCGGAACCGGTCCCGGACCCCATCGCCCAGGCGCCGTTGCTCGGCGCGGAGACCCGCCAGCACTGGAGCGAGAAGATCCCGCGCGAAGCGGCCGAAGGGATACGGGCACGCCACCCCGGAATCGACGTCACCGCGGAGCAGCTCACCGGCCGGCCCGCCGAGGTGCTGCTCAAGGCCGCGGACGACGCCGAACTCCTGGTCCTCGGCACCCGTGGACTCAGCGGAGTGGGCGGTTTCATGGTCGGCTCGGTCGGCTTGGCCGTCGCGGCGCACGCCGAGCGTCCCGTCGTGTTCGTACGCGCCGGTGAGCAGGCCGCGGAGGAACATCTGATGGATCCGTCGGGCATCCCGTCCGCCGCGACACCCTTCAAGCCTGTCGTGCTCGGGCTCGACACCAGCGGCCCCGACGACACGCTGATCGGCTTCGCCTTCGAGGCGGCACTCCTGCGCGCCACGGCGCTGCGGGTCGTCCACGCGTGGAACGAGCCGCCCTACATCGCGTACGGAATGCCCCCCGACCTGGCGCTGAACGCCCGTCTCGCCGCGCAGGACGCCGCCGCCGTGACGGACGCACTACGGCCCTGGCGCGAGAAGTACCCGGCTGTGGAGATCATCGAGGACTCCCTGTCCGGAAAGGCCGCCAACCACCTCGTGGACGCCTCCCGGGAGGCCTCGCTCGTCGTCGTGGGCCGTCGCACCCGCCGCGCCGCGCTCGGCGCCCACATCGGGCCCGTCACCCACGCGGTGCTCCACCACTCCACCGCCCCCATCGCCGTCGTCCCGCACCCCTGAACACCACGGGCCGCCCCCGGCCGCGTGGTGATCGAGGCCCGATCGCGCAAGGAGAGACATCCCGATGAAGGCAGCAGTCGTACGAGCGTTCGGTGAGCCCCTCGTCATCGAGGAGCGCCCCGACCCCGAGCCGGGCCCCGGCCAGGTCCGCATCCGGGTGGAGGCCTCCGGGCTGTGCCACACCGACATCCACGCCGCCAACGGCGACTGGCCGGTCAAGCCGAGCCCGCCGTTCGTCCCCGGGCACGAGGGCGTCGGCCTGGTCGAGGCGCTGGGCGACGGCGTCACCCATCTCGCGACGGGACAGCGGGTCGCGGTGCCCTGGCTGGGAAGCGCCTGCGGACGCTGCGAGCACTGCCTCTCCGGCTGGGAGACGCTGTGCGAGCAGCAGATCAACACCGGCTACGGGTGCGACGGCGGCTACGCCGAGAAGATGCTCGCCCGGGCCGACTTCGCCCAGCCGGTGCCCGAGGGGATCTCCCCGCTCGACGCGGCCCCGCTCACCTGCGCCGGCGTCACCACGTACAAGGCCCTGAAAGTCGCCGACGTCAGGCCCAGTCAGCTGGTCGCCATCTCCGGGGTGGGCGGACTCGGCCACCTGGCCGTGCAGTACGCGAAGATCGCCGGCGCGACCGTGGCGGCCGTCGACGTCACCGACGACAAACTCGAACTCGCCGCGGAACTCGGCGCCGACATCGTGATCGACGCCCGCAAGGAGGACCCCGGCGAGGTCCTCAAACGCCACGGCGGAGCGCACGCCGCGCTTGCGCTCGCGGTGAACGAGGCCGCCTTCTCCGCGGTCTACACCGGGCTGCGGCGCGGCGGAAAGCTCGTCATGGTCGCGATGCCGGCGCACGGCACCATCCCGGTCCCGATCTTCGAGACCGTGCTGAACGGCACCTCCGTGATCGGCTCCATCGTCGGTACCCGGCAGGACCTGGCCGAGGTGTTCGACCTGCACGCCGCGGGCCGGACGAGGGTCATCCGCGAGTCCCGGCCCCTCAGCTCCGTCAACGAGTCCATGGACGAGGTGCTGCACGGCCGGATCCAGGCCCGGATCGTCTTCGACTTCGGCGAAGGGAGCTGACCGTCGTGGATCTTCCCCTCGTCGTGGGCGTCGACGGGTCCGAGGCCGCCATGCGCGCCGTGGACTGGGCCACGGACGAGGCCGCCCTGCGCGGTCTGCCGCTGCGCCTGGTGTACGCCTCGCTCTGGGAACGCTACGAAGGCGCCGCCCTCGCCGAAGGTCTGGGCAGGTCCTCGGAGCAGATCATGGCCGACAGGATCGTCGAGGCCGCCGCCCAGCGCGCCCACCGTCGCGACACCTCGGCGAAGGTCACCGCCGAGGTGCTGCCCGAGGACGCGGTGAGCATGCTGCTGACGGAGGGCTTCGGCGCCACCGCGCTGGTGCTCGGATCGCGGGGCCGCAGCGGCATCGCCGAGAGGCTCCTCGGGTCGGTGAGCCTCACGGTCGCCGCCCGCGCGCACTGCCCCGTGATCGTGCTGCGCGGCAGCCACGACAATCAGGCCAGGGCAGGACGCTACCGGCGGGTCGTCCTCGGGGTCGGGGATCCCTCGCACGGCGATGCGGCCACCCGCTTCGCCTTCCAGGAGGCGGCGGAACGCGCGGTGCCACTGGAAGCCGTACGGGCCTGGCGGACCCCCGCCCACGAGACGACCGAGCACCTGCTGATGACGGGCGAACCCGCACGGCTGCACGAACAGCGGGCGGTGGAGATCCTGGACGAGGCGCTGAGCGGTGCCGCGGCGGACCGTCCGGCCGTGGACGTGCACCGGCGCACCGTCGAGGGAACCGCCCGCAAAGTGCTGCTGGACGCCTCCACCGAGGCCGATCTGCTCGTCGTCGGGGTCCGGCGGCACGACAGCCAGGGGCACGTCGGGATGCAACTCGGCCGGGTCGCCCACGCCGCCCTGCACCACGCGTCCTGCCCCGTCGCCGTCGTACCCCTACGGGGATGAGCGCCTCAGCGGCTCGCCCCCGTCGTACCCCAGCGGGCATGAGCGCCTCAGAGGCTCGCCGCGTGATCGGGGACGTACGTCTGCAGATCGCGCGGCGGGCGGACGTAGCCGGTCGACGGCGGCCGGGCAGGCAGCTCCAGGACCGGCGGCGGCACCTCGCTGTAGGGAACGGAGGCGAGCAGGTGGGCGATCATGTTCAGCCGGGCGCGCCGCTTGTCGTCGCTCTCGACCACGAACCACGGCGCCTCCGAGATGTCCGTGTGCACCAGCATCTGGTCCTTCGCCCGGGAGTACGCCTCCCAACGGGTGATCGACTCCAGGTCCATGGGGGAGAGCTTCCAGCGCCGCGTCGGGTCCTTCAGCCGGCGCCGGAACCGCTTCTGCTGCTCGGCGTCGCTCACCGAGAACCAGTACTTGCGCAGCAGCACGCCCTCCTCCACCAGCATCCGCTCGAAGATCGGGCACTGCCGCAGGAAGAGCTGGTGCTCCTCCTGCGTGCAGAAGCCCATGACGTGCTCGACCCCGGCGCGGTTGTACCAGCTCCGGTCGAACAGCACGATCTCCCCGGCGGCCGGCAGATGCTCCACGTACCGTTGGAAGTACCACTGGGTGCGCTCACGCTCGGTCGGCTTGGGCAGCGCCACGATCCGCGCGACGCGCGGGTTCAGATGTTCCGCCACCCGCTTGATCGTGCCGCCCTTGCCCGCGGCGTCGCGGCCCTCGAAGACCACCACCACGCGGGCGCCGTCGGTCCGCACCCACTCCTGAAGCTTGACCAGCTCCGTCTGCAGACGCAACAGCTCCCGCTCGTACGCCGCGAGCGGCACCTTCGCCGTCTTCCCGTCGGCCATGCCGCCTCCTCCGCCCGATGACGCCTCCTGTGAAACGTCCCGATGACCTGCCTCGACGACGTACCCCGATGACTTACGGAGTCACCATGCCCAAGGTCGAACACCAGGACAGCACCGTACTGACCGACGAGGAACTGCGCACGCTGGACGCCCACTGGCGGGCCGCCAATTACCTTGCCGTGGGCCAGATCTATCTGCTCGCCAACCCCCTGCTCACCGAGTCCCTGACCCCCGCGCACATCAAACCCCGGCTGCTCGGCCACTGGGGTACCTCGCCCGGCCTCAACCTGGTCCACACCCACCTCAACCGCGTCGTCAAGGCGCGCGGCCTGGACGCGCTGTGCGTATGGGGCCCCGGGCACGGCGGTCCGGCCGTGCTGGCGAACTCCTGGCTGGAGGGCACCTACAGCGAGACGTACCCCTCCGTGTCCCGCGACACGGAGGGCATGGGGAAACTGTTCCGGCAGTTCTCCTTCCCCGGCGGGGTGCCAAGCCATGTCGCGCCCGAGACACCCGGCTCCATCCACGAGGGCGGCGAGCTCGGCTACTCCCTCGCCCACGCATACGGAGCCGCCTTCGACAACCCGGAACTCCTGGTGACCTGTGTCATCGGCGACGGCGAGGCGGAGACGGGACCGCTCGCCGCGTCCTGGCACTCCAACAAGTTCCTCGACCCGGTCCACGACGGCGCCGTCCTGCCCGTCCTGCACCTCAACGGCTACAAGATCGCCAACCCGACCGTGCTCTCCCGGATCCCGGAGCCCGAACTCGACGAACTGCTGCGCGGATACGGCCACGACCCGATCCACGTGACCGGCGACGACCCGTCGCAGGTGCACCGCGCCATGGCCGCCGCGTTCGACCAGGCACTGGACCGGATCGCGCTCATCCAGCGCACGGCCCGCGAGGAAGGCGTGGCCGAACGAGCACGCTGGCCCATGATCGTGCTGCGCACCCCGAAGGGCTGGACCGGCCCCGCGGAGGTCGACGGCGAGCCCGTCGAAGGCACCTGGCGCGCCCACCAGGTGCCCCTGGCCGGAGTCCGCGAAAACCCGGAGCACCTGCGGCAGTTGGAGACCTGGATGCGCTCCTACCGCCCCGAGGAGCTCTTCGACGCCGAGGGACGGCCGGTGGCCGACGTGCTGGCCTGCGTCCCCGACGGCTCCCGGCGCCTCGGCGCCACCCCGCACGCCAACGGCGGCCTCCTCGTCCGCGATCTGCCGCTCCCGCCCCTGGAGCGCTTCGCCGTCCCCGTCGACAAGCCGGGCGGCACCCTGCACGAGCCGACCCGGGTGCTGGGCGACCTCCTCGAACACGTCATGAGGGAGACCTCGCACCGCCGCGACTTCCGGCTGGTCGGCCCCGACGAGACCGCCTCCAACCGGCTGAGCGCCGTCTTCGGCGCCAGCGGCAAGGCCTGGCAGGCACAGACCCTGCCGGTGGACGAACACCTGGACCGGCACGGCCGCGTCATGGAGATCCTCTCCGAACACCTCTGCCAGGGCTGGCTGGAGGGCTACACCCTCACCGGCCGGCACGGTCTGTTCTCCTGCTACGAGGCGTTCGTGCACATCGTCGACTCCATGGTCAACCAGCACATCAAGTGGCTGAAGACCTCACGGGAACTGCCCTGGCGCGCCCCGATCGCCTCCCTCAACTACCTGCTCACCTCGCACGTGTGGCGCCAGGACCACAACGGCTTCTCGCACCAGGACCCCGGCTTCGTCGACCACGTCCTCAACAAGAGCCCCGAAGTCGTGCGCGTCTACCTCCCGCCGGACGCCAACACCCTCCTGTCCGTGGCGGACCACGTGCTGCGCAGCCGCGACTACGTGAACGTCGTCGTCGCCGGCAAACAGCCCTGCTTCGACTGGCTGTCCATGGACCAGGCCCGCGCCCACTGCGCCCGCGGCGCCGGCATCTGGGACTGGGCGGGGACGGCCGAAGCGGACCGTGACCCCGACGTCGTCCTCGCCTGCGCCGGCGACGTCCCCACCCTGGAGATCCTGGCCGCCTCCGACCTGCTGCGCCGCCATCTGCCCGAGCTCGCCGTCCGGGTCGTCAACGTCGTCGACATGACCCGGCTGCTGCCGCGCGAGGAACACCCGCACGGGATGAGCGACTTCGAGTACGACGGGCTGTTCACCACGGACAAGCCGGTGATCTTCGCCTACCACGGCTACCCCTGGCTCATCCACCGCCTGGCCTACCGCCGCACCGGCCACCAGAACCTCCATGTGCGCGGTTACAAGGAGATGGGCACCACCACGACCCCCTTCGACATGGTCGTCCGCAACGACCTGGACCGCTACCGCCTCGTCATGGACGTCATCGACCGCGTCCCCGGCCTCGGCGTCCGCGCCGCCGCCCTCCGCCAGAAGATGGCCGACGCCCGCTCCCGCCACCACACCTGGATCCGCGAGTACGGCACCGACCTCCCCGAGGTCGCGGACTGGACCTGGACCGGCTGACAGACACGGGAGAGGCCCGCCGTCCCCCACACGTGCAACGGGGGACGGCGAGGCGCCCGTACCGGAGGATGGAGGCATGCGCGACGGCACCTGGGAGTACGAGGGCTACGACCCGGCACAGGAACGCCTGCGCGAGTCGCTGTGCACCCTCGGCAACGGCTACTTCGCGACCCGCGGCGCCGCACCGGAGTGCGCCGCCGACTCGGTCCACTACCCGGGCACATACGCGGCCGGCTGTTACGACCGCCTCACCTCGGAGGTGGCCGGGCGCCGGGTCGAGAACGAGGACATGGTCAACCTCCCCAACTGGCTGCCGCTCCGGCTGCGGACCGCCACCGGGACCTGGCTCACCCCCGACTCCCACCGGCTGCTCGACCACCGGCTGCGCCTCGACCTGCGCGCGGGCACCCTGGAACGCACCGCGCGCTACGAGGACGAGGACGGCAGGCGCCTCGCCGTGCGGCAGCTGCGCCTGGTCCACATGGCCGATCCGCACCTCGCCCTGCTGCGCACGGAGGTGACGGCCGAGGGCTGGTCCGGCCCCGTCGAGATCGAGTCGGCGATCGACGGGACGGTCACCAACAGCGGAGTCGAGCGCTACAGCTCCCTCGCCTCCCGCCATCTCACGGACGTCCGGACCGGCACCCGCGCACCGGACACGGTCTGGCTGAGCTGCCGCACCACCACCTCGGAGATCCGCGTCGGGCTGGCCGCCCGGACCGTCACCGACGTGCCCGCCGGGACCACGGACGCGCACACCCCGGGACGCGCCGCCCAGTCGCTCCGGATCACGCTGGCCGACGGCCGGACGGTGACCGTGGACAAGACGGTCGCCCTGCACACCTCCCATGATCCGGCGATCAAGGACCCGCTGGACGCGGCCGTCGACCGGGTCCGCCGGGCCGCGGACTTCGAGACGCTGCTGGACACCCACCGCACGGCATGGCAGCAGCTGTGGCGCGACGCCGAACCGGACGTGCCGGACAGCGCGGGACCGATCCTGCGCCTGCACCTCTTCCATGTGCTCCAGACACTCTCCCCGCACACCGCAGAGCTGGACGTCGGGGTCCCGGCCCGCGGGCTGCACGGCGAGGCCTACCGGGGGCACGTCTTCTGGGACGAACTGTTCGTGCTGCCGTATCTGAACCTCCATTTCCCCGAGGTCTCCCGCGCCCTGCTCACCTATCGCCACCGCCGTCTGGAGCGGGCTCGCCGGGCTGCCCAGGACGCCGGCCGGACCGGCGCGATGTACCCGTGGCAGAGCGGCAGCGACGGACGGGAGGAGACACAGCGACTGCACCTCAACCCGCGCTCCGGGCGCTGGCTGCCCGACCACTCACGGCTCCAGCACCACGTCGGATCGGCGATCGCGTACAACGTGTGGCAGTACTGCGAGGCGAGCGGCGACACCGAGTTCCTGCACACCAAGGGCATCGAGATGCTCGTGCAGATCGCCCGCTTCTGGGCCGGCTCCGCCGTGTACGACCGCACACTCGGCCGCTACCGCATCCGCGGTGTCGTCGGACCCGACGAGTACCACGACGCCTATCCGGGCGCCGACGGACCCGGGCTCGACGACAACGCGTACACCAACGTCACGGCCGCCTGGGTGCTCGCCCGCACCCTCGAAGCGCTGCGCGAGCTGCCCGGACCGGTCCGCCGGGACCTCGTCGAGCGGACCGGCCTCGACTCCGCGGAACTCGACCGCTGGGACGATGTGTCGCGCGGACTGCATGTGCCCTTCCACGCCGGCGTCATCAGCCAGTTCGAGGGCTACGGCGACCTCGCGGAGCTCGACTGGGCGGGCTACCGCGAACGGTACGGCGACATCCGGCGGCTCGACCGGATCCTGGAGGCCGAGGGCGACAGCGTCAACCGCTACCAGGCGTCGAAGCAGGCGGACGTGCTGATGCTCGCCTATCTCTTCTCGCCCGCCGAACTCGGTGCCCTGTTCCGCCGGCTCGGGCACGAGGTCGACGACACCACGTGGCGGCACACCGTCGACCACTACCTCAGCCGTACGAGCCACGGCTCGACGCTGAGCAGCCTGGTGCACGGCTGGGTTCTGGCCCGGGCACGGCGTGCCGAGGCGTGGACGTACGTCCACGAAGCTCTGCTGGGCGACATCGCCGACCTGCAGGGCGGCACCACGGGGGAGGGCATCCACCTGGGCGCGATGGCGGGCACGCTCGATCTCGTCCAGCGCGGTCTGACAGGTCTCGAGACCCGCGGCGGAGCGCTACGGCTCCACCCGGTCCCGCTGCCGGAGCTCTCCGAGTACGGCTTCACGATCCGCTACCGGGGCCATCGAGGCGTACGACTGCGCCTGAGTCCAGGTCGGTTGAGTGTCAGCGTGCCGGTCTCGGACGAGGCCCCGATCGACATCGCACTGCCGGACCGCACCGTCTCGGTGGCCCCGGGCGAGTCCTGCACGCTGACGCTGCCGGACCAGTGAGCCAGTGACGGGTGGCCGGAGACCGGTGGTCGGTGATCTGCCGCCGGTGACGGTGACGGTGACGGTGACGGTGACGGTGACGGTGACCGGGCGACGGCCGCGGCCGCCCACGTCAGTGCGGGACCACCGTCACCGGGCACCTGGTGCGGGCGAGTACGGCCCGGAGCGTGGGCCCGAGTGCCGCGCCCCCGCGGCCGACGACCAGGAGGCCGGCCGTGTCCGAGGCCTGGAGGAGAGCGGTCGCCGGGCTCTGGAGGCGGACGTCCTCGTATACGCGTACTCGCGGGTACTTCGCCCGCCACGCCCGCAGGACGTCCGCCAGCAACTGGACCTCCTGGTCCTCCCAGGCTCCCCGGTCCTCCTCGGGCGGCGCGACCGGCAGCGACGCTCCGTCGGGAGCGGGAAGGCGCCAGGCGTGGACGGCGTGCAGCAACGCGCCGTACCGCAGCGCGGTCTCGAAGGCGAAGCCGGTCACGACGTCGCACGGACGACGGGCGTCGATGCCGAGCACCACCGGCCGGAGCCCGTCGTGCCGGTCGTGCTCGTCGTGCTTGTCGTGCTCGTCGTGACCGCCAACGATCGGATGTGCCATGGCGGTTCACCCTCCTCGTACCTACCGGAAGCAACGCCTTCACCGTCCACCCGAACCGCCCGCCGTGCACAGGGGCCGGACGGACCCCAAGCGGCCGGAGGGAGGTTGGGGTGCGCGTCGAGTCGGCGCCTCAGCGGTCGGCCAGGGCGCTTTCGAGGAGGGGGAGGAGGCGGTCCCAATGGCGCTGCAGGGCGGAGGGGTTGAAGGCGTCCGTGTCGGACATGGTGAAGCCGTGGACGGTGCCGGGGTAGATCTCGCAGGTGTAGTCGACGCCTGCGGCATCCAGGGCCTGGTTGAGCTCGCTGACGGCCTTGGGCGGCATGTCGTTCTCGGCGAGGCCGAGGTGGACCTGGGCGGTCATTTTGGACACGAGGCGGTGCGGGCTGCCGGGCGCGTCGGTGACCAAGGGGCTGGGGTGGAATCCGGCGAGGGCGGCCACCTGGCCGGGGTGGTCCGCCGCGGTGCGCATCGCCACGTCGGCGCCCATGCAGTAGCCGATCACGGCGACCGGCCTTGGGCTGACCTCGGGCTGCGTGGTGAGGAACCTGAGGTAGGCGTCGGCGTCGCTCAGGGCACGTTCGACGGTGTGCGTCTCGATCAAGGGCATCAACTGGGCGAAGACCGCGGGCCGGATCTCCTGTCCGATGTGCTCGGGGAGATCGATCACCGGTGCCGGGCCGTGCCGGTAGAAGAGGTTGGGGACGAGTACGTAATACCCGTGCTCGGCCAGTTCGCGGGCCATCTCCCTCAACACGGGCCGCACGCCGAAGGCGTCCATGTACAAGAGCACCCCCGGGTGTCGCTCACCGCCGTCGGGGAAGGCGGCTAAAGCGTCGGCCTGGCCGTCCGCGGTGGGAATATGCAGTGACTTGGTAGGAATGGTGGATCTTCCTTCCTGGGACTGATGAACAGCGCACAGCCGGTATGTGGGTCGAGGTCCATCAGAGATCGACCCGGCGATGATGGTGGCAAGCTACCGCCGACATGGCCGATGACCTAGGGTCTGCCCACACCGGCACGGTCGGTGCACTCTTCATGGGCGAGTCGAGCAAGATCTGCGTCGTGGCAACGATGCCACCGTGGGTTCAAATCCCGCACGCACTGCGGATGAACGGCCCCTGACAGGTGCAGATTTCCACCGACCACCAGCGTCGTGTGCCCGCACCTCACACCGAGGCGCTATCCCCTGATGGCGATCACGGCTGAACCGTCTCGGGAACAGCTCTCTCGGGGCGTTCCCGGCGGTTGGGTGGAGAACGCGAACTTCCTGGATGACCCTCAGCGCGTGGAGCGGTGGTGGTCGGCCCCTTCGGGGTGTTCGAGGTGGTTGGCCAGTACCGCGGCCTGCACGCGGCGCTGGACGCCGAGTTTGGCCAGCAGCCGGGAGATGTGGTTCTTCACCGTCTTCTCGGACAGGTAGAGCTTCTTGCCGATCTCGCGGTTGGTGAGCCCCTCGCCGATCAGCGCGAGGATGTCCCGCTCGCGCGGCGAGAGACTGGCGAGCTCGGGCGACAGGGCCGGTCCCTCGGCCGGGTCCGTGCGCAGCTTGCGCATCAGCCGGGCGGTCGTCGTGGGGTCCAGCATCGACTGGCCGGACGCGACGGTACGGACCGCCGAGACCAGGTCGGACCCCTTGATCTGCTTCAGCACGTAGCCGGCCGCTCCGGCCATGATCGCGTCGAGCAGGGCTTCCTCGTCGTCGAACGACGTCAGCATCAGGCAGGACAGTTCCGGCATCTGGCTGCGCAGTTCCCGGCAGACGCTGATGCCGTCGCCGTCCGGCAGGCGTACGTCGAGGACGGCCACGTCCGGGCGCAGCGCGGGGCCGCGCACCAGGGCGTGCGCGACACTGTCCGCGTCGCCGATCACCGAGATGTCCGGCTCGGCGTCCAGGAGGTCCGTCAGACCCCGGCGTACCACCTCGTGGTCGTCCAGCAGGAACACCCGGATCGGGTTCTGCTCGGAGAACGTACGCGCCTCGGCCATGACGACCCCTTGTCGGTGAGGGACTACGGACCGTGAGCCCGCTGACGACGATCATCACTCTTCCGGGCCGGGCGGCACTAGGGCCGACCGGCCCTATCCGAGCCTAGCGGCCCTCTCGACCGCTCCTGGCGGTGCTCCGGGCCGGTGCGGTCGAGGCCGACGTCCACCACTCTCGTCGACCGGGGTGGGGCAGCGCGACGGCCGGGTCAGCGCGCGTCGCCGCTGCCGTAGGGGGCGTACAGGTCGAGCAGCCGGGTCCGGGCCGATTGCAGCCGGTGGGCGACGATCTCGCCCGCCCACTGGGTCACGGCCATCCCCAGCACGGGGTCCTCCCGGCAGATCGCCCGGACGACCTCGGCGTCGAATTCGTAGGCGCGCACCGGGCTGGTCGCCTCGGCGCCCAGATGCCAGGTGTGCGGGGCGAACAGCCAGGACCAGCCGACGAGTTCGTTGTGTCCGAGGATCTCGATGACGGCCGAGCGGCGGCCCGGCACCCGCAGGTCGAGGGCCACCGTGCCGGTCCGGATGATCCAGAACCGGTCCGCGTGGCGGCCCTCCTCGAACAGCCGGGTGCCCTCGGGGAACGACACCTCGCGGGCCACCCGCAGCAGCTGTTCCCGGTGCTCGGCGGGCAGCGCCCGTAGCATGGTGGACGTGGTGGAAGTGTTCATGATCTGCCTCTTCCTGGAGCGCGACCCTTCCACCCCCAATCTCTTCCCGAGCCCCGCCCGCCGCCATGGGCCACCCGGCCCCGACCGCGGGACACATGGCGCAGGCCTGGGCCGAAAGGCCCAGCCGTGGGGACTGCCCGGCCCCTGCGCGCGGGCTCCGCCCCGTACCAGGCTCGACGGGAGAAGGGATTCCACGGGCAGCGGTGACCGCCGCCCGGCCCGTGGACTCTCCGCCGAGCGCACGACGCTGGAGGTGCGGATCATGCTTCGACCGGTCGCCGCGGGGATCGACGGGTCCCCGGAGAGTCTGGCCGCCGCGTACTGGGCGGCCCGTGAGGCCCTGCGCCGGGGCACGACGCTCCTTCTGGTCCACGCGTGGGAGTGGCATCCGCGGCCGGCCCCGGCCGTGCCGGCCGACATGTCCCAACGGGCCTGGGCCGAGGAGCTGATCACAGGGGTCTCGGAGGGTCTGCGTGCGGCGCACCCCGGACTGCGGGTCCTCGACCGGTCCGTCGTGGACACGCCGCCCACCGCTCTGCTCGCCGCGGCCGACGAGGCCGGCCTGCTGGTCCTCGGGTCCCGCGGGCTGAGCGGAGTCACGGGATTCCTGCTGGGCTCGATCTCCCAGCGGATCGCCTCCAGGTCACCGGTCCCGGTGGTCTTGGTGCGCGCCGGCGGGAGCACCTGTGACGAGCACTTCGCGGCGCCGGACGGCATCTCCCCGGACGAGATACCACGGATCCCGTACCGCGACGTGGTCCTCGGCCTCGACACCGACCAGCCGTGCGACGAGCTGATCGAGTTCGCCTTCGACGCCGCCCGGCGCCGTGGCGCTGTGTTGCGCGTGTTGCACGCCTTCAGCGCCCCGCACCCCTTCGGCGCCGCCGACCGGCTCGTCCAGGTGAGCGGCCCGCAGCTGCTGGCCGAGCACGAACACGCCGTCGTCGCCACCCTGCGTCCCTGGTGCGAGAAGTTCCCCGAGGTTTCCGTCGCCGAGACCGTGGTGGACGGCCGCCCGGCCGGCGAGCTCATCCGCGCCTCCGCGGGCGCCGCCCTGACCGTCGTGGGCCGCAGGGAGCGGGACACCCGCTTCGGCACCTACCTCGGACCGGTCGCCCACGCGGTACTGCACCACGCCGACTGCTCCGTGGCCGTCGTCCCGCACGCCTGAACACACCCGGAAGGTGAAGGACATGACCCGCTACGTGTACGAATTCGCCGAGGGCTCCCGTGACATGGCGGACCTGCTCGGCGGCAAGGGAGCCAACCTCGCGGAGATGACCCGGCTGGGACTTCCCGTCCCGCCCGGCTTCACCGTCACCACCACAGCCTGCCGCGCGTACCTGGCCACCGGCGAGGAGCCGGGCGAGCTGGGCGCACAAGTCGCCCACGCGCTGGTGGAGTTGGAGCGACGTACCGGGCGCGAGCTGGGCGGCCGGGACAACCCGCTGCTGCTCTCGGTCCGTTCGGGCAGCAAGTTCTCGATGCCCGGGATGATGGAGACCATCCTCGACATCGGCCTCGGGGACGAGTCCGTCCTCGGCCTCGCCAAGGCCACCGGCCGCGAGCACTTCGCGTGGGACTCCTATCGCAGGCTCCTCCAGATGTACGGCCGCACCGTCCTCGGCATCGCACCGGAACGCTTCGACCGGCACGCCGCCGGGGACGACCCCGCCGTACTCGTCGAGCACTTCAAGCACGTCATCCGCGACGCGACCGGCGAGGAGTTCCCGCAGGACCCGGCCGAACAGCTCCAGCGGGCGATCCGTGCCGTCTTCGACTCCTGGAACGGCGAGCGCGCCTGCCTCTACCGCCGCCGCGAACACATCCCCGACGACCTCGGAACCGCCGTCAACATCCAGGTCATGGTCTTCGGCAACCTCGGCCCGGACTCCGGCACGGGCGTCGCCTTCACCCGCGACCCGGCCACCGGCGCCCGGGGCGTCTACGGTGACTACCTTCCCGACGCCCAGGGCGAGGACGTCGTCGCCGGCATCCGCAACGCCGTCCAGCTCGCCGAACTGGAGCACCTCGACCCCGCCTCGTACCGTCAACTCCTGCAGAACATGCAGACCTTGGAGCACCACTACCGCGACCTGTGCGACATCGAGTTCACCGTCGAGCGCGGTACGCTCTGGATGCTGCAGACCCGGGTCGGCAAGCGCACCGCCGAGGCCGCGTTCCGGATCGCGGAGGCGCTCGTCGACGAGAAACTGATCGGCGAGGACGAAGCGCTCGCCCGGGTCGACGGGACGCAGCTGGCCCGGTTGATGTTTCCCCGGTTCGCGGCGCACGCCGAGGCGACGCCGCTGGCGCACGGTGTCCCCGCCTCGCCCGGTGCCGCGGTCGGCGCGATCGTCTTCGACTCGGCGGAGGCCGTACGGCGCGCGGACGCGGGGGAGCACGTCGTTCTCGTGCGGCGTGAGACGACGCCCGACGACCTGCCCGGGATGGTCGCCGCCGAGGCCGTGCTGACCAGCCGGGGCGGAAAGACCAGTCACGCGGCCGTCGTCGCCCGCGGTATGGGCAAGGTCTGTGTGTGCGGCGCCGAGGAACTGACGGTGGACGTCGAGGCCCGTACCCTCACCGCACCCGACGGGACCGTGCTCACCGAGGGCACGCTGATCTCCGTGGACGGCACGGCGGGCACCGTCCATCCCGGCGCCCTGCCGCTGACCGACTCCCCGGTCGGGCACTTCCTCGACACCGGAGAAGGCGACGGCGCACTGACCGACGCGGTCGCCCGCACCCTCCAGCACGCCGACTCCGTACGGCACTTGGGCGTGCGGGCCAACGCCGACACCCCCGAGGACGCCGCCCGCGCCCGCCGCTACGGAGCAGAGGGCATCGGGTTGTGCCGCACCGAGC
Organism: Streptomyces sp. NPDC002935; assembly: GCF_040611295.1. Taxonomy (NCBI): domain Bacteria; kingdom Bacillati; phylum Actinomycetota; class Actinomycetes; order Kitasatosporales; family Streptomycetaceae; genus Streptomyces; species Streptomyces sp. NPDC002935. The sequence continues at coordinate 18,465 of NZ_JBEXNW010000024.1, forward strand.
ACATGTTCCTCGGCGAGCGCCGGAGCCTGGTCGAGACGATGATCCTCGCCGACGACGAGTCCGGACGGCGCGCCGCCCTGGACGCGCTCCTGCCCCTGCAACGGGGCGACTTCACCGGAATCCTCGCCGCCATGGACGGGCTCCCGGTGACGATCCGGCTCATCGACCCGCCGCTTCACGAGTTCCTGCCGGACCGCACCGAGCTCGCCGTCCGCGTCGCCACCCGGCCCACCGAGCACGACCGCCGTCTGCTCGCCGCGGTCGAGCGCATGCACGAGTCCAACCCCATGCTCGGACTGCGTGGGGTCCGCCTCGCACTCGTCGTCCCCGGACTGGTCGAGATGCAGGTACGGGCGATCGCCGAAGCGGTGGTCGAACGCGTGCGGGCCGGGGGAGACCCCCGGGCGGAGATCATGGTCCCTCTGGTCGGCACGGTCGAGGAACTGCGGATCGTCCGCGCAGCGGCGGAGCGCATCCTCGCCGAGGTCTCGCGGGACTCCGGGCTCACCGTCGACTGCCCCATCGGCACGATGATCGAACTGCCCCGGGCCGCGCTGACCGCCGGCCGGATCGCCGAGGCCGCCGACTTCTTCTCCTTCGGCACCAACGACCTGACCCAGACGACCTGGGGCCTGTCCCGCGACGACGTCGAAGCATCCTTCTTCCCGGCCTATCTGACCCAGGGCGTCTTCGCCGCCTCGCCGTTCGAGACCCTCGACCGGGAGGGCGTGGGACGTCTGGTGCGTACGGCCGTCGAGGAGGGCCGCGCCGCCCACCCCGGTCTGAAGATCGGCGTCTGCGGCGAACACGGCGGCGACCCCGACTCCATCCACTTCTTCCACGACATCGGCCTCGACTACGTCTCCTGCTCGCCGTTCCGCGTCCCGGTCGCCCGCCTCGAAGCGGGCCGGGCCTCGCTCGCCGACGGCAGGGACGGCGCGTCCGCCGCGACCTAGGGCCGGCCTCCACCAGTACAGCAACGGCCAAGGGGAGGAACAGGCATGATGATCCGTCAGGTGACGGTCGGTGTCGACGGCTCGGTCATCGCCGTGCGAGCGCTGGACCGGGCCGCCGAGGAAGCGACGCTGCGCGGCGCCGCCCTGACCATCGTGTACGCGGTGCCCGACGTGGACGTCGCCGGACCCGTGCTCGCCACCGCCGTCTTACGGGCCCGCGGGCGCCATCCCGGTCTGGCCGTCACGGCCCTGGCCGTCGCGGGAAGCCCGGTCCGGGCACTGGCGCACCACGGCCGGAGCGCCGAGCTCACCGTCGTCGGCGGGCGCGGGTCCGGCGTACTCGGCGGACTGGTGGCCGGCTCGGTGAGCCGGCGACTGGCCGCGCGCACACGTGGTCCGTTGCTCGTCGTCAGGGGGGCGCAAGGAGCCCCGGGCGGTGCGGTGTTGCTCTGGACGGAGGGGGAGCGGGACGTGGAAGCGGCCGCGTTCGCCTTCGCGGAGGCGGAGCGTCGCGGAGCCCGCCTGTGCGTGCTGCGTGCCGAGGCCTCCCGGTACGCGAAGGCCCGTCGCCAGGCCCTGGTGCCGGACGACGGCGCCTGCCGTTCGCTGCGCGCCGAGCGGCCGCTGTCCCGCCCGGGCGGCGAGTCGCCCGCATGGCCGGGTTCGTTGCCGCCCTCCCGTCCCGTGCGCGCGCTCCTGGAGGCGACTCGCGGGGCCGCCGTCGTCGTGGTCGGCGTCCAGCACCGCGGCCACAGGCCGGGCCCTGTCGCCCGTGCTCTGCTCCGCCACGCGCACTGCCCGGTCGTGATCGTCCCCGACGCCCCGGAGTAGCCGCGTTCTCGACGAGTCGGTGGCGGTTAACGGCGCAGCCGTTGGCGCCTTGCACCCCAGCGGCACGAACATCTCGGCGCCGAGTCGCCAATTCCCCTGTGGGAAAGCTCAGTTGGCGATGCGCCCATGCCTCCGCCCGGCCCTCGGAGAGGGACGTTCGGCCCTCCCGGCAGGGACTCGCGGCCCCTCCGAACTCCCTTGCCGCCGCGAGACATTGAAGGCGCAACGGAAGCCACGAAAGACCACGTCGAACACCTCTGGGAGGGATCAGCATCATGGCAGTCCACGAGCAGCCCCACCGGCACACCGGGTTCCACTTCCCGTCGCTGCGCAGGACCCGTTCGACACGGACGCCGGGTGAGGCCGCGACCGCGTCGGCCACGGCGGTCCGCTCGTACGCCTTCGCCGGTCTGCGTCTGCTGACGGGGTTCGTCTTCCTGTGGGCATTCCTCGACAAGACATTCGGGTTCGGCTACGCCACGCCCTCCGGGAAGGGCTGGATCGACGGCGGCTCACCCACCAAGGGTTTCCTCGGCGGGGTCGCCGCCGGGCCGATGGAGTCGACGTTCCACTCCTGGGCGGGTGCCGGCTGGGTGGACTGGCTGTTCATGGCCGGTCTGCTCGGCGTCGGCATCGCCCTCGTCGCCGGGGTCGCCCTGCGGCTCGCCGCGGTCGCCGGCACGGTGATGATGGCGTTCATGTGGCTCGCCGAATGGCCGCCGGCCCGGCATCTGTCCGACGGCTCGCCGAGCATGTCGCCCAACCCCTTCGCCGACTACCACGTGATCTACGCGGTCGTCCTGATCGCTCTCGCCGCCGCGGGCGCCGGCGCCACCTGGGGCCTGGGCCGACTCTGGGAGCGACTCCCGATCGTGAGCCGCAACCCCTGGCTGCGGTGACCGCACGGCACGGATCGGGGCGCCCTCGCGAGCGTGCGGGGGCGCTTCGCCGCGTGGCACGTCCCCGCAGGTGTGGAGCGCCCGCAGGTGAGGCGCACCGCACGGCGGCGTTCCTGTGCCCAGGACCGGCCGCTACCCCGGGGACAGTCGGTCGGAGGCGTTGCCCCAGAGACAGGTCGGCCGCAAGGCAGCGTCCCGGCTGTGGGGCCAAAGTCCCGTACCCCATAGGCCGGTTGGCCCCTGTCGAGGACCAGCGGCCCCTCCTCCCGAGCCCGTGCGACCACAAGACTGATCACGTATCCCTGAAGGAGGTCCGCACATGTCCCGCACCATCGTCGTCGGTCTGGACGGTTCGCCCGAGAGTCTCGCAGCGGCCGAGTGGGCAGCTCGTGAAGCCCAGCTCACGGACGCGCATCTGCGTCTCGTGCACGCCTGGTTGTGGCATCCCTACGTGTACGGCCCGCTGGCCGGCGTCTCGGTCCCACCGCCGTCGGAGGACCCGCAGCGCGCCTGGGCCGAACGCCTGCCGCGCGAGACCGCGGCCAAGCTCGTCGCGGATCACCCCGGACTTTCCGTCACCGCCGAGCGCGTCGCCGAGCAGCCCGTCACCGCCCTGCTGGCCGCCGCCGAGGACGCCGAACTGCTGGTGCTCGGGTCCAAGGGCCTGAGCGGAGTCGCCGGCTTCCTGACGGGTTCCGTCGCGCAGGCCGTGGTGGCCCGGAGCAGGCGGCCGATCGTTCTCGTACGAGCCGGAACGCGGCCCGCGGAAGCGTCCGGGAGGCAGGATGTCGTCCTCGGTCTCGACCTGGAGCATCCGGACGCCTCCGTGCTCGGATTCGCCTTCCGGGCGGCGGCCCGCAAAGGCTCGGAGCTGAGCGTCGTCCACGGCTGGAGCCTGCCGCCCTACTACGGATACAGCGGAGCCACCGACGCGGCGGTCAACGCGGAGCTGATCGCCGAGGCGCAGCAGCGGCTGACCGAGGTCCTGAACCCCTGGCGCGAGAAGTTCCCCGGCGTCGAGGTGCGCGAGCAAGCCGTGATCGGTGGCGCGGGCCCCCATCTGGTGGACGCGTCGCGGAACGCGGCGCTGGTCGTGGTCGGTCGCCGCAACCGGCAGAACCCGGTCGGCAGCCACATCGGACCGGTGACCCAAGCGGTACTGCACCACTCCGCCGCACCGGTCGCGGTCATCCCGCACGACTGACCGCACGACTGACAGCACGACTGACCGTGCGACTGACCGCGTGGCTCACGGCGCGCGACCGCGGGTCACCGACGAGCGACGAAGGGCCCCGGGGCGCTGGATTCCGGGGCCCTTCGCGGCCAGGAAGCCCGGATGGATCCGACCGAGCACGGCAGCCCGCCGGGGTGCCTGCCACCCCGGCGCCGATCACCTGTCCTGCAGCGGCCCTGTTTCCGCCGGGCTATCCTCCGAGCCACCCATGTCCAGGCGGAACGGCGGATAGACGTCTGTCATCAGGGCGGCGTAGGCGGCCACGCGCAGCACCCACCGGTTGAGGCCCATGATCAGGGCGTACAGGTCCCTCGGGTACTTGCCGGTGAAGGCCAGGGCGAAGCCGACGAAGATGGTCAGCACGCCGATGAGGCCGCCTTCCCACCAGCCGAGGTGGGAGCCGCCGAGGAAGAAGCCGACGACGATGTACTGCGGAATGGCCAGCAGCCACCACTTCACCAGCACCAGGCCACGGGAGAGCCGTTCCGGGTAGGCGATGTCGAGCCGCGTCGGGTAGTCCGGTTCCTCACCGAGGCTGAACGGTGGATACCGGTCGGTGCCGAGCGCGCCGTACGAGTAGTAGGCGACCCGCCAACTCCACCGCAGCACGCCGACGTTGAAGTCGAAGAGCCCGCGGGGGTAGCGCTCGGTGAAGAGGATGGCGAAGAAGGCGATCACGCTCACCACGGTGAAGGCGATCCAGAGGAAGAACAGCACCACGTAGTGCGGAATGGCGAGGATCCATTTCACCAGCCACAGCCAGCGCGACAGCGGCGTGTCGAGATATGCGCTCACCCTCACAGGGCGGTCCGGTGGTCTCATCGGAGTGACCATGGTGATCTCCTCCTTCCGCGCGCCTCAGCGCGCCGAGTCACGGCGTCTTGTGCCCCCACTGCGGTCCGAGTCGCTCCCATTCGCGTCCCCACCGGTCGTAGCGCCGCTGGTCGAGCCGCCACCGCGCGAAGCCGCCGGCGGCGAAGACCAGCCCGCCGAGTGCCACAGCGGCGCCGATGCCCAGCAGGCTCGACTCCGTGGCCGCCGCGCCCGGGCTCGGCGGCGCCGCGGTGAGGCGGCCGTTCACGTCCATCCAGATCACCACGTGCGCTCCGGCCTTGTGCCCCGACTCCACCAGGGCCCGCCCGGTACGGGGGGAACCGTCCGGAGCGGTCCACCGGACCGTCGCGCGGACGTGGTCGTAGACCGCGCCCTCTCCGGCGGGTACCGCCGAACCCGAACTCTCGACCAGGACGGCCGGGATGGCGTGCCGGTCCTGGCGCAGCCGGCTGAAGGACGTGTCGGCGGCATGGGCCGTCACCAGGCCGGCGAGGGTGCCTCCCAGCACCATCACCGTCCAGACGATCAGCACGATCCACGCCTCGAAGACGTCGTCACGGCGACGCAGCGGATTCCTCCGCCAGCGCCAGCACCACTGCCTCGCACCCTGTGCTCCGCGCATGGCACCGCACCTCCTCGTTACACCCCAACAGTGCAAGGGGATCGCGGTACGCGCGAGCGGTGGCAGGGGCCGCCCGGTCCCGCGGTGGGGACCGACCGGCCCATGCGGGACGCATCTGACCCGGTCAGGCTGGAAATGCCAGGTCATGTCACGAGCTGAGAAGGCCGTCAGAAAGGCACGCGTGATCCCCGGTCCGGGACGGTCCCTCGCAGGAGGACGTGCCGGACCCCGGTGCCCAGGAACCCGCCGACGCCCTGATCGTCCGGACACGAGACCCCCTGGGTCGTGTCCGAACAGACACGAAGCGTCATGTCCGATCTGTGGGTACGCATCGACCAGGACAGGATCACCGGGCGCCGGATCGCCGTGTGGTGATCCGGACGCCGTACGGGTTGACGCCCGCGGCGTCTCCGGGAAGCGGCCACTCTCCGTTCGCCGGGGACCAATGGACCCTGGCCCCGATTCACCTTTCGCCGCAGCCTGAACCTCATGTCGCTGTATTGCGGCACATGTCGCTGTACTGCTTTGTTGATGTGTCGCTCCGTCGGGTGAGAGTTGGTTCCGGTGATGAATCCCAACGACGGTTTTCGTGAACTCGGCAGGCAGGAATGCCTGGACCGGCTCGGCGGGGTGCCCATCGGCAGGGTCGTCCACACGCGGGACGCCCTGCCCGCGGTCCTGCCGGTCAATTTCTGTCTCGACGCGGAGTCCGCCGTCGTGCTGCGGACGTCGGCCGACTCGGAACTGGCCCGCTCCATCGACGGTGTGGTGGTGGCGTTCGAGGCCGACGTGGTGGACGCGGCCGCGCACTCCGGCTGGAGCGTCGTCGTGACGGGCCGCGCCCTGGTGGTGAACGATTCCGCGGAACACGATCAGTTGAGCCGGACAGGACCCCTTTCCTGGGTGGCCTCGCCCCACGACGTCTTCATTCGGATCGCGCCCGAACTGGTCACCGGCCGGGAACTCGTCGGCGGCCGCACGCTGTACGGGGTGGACCTCCCATGAGCTTCGCGGTACCGACGAACCGGGCCTCTGTCTGGCACTCGGTGAGGCCGTCAACGGGCCGGGCATCCGTCGCCGCGGACGCCCGGCCTGTCCCGCACCGGCTCATCGCCGGACGGGGGTCACAGGACCTCGGTCTCCTCGCGTACGGCCTCGCCCCACAGCGTGTGGAAGCTGCCCTCGCGGTCGGTGCGCCGGTAGGTGTGGGCGCCGAAGAAGTCACGCTGGCCCTGGGTGAGGGCGGCGGGCAGCCGGTCGGCGCGCAGGGTGTCGTAGTACGACAGGGCGGCGGAGAACGCGGGCACCGGGACCCCTCGGCGGGTGGCCGTGGAGATGACCTCGCGCCACGGGACCTGGGCGTCCTTGATCTCGGTGGCGAACCCCGCGTCGGAGAGCAGGCTGACCAAGCCCGGATCGACGGCGTAAGCGGCGCGGATCCGGTCGAGGAACGCCGCGCGGATGATGCAGCCGCCGCGCCAGATCTTCGCCACCTCGCCGAGGTCGATGTCCCAGCCGTACTCGGCGGCGGCGTCCAGGATCATCTTCCAGCCCTGGTCGTAGGCGATCAACTTCGATGCGTACAGGGCGTGTTCGACCTGGCTGGTGAACCGCTCGGCCTCGGTTCCCGACAGGTCCCAGTGGGTGCCGCCGGGCAGACCGCGGTAGGCGTCGCGCAGTCCGGCCTGGCTGGAGGCGGCGCGGGCGAACGTCGCCTGCGCGATGGCGGTGACCGGGGAGCCGAGGTCGAGAGCGGTCTGCACGGTCCAGCGGCCGGTGCCCTTCTGCCCGGCGGCGTCCACCACGACGTCCACGAACGGCTCCCCGGTGGCGGCGTCCTTGTGCGCGAGGACCTCGGCGGTGATCTCGATCAGGTACGAGTCGAGGCGGCCCTTGTTCCAGCGCCGGAAGATCTCCGCGATCTGCGCCGGCGTGTAGCCGCCGACGCGGCGGAGGAGGTCGTAGGCCTCGCCGATCAGCTGCATGTCGGCGTACTCGATGCCGTTGTGCACCATCTTGACGAAGTGTCCGGCGCCGTCCGTGCCGATGTGCGTCGCGCAGGGCTCGCCGTCCACCTTGGCGCTGATCGACTCGAACATCGGGCCGAGCGAGGCGTACGACTCCGGGGAGCCGCCGGGCATGATGCTCGGCCCGTTGAGGGCGCCCTCCTCGCCGCCGGACACACCCGCGCCGACGAAGTGGATGCCGCGTTCGCGCAGCGACTGTTCACGACGCCGGGTGTCGGTGAAGTGGGCGTTGCCGCCGTCGATGATCATGTCCCCGTTCTCGAGCAGCGGGGCGAACTCCTCGATGACGGCGTCTGTGGCCGCACCCGCCTGCACCATGATCATCAGGCGGCGGGGACGCTCCAGCGCCGCCACGAACTCCTCGGCCGACTCGGCCGCCACGAAGGCGCCCTCATGCCCGAACTCCTCGACCAGGGCCTTGGTGCGTGCGGGGGTGCGGTTGTGGACGGCGACGGTGTAGCCGTTCCGGGCGAAGTTGCGGGCCAGGTTGCGGCCCATCACCGCGAGCCCTGTGACGCCGATCTGCGCGGTCGCCTTCATGGTGTGCTCCTTGGATCCGGATCTGCCTCCCCGCGTACCTGACGGGCGAGCAGACGAACGTCGCTGTGCCGATCAGTACGCACGACAGGGGCCGAGGTGTTCACCTTCCGAGGCACGTGGTGCGCCGGATCGCGGGCAGAGTCTCCGGGCGACGTGCGGAGGCGCGCGCTCCGGAACCCCGGGCCCCGGGCAGGCGTGGCCATTCCGGGAGTTCGGGCCGGGCGGCGTCGATGCTCCCGGACGCCGGAACCCCAGAACCCCAGAACGCCGGAACTTCGGAACCCCGGCCGACGACCAGAGGGTCAGCCGTTCCGGCGCAGTCGCCAGCCGTGGTCCACCGGCCCGATGCCGGCGCCGAGCGCGAAACCGGCCTCGATCGCGGCGGTCACGTACTCCTTCGCCCGCCGTACGGCCTCCGGCACCGAAAGGCCCTCGGCCAGGCCCACCGCGACGGCCGAGGCGAGCGTGCACCCGGTGCCGTGCGTGTGCCGGTTGTCGTGGCGCGGCGCGCGCAGCCAGTGCTCCGCCGTTCCGTCGGTGAGGAGATCGACGGCCTGTCCCGGCAGATGGCCCCCCTTGACCAGCACCCAACGGGGGCCGAACGCGAGCAGTCGGTCGGCGGCCCGGCGCATGCCCTCCTCGTCCTTCACCCTCACCCCGGTGAGCTGGGCGACCTCGTCGAGATTCGGGGTGGCCACCGTCGCCCGAGGCAGCAACCGGGTCCGTACGGCGTCCAGCGCGTCGTCGGCCAGCAGCCGGTCCCCGTGCTTGGAGACGCTCACCGGGTCCACGACGACCGGGGCGGCCACGTCGGACAGCAACTCGGCGACCGTCGTGACCAGGCCGGGCGACGAGAGCATCCCCGTCTTCACGGCCTGGACGCCGATGTCGTCGACCACGCTGCGGTACTGGGCGCGTACCGCTTCCTCGGACAGTTCCCAAGCGCCCTGCACACCCACGGAGTTCTGCGCGGTCACCGCGGTGAGCACGCTCATCCCATGCGCGCCCAGCGCCAGCATCGTCTTCAGGTCGGCCTGGATTCCGGCGCCACCGCCGGAGTCGGATCCGGCGATCGTCAGGACGCGGGGTGGCGTGGTCATACGAAGGTTCCTCTCAGGTGCGGGTCCGGGTCCGGGTCCGGGTCCGGGTACGAGTTCGGGCGCGAGGCCTCTGGAATCGCGAAGGGACGGACGGCCCCGCAGCGCGCCAGGTCCGCGTCCCGCACCCGCGTCTCCGACGTGCTCGACCGGGCCGGCAGGTGCTAGGAGCGGCGGCGCAGCCGCGAGGGGGCGTAGAGGGCGAGGGCGACGAGGAACGCCACGTAGTAGGAGAGGTCGGCGCCGTGCAGCGCGTCGGCCACCGGACCGACGTACAGGCCGGTGTCCATGAACGGCACGGCCGCACCGAACGCGGCGACGAAGGCCAGTAGCGACGGCCGACCGGAGCGCGGGCGGGCGGTCTCGACGGCGAGGTCGAGGGGCGCGCCGCCGCGCTCCCGCCCGCGGGCGATCCAGTCGACGACGACGATCGCGACGAACCCGGGGATCCAATATCCCACGAACAACAGCACGTTCTGGAAGCGGGCCGTCGTGTCGGCGGCGTGCATCCACAGGACCAGCGGGAAGCCGAGCCCGGCGGCCAGGGCGGCGGCCAGTGGACGCGGTATCCGCACGCCCAGGGTCTGCAGGGCCAGCGAACCGCTGTAGTCGTTCATCGCGTTGCTGCACACCGCCGCCAGTGCCACGGCCAGCAGCCCGAACGCGCCCGCCGTCCCGCCGCCCAGCAACTCGTCCACGCCCGCCGCGGTCTGGTCGGTCAGCACGGACGCGCCCCACAGCCCGAGGACCTGAACGGCGACGAAGGACACGACGAGGCCGAGCAGGGTGCACCAGAACATCCGCGGGCGGGAGGTGGCACGCGGCAGATAGCGGCTGAAGTCACTGGCGTACGGCGCCCAGGACAGCGACAGGCTGAGCGCGATGGTGCTGGTGAGCACGAACGCGCCCGCGCGGTCGGCGCCGGTCGCGGCCCCGGTCGCGGCGGGGTGGACGCCGTCCAGCATCCGCCAGGCGATCACCGCGAAGGCGACGGCGAGCACGAACGTCATGACGATCTGGAGGCGGTGGATCGCTTCGTAGCCGAGGACACCGAGTGCCCCCTGCGCCGCCATCATGACGAGCACGCCGAGCCAGAACGGCCAGCCGCACAGCCGTGCCAGCGCATCCCCGCCGAACAGGCCGATCAGTGCGTCCCAGGCGACCGAGGACAGCCACTGGAGCATCCCGGGCAGCACCACCGCCCGGCCGAACGCGAGCCGTGCGAGGGGTAGTTGGCCGGTGCCGGTGAGTCCGCCCCAGGTGCTGAGGTAGGCGGTGGGCAGCGCGCCGAGCACAGTACCGAGGACGACCGCCGCGAGCGCGGTGCCGAAGTCCAGGCCGAGCGCGATACCGATGGTGCCGGTGAACACGCCCGTCATCGTCAGGTTCGGGGCGAACCACACGGTGAACAGGCGCCCGGCCCCGCCGTACCGGTTGTTCTCGGGGACCGGCTCGATGCCGTGCCCCTCCACCCGCAGGTCGCCGGGTGCGGCGGGCATCCGTCCGTCGAAGACGGCGGGCCGGCTGTCGGCGGGCACCCCGCTGGAAACATGCGCCAATGGCATGGAAGACATCCCTCCGCCAGTACGAACTGGTTCAGGTTCGACGGGTGTGATCTCAGCCCTCGGACGGGGCACCCCGTGTCCGGTACGACGGACACACTAACGCCATCCCCTGGCATCTGTGTACGGCAGCCCTCACCCACCTGGAGCAGGGCCCGGCCGCGCATTCCGTTTCATCCGGGCGGCCCGGCCGGGCTTCCCCGCAGCGCGGCGCGCGCCGCCCCTCGGTACTGTCGGAAGTGATCGCCGCTCGCTCTCCGCTCCCGGGTTCCCGGACCCGGTGGCCGGGCGGAAGGAGGCAGGGTGCCGTGACCGTGATCTCCCTGAAGTCAGCGCAGCTGCGGGATGGGCTCACCCTCCCGTACGCCGAAGCCGGTTACCCCAGTGGCACACCGGTCGTCTTCGTACACGGTCTGGCCGACTCCTGGTGGTCCTTCGAGCCCCTCCTGAGGCGCCTTCCGGCGTCTCTGCACGGTTACGCGCCCACGCAGCGCGGGCACGGCGATGCCGAGCGGCCTCCGGAGGGCTACACTCCCGACGACTTCGCCGCCGACCTCGTGGCCTTTCTCGACGCGGCCGACATCCCCCGCGCCATCCTGGTCGGGGCGTCCAGCGGCGGCGTACCGGCGCGGATCGTCGCCGGGAGCCATCCCGACCGCATCGCGGGTCTCGTTCTGCTCGGCGTCCCCGGCACCCTCGCGGACAAGCCGGCGGCCGCCCGGATGCGGAAGACACTGGAGGGCCTCGCCGATCCCGTGCCGCGAGAGTTCGTCGAGGACTTCATGGCCGGCACGGCGGCCCGCCCGATCGCGCGAGGGTTCATCGAGACCATGGTCGAGGAGAGCCTCAAACTCCCCGTGTACGTCTGGACGGAGACCGTGCGCGGTCTCCTCGACACCGATCTCGGCGCGACACTCGGGGGCATCCTGGTGCCCACCCTCGTCATCTGGGGCGACCAGGACGAGTTCCTGCCTCGCGAGGACCAGCAGACCATCCTGGACGCCGTCCACGGCGCCGACTTCCTCGTGTACGAGAACACCGGCCATGTCGTGCACTGGGAACAGCCCGAACGCGTGGTCGCCGACATCGCCGCGTTCGCCACGGGGATCGCCCACCCCGGCACTCCTTACGGCACCGCCTGACGTCGCCCGAGAGTGAACGGCGGCGCGCCCGAACCGCGCTGGACGTGAGCCCCGGGTCCTGCCCCCGCCCCGAACGCCACGCCGGTGCTCGGGGCGGGGCTGCGCGCGGGGATCCAAGGCGCCCCGAAAGACCGACTGTTGACGCGATCTGTACCTCTGACATTCGTCGTCACATGGCATGCTCATGCTCCCCACAGGAAGGGATCACGTGCCATGAGACCGAGCCGCCGCTCCCTGCTCGCCGCCACCGCCGTACTGAGCACCGTCCTCGCCGCCCCCGGGCCCGCCGGCGCCGCCGAAGTCCCGGCCGCGGGCACCTATTACCTCCAGAGCGCGACCACGGGACTGAACGCCGCCGACAGCGCAGGCGCGGTCGTCCAGCACAACCCCAAGGGCAACGAGGACCACCAGCAGTGGACCCTGCGCCCGAACGGCTCCTCGGCCGTCCTCGAAAGCGCCGACACCGCCGGGAGTTGTCTGGGCCGGTCGGGCGACCAGGCCCGGACCGTGGCGTGTACGAGCGCGGACGCAGCCTGGGAGGTGACGCCGAGCGGCGCCGACCAGTTCACGCTCAAGACCCCCGGAACGGACCGCTACCTTACGGTCGGAGCCAAGCCCTCCGGCTCCAACTACCCCGCCCAACTGGCGATCGGCTCGTCGGGCGGCCTCGCCTCCTGGTACCTCACCCCGGCCGCGCCCGAGACCCGGCCCATGCCACCCCAGGACCAACGCACCCTGGACCAGGTCACGTTCCTCACCGCCCACAACGCCTACGCCAACGGCGTCGACGGCGGATTCGCCCCGCCCTTCGTCAATCTGGTGCCCAACCAGACCCGCGGCATCAACCGGCAACTCGCCGACGGCGTACGCGGGTTCATGCTCGACCTGCACCAGACCCCCGACGGCGCGATCCTCTGTCACAACAGCTGCACCCTTGTCAGCAGGCCGGTCGCGCTCTGGGTCGACCTCCAGCGCATGGTCGACTTCCTCAAGCAGCACCCCGACCAGTTCGTCACCGTGTTCCTGGAGGACTACGTCGACCCGGGCGTCCTGCGCTCCGAACTCGCCCGCGTGAACGGGCTGTCCGACGTGCTCTACCGCCCCGACCTGACCGGCGTGCGTCAGAACGGCTGGCCGAAGCTCGCCGACCTGACCGCCGCCGGCCGACGCCTGCTGATCTTCACCGACCACAGCCGTTCCTCCGACGAGTCCGCCGGACTCACCCGGGACAGCTTCGGCGTCATGTACCAGCGCGAATGGACCGTCGAGAACTACTGGTCCATGGGCTCGGGCCTCGGCTCCTCCGACTGGTCCTGCTACAGCCGCTGGTACGACGCGGGCACGAACGTCCCGCTCACCCGCACCGAGGCGGGCTTCCGCCCCCTCTTCGTGATGGACCACTTCCGCGACGTCACCCTCTCCGGGACCGCCGGCACGGACAACACCAAACTCACCGACCGGGCCCGCCGCTTCTGCCAGCCGGCCGCCCGCAAGAAGCCCAACTTCCTCGCCGTGGACCGCTACGACCTGGGAGACCCCGCAGCCGCGGTGAACACGCTGAACACGTACGTCTACCCCTAACCAGGGGGGACCGCGAGTCTCGGGATCGAGGGAGCCGACGAACAACCGACCAGGAACGGAGCCTTCGGCACACCCCTGGGCAGCGGTTCCGCAAGACGTGCGGTCTGCGGAGTCCCGTTCTCCGGCGGGCGCTGTACGGTGGGGGAACCGAGGGCACGTCGTACGCCGGTGACCGCGCCGGTCTCGTCCCCGGCGCAGGACAACACCGGGTGCTCATCGCCCGGGGCAGGTTCCGCCCCATGACGGTCGAAGCCCTTCGCCCTCCGCTCGGCTGTACGGCGGTCGAACCCACGCGGCCGGTCCAGCCGCGCCGTGCGGGCGGACACACGGACCGAACCGCCGACGCCCCCTTTGAGGCGGAGCGTCGAACCGCCCGCGCATTTCGCCGACGCGTCGTCCACGACGAGCAGAGCGGCAACGAGAACGGGGCCATCGCCTGAGGGCCCGCGCGTCCAGACAGGAGCTTTTATGGCCACCGTTCTCGAACCCCTGCCCGCTCTGCCTCTCGCCCGCGTGCGGCTGGCGCCGCACAGTGCCCTGCCACGGCGCATCGACGGGGCATGGTGGCCCCGCTCGCGCGATCTCCTCGGCGAACTCCCGCTTCTGATCGGCGCGTTGCCCCGCATGTGGGGACAGATCACCGCCGTGAGTGTCAACACGGCGATGTGGCCGATGTCGCCCGGACGCATGCTCGTCGCCAACCACGTCGTGCTGCTGCGCAGGTCGGCCGGGTCGCACGGCCGACACACCATCAGCCTGCTCAGCCAGACCCAGGGCCGAAGGGACCTGCTGGTCGTGCCCCCGGAGGTGGCCGCGTCGGACGCCGAGCCGTTGATGGCGGCCGCGGCGGCCGGCGTCCGCTGACGAGCCCCGACTCCGGCCGCCCACGCCACACGGGATCGGTGTCGAGGCGGGCCGGCAGCCACTCACCCAGGCGCGTGGCGACGTCACCGCGGCGGTGGGCCGGCAACATGAGCGCCGGTGCCCCTCACGCCGTCCCGGCAGTCCTCGGTGCCGTGCCGGGTGTCGACCACGGTGGGTTGGGCGGAGAGACCATCACTTCGCCGTGATCAGGAGGCTGGGCCGGGCGTCGGCTGTCCAGTAGGAGGAGGCGTCATCCCCGTCCTCCCAGGTTTCCTCGGAATCCTGGTCCTGGTCGGCCATGGAATCACCGTGGAGGGCGTTTTCTGCCGCGATGAGTGCGCTCGCGGTCGTCGGAGGGCCGGAGCTGTCGCTAGCGGCGGTCATCAGGCGGTCGGCTGCCGGGGCGCCGGTCTCCGGTGGTACCACCAGCAGGTTCCAGCTGCCCGTGGTGTGGGAAAGCAGCAGGATCCTGTGGGGGTCCAGCTCCGTCGTGAACCAACGGACCTTCACCAGGTGACCGTTGACAGGCACGCTGTCCGGGATGGCCGGCCAGTACGTCGGGTTGACGGCGATCCGGGTGATCCGTCCGGACAGGGGGTCCAGTACGTCGGCCAGAGTGGAGAGCTCGTCAGTCAGGTCCCGGGAGCGGGGCCACCAGGCACCGTCGAGGGAGCCTCGGGACGCGCTGACGGTTTTCAGTGCGAGACGAGCGGTCGGAGCCCTGAAGGGCGCGATGCGCAGCGGGGTTCGGTCGGTGGTCGCGGACATCGCGGGCACCTGTCTCCCGGCCGCCTGGGATGGCGGCCCGGTGTCGTAACTCGCCGAGAACGACACAGGCATGGTGGCCGGTGTGCGAAGTACTCTCGATGCCTCCACGGTACTCCCACACGTCGGACGGGCCCTGCCGAGGCACCGGTTTTGAAGGTCGCGCGTCACGCAGCGTGCCGCACCACCACCTCGACTTCTCGCCGGCGGCTCAGCCACGTCCGGCCCGGGGCGGTCGGGACGACTGCGTGCCTGTCACCTTCCTGTCGCCGGAACCGGCACGCGACCGATGGCGGCCTCCGTGGGGCCGCCCTGGGAGGTGCGGCGGACGTCGTGTCCGCCTTCGGAATCCCAGACCGTCACCCGGGCCGAATCCCATGCGGCCTCGGCCTCGGCCTCGGCGGTGACGCGGAAGCGTCCGGCCTCCTTGACCAGGTCGCTCGCGGTGAGGCTGCGCGCGGGATCGGTGGCGGTGATCATCAACCGGGCGGCCGTGACGGCGTCGGTTTCGGGTGGGATCACCAGCAGGTCCCAGCGCCCGGCGGTGAAGGAGAGCAGCAGGAGACTGTGCGGGTCCTGCTCGGCCTTGAACCAGCCGACCTTCACCACATGGCCCTGGACGGGAACCCTGCGGGGGATGACCGGCCAGAACGTGGGGTTCACGGTGACGTGGGTGATCCGCCCCCACAGCGGGTCCAAAACGGTGGTGAGCGCGGGAAGTTCGGCCGTCAGGTCGCGCGAGCGTGGCCACCATGCGCCGTCGATCAGGGCGGGGGCCGTGCCGGGCGGCGCCAGCAGCAGCCGCGGAGGCGGTGGTGAGGAAGTGGCCGTACGGTCTTCGACCGCCGGCTTGTCCAACGTGGTTGCGGTCATGACCGAGACCTCGCCCCGGGCCGGCCATGACCGGCCCGGTGTCGTGAATCGCCGGGGACGGCACAGGCGTCGAAGCCGGTGTACGAAGTACCCTCGGTAATCCCAGGTTACTCCTGGCAGGGGTCCGACAGCCGGGTGTCCTGGCGCGGGCTTGAACCGGCCCGGGTCGGACAGGACCCAGGCCGGACAGGGCGCGGTCGGTCAGCGGCGCGCGAGTCGGCGTTCGCCTTCCAGGCGCGGCCCGCTCACGAGGCATGTGTCAACGGCTCCGGCGCAAACACGCCGGAGCCGCCCTTCCGGGCGGTTGCACGTGAGAGTGAACCAACCCAAAACCAACGGTACTGCGGTCCGCGCGGTTCGAGCATCTTCCCGGTCGGCCTCGTGGCGGTCTCGGCCTGGAACGCGGCGGTGGCGGTCACGGCGATCACCGCTCTCGTCCTCGCGATGTTGCCGACACGCGGCCATGCGTGCTCTCATTCCTGCGCCGTTCGGTCACGAGGATGATCAAGGCGGTGATCAGGACAATGAACACGGCTGCATTCCGCGATTCCTCCTGGAGAATTCCGCGTCGATGGCGACAAGGTCGATGGCGACAAGACGGTGTGCCTGCGACGGAGGCGCCACCTCGAGGCCTTCACGGTCACCGCCTGAAGGCCTTTCTCGCCTTCTCGCCCGCCTGCCTCAGATTGCCGGAGACCCTTTCGACCTTGCCCCGCCGTTCCAGTTCTCTGTTGTGGGTGGCCCGGCCCAACGCTTCGGTGATCCGGCCCCTGATTTCCTGCGTCCTGTTCTTGACGGTTCGTCCAACACTCATGGTCGGCCTCGTCGTTGAAAGCGGACTACCCGCGGCCGCGGTCGGAACGGATCAGCGCAGGGAGAGGAATCCGTGGCACCGCCGAACCTCCGGATCGCGGGAAGACTTCGTGGTTCCGCGGGGGCAGGGCGGAGCGGGGAGGGGAAAATGCGTCGCCCGAATGATCCGGAGTGGCATGACCTCACGCCGCGTGCTGTCAGTCAACGCCCGGTGCCCTCCGGTGTCAACACGATGTCGGCACTGGGGAGTTCCCGGAACCGGCCCGGGACTGCTGGGGCGAAGGGGGTCGGGGCGGCACATCGCAAGCCGGCCCTTTCGGCATTTCCGAGACCGGCGCCAAGTGGCCATCGACATCAGGCAATAGACGATGTGTCGTGCGCTATCGGCAGTCTTCAGGCAGGACTACGCTGTGGGGAGAGGCCCCAGTCCCCGGTACCGATGCTGTGTTCCGCTCCCGGGGAGGCCCGTTGTGTTCGTTCTTCTTCTCGTCCTGATCGTGGTCCTGTTCGGCTTCGGCTTCCTGAACCCCATCTGGTGGGTCGCCGCGGCTGTGTTGGTCTTCGGAGCCACCCGTTACGGCCGCGGTGGCGGACGCCGGCGCCGTGGTGGCGGCTCGGACTTCGCCGAGTACCAGGACTACCGGGACCGCCGGGAGCGTCAGGACCGCTGGGATCGCCGCTACAGCCGTCAGCACCGGGCGCGGTGGAACCGCGAGGACCGACGAGAGCGCGGGCGCCGTGGGTGACCGAGGCGGTGTCCGCCGGTGTGGACACCCTCTGGCGGCCGTGACTGGCAGGTGCGGAACCCGCCGCGAGGCGAGAACGCGTACGTCACGCCCCGTTCCGCTCGACCTGCACCTGCTCTAGGCTCCCAACAGTGCAGGCGGGACTTCGTGTCGGGTATCGACGGAACCGACAGGTCCCCCTCCAGGCTCCCAGCCCCCGAGTCGCGATCGAGGCCGGCCGGAGCCGCATCGCCGGAGCACGCGGCTCCAGCTTCCGTCCTCCTGGCGTATTCCACTCGGGGTGCTCCCGCAACCCCGCCGCCTCGGAGGGCAACGCGCGAGAACACGATGGCTGGGGGGCCTCGCGTCCTCGCGACCACGGCCGCCGCCGCACACCAGCGACGGCGGCCGTCCGGCCCGTGAACCGGAGTCTGTGAACCACAGCCCGGGAATCGCTGAGGCCGTGGCCGTGGCCTTGGCCGTGGTCAGGACCTCAGGCCGGGGAGGGGCTCGGAGTCGTCGATGAACGCGCGGGCCAGGTCGGACAGGCGCCGGTTGTGAGCACGGGCGTAACTCCGCAGTGTGGTGAAGGCCTGCTCCATGTCGACGCCCTGGCGCTCGGCGAGCTTTCCCTTGGCCTGTTCGATCAGGATGCGGCTGTTCAGCGCGTTCTGCAGTTGCTCGTTGAGGACGGTGCTGCGGTGCGCGGTGCGCTGTTGCAGCAGACTGATGGTGGCGACGTCGGCCAGGGCCTGGGCGAGTGGCATGGCGTCCGGGTCGAAGGGGCCGGGGTCGGTGCGAAAGAGGTTCAGCGCTCCGACGACCTCGTCACGTAGCCGCATCGGCAGGGCCTGTACCGACCCGAACCCGCTGCGGTGGGCCGCCGCGACGAAGCGTGGCCAGCGGTCTGCCTCCTCGTTCAGATCGGTGACGATCACCGGGGCGCCGGTGCGGAAGCAGTCCAGGCAGGGCCCCTCGTCGTTCTGCAACTGGAAGAGCTCCAGCAGGCGCACCTGCTCGTCGGAGGCGGCCATGACGCGGAGTTCGCCGTCGCGGTCCGCGAGCAGCACGCCTGCGGCACTCGCTCCGAGCATGCCCACACAGCGGTCGGTCAGCAGGCGCAGGAAATCGATCAGGTCGAAGTCGGCGACCAGGTTGTCCGCCAGCTCGACGAAGGTCTTGGCCAGGAGTTGCTGGTTCATCGTGCACACCCTCCGTCGACTCTCATCCGGCCCGCATGCAGGGGCGGGAAGCGCAACTCACTTCTTGTCAGGTTTCTTGGATCGGTTGTCGGTTGCCGGTTTTCGGTCTGGCCTTGGCCGTGATACCCGGGTTCGGCCTCTTGGTCCGGTTCCTCGGTCCGGCAAAGGCGTCAGGCCTCATCGTCGGCCCGATCCGTGCCCGCGCCCGCGGGGAAGGTGAGCCGATGGGCGACCACGTCGGCGGCCACCGCGGAGAGACGGCGTCCTCTGGCGTAGGCGTAGGCACGCAGCCGGACGAAGGCGTCTTCGGCACTGACTCCGAGCTGGGCCGTGAGCATGCCCGTGGCCTGGTCGATCTCCGCCCGGTACGCGCCCAGGTCCTCGAAGCGACCGTTCGCCGACCATTCGTCCGCCAGGCCCGCTTCCCCGTCGATCCGGGAGTCGAGCAGGACCAGTGTGGCGGTGTCGGCGAAGGCCAGCGCGTCCGCCAGTTCCTCCGCGTTCAACCGGCCCGGGTCTTGGGAGTAGAGGTCCAGAACTCCGGGGCTGATCGCCCCCATCTGCAGAGGGAAGGCGAAGACCGCGCGTGCCCCGGCCTTCGCGGCCGCGTCGGCGAACACGGCCCAGCGGTTCTGCACTTCAGCGGTGAGCAGATCGGGCGTCAGTACGGCCGAGCCCTGTGCGAAGGCATCCACGCACGGCCCCTCGCCCAAGGTGAGCTGGAGTTCCTCCAACTGCTCGCTGACATCATCGGTGCTGCACAACGGATGGCTTGCCGCGGATCCGGACATCGCGGAGAGTCCGGCCCCGCCGACCGGGAGCGCGGCAACAGCCGCGGTGCACACGTCCACCACGCCGACCCGGGCACCCCGCCGGGCCGCCTGCTCGGCGACCAGCGTCTGGATCCGGGCCGACCTGCTGCGGGACCTCACCCGGACCACCGGGTCCGGGATTCGTACGCGACACCCGCCGGCCGTGACGGTCCCTGACGCGGCCGAGGAATCACACCACACCGCCCGAGAGGACAGGTACGGGCGGAGCGGCACGATGTGGAGAGACCGGAGGCCTCATGGTCAGGGCGTTCCTGGAACGAGGCGACCGACGCCCGAACGGCGGGCCCACGAGCAGGAAACCGCAGCCGACGATGTCGACCATGAGAACCAGCGTCCGCGGTGGATGGTGCAGGCGGAGCGTTCCCCCGGCCGCGGTGACGCGCTGTGCGGCGTGGAGGAACGCGTTGAGGCCGCTGCAGTCGCAGAAGGTCACGAGCGTGAGATCGACGTCGATGGTTCGGATGCCGTCGCGCAGGCACCCTTCCAGTGACGCGCCCAGCAGGGGCGCCGTCTCCAGGTCGATCTCACCGACCAGCGTGATCAGTGCCCGATTCTTTCGGTCGTGACGGTAGAGGGTGAGCGGCGGAAGGGGCATGACGCCTCGGTTCGGAAGCCCGTCCGGCAGCGGATGCGGTGGCGCCGGAATCCCGGCGTCGTCGGCCCACTTCCGGCAGCGGAGTACATTCGGCGGAGGTCGGGCGACGGCCGACTCACCTGCCGTTGCGGCAGGACTGCGGACCCACCCGGTTTCTCCAGGGACGTGCCGAGCGACGGGCGAAGAGCCCGCTCCCCGCGACGATCTGTGCTCGGCAACGACATGCCGCCGGGGTCTGGGACGTCTGCACAGCAGGGTAGTCCTCGTCCGGCGCGACCAAGGGTCGGTTCGATTCATTCCCAGCATGCGGACGGTACCAGGCGTGGTGATTGAGCATGTCCTTTGTGCGGCGCGGTACTTGGGAACTCCACCTCGCGCGGAACTGAGTCCCCAGCCGCACCGGTCGGGTGTGTCACGGCCGATCCCCACGGCTCCGCGGACGGCATGCGAAACTTCCCCGATGACCGCAGAAACGATCACCGCGGCAGCCGCGGGCACCTGGACACTCGGCGAACTCACCGTCAACCGCGTCGGGTTCGGCGCGATGCGGTTGACCGGCAGCGCGGCGTTCCACCACGGAACGCCGAGCGACCGCGCACGCTCGATCGCCGTGCTGCGGCGCGCGGTCGAGCTGGGCGTCGACCACATCGACACCGCCGCCTTCTACTTCTCCTCGCTGCGCTCCGCGAACGAACTGATCAACAGCGCGCTCGCGCCGTACGCGGACGACCTGGTCATCGCCACCAAGGTCGGGCCCTTCCGTGACTACGCGGGGGAGTGGGGCGCCGCCGCACGACCCGACCAACTGCGCTCCCACGTCGAGGAGAACCTCCGTCAACTCGGCCGCGACCACCTGGACCTGGTGTACCTCCGCCGCATGGGACAGGAGTCGATAGCCGAACACTTCGGAGCGCTGGCCGACCTGCGCGACGCCGGCCTGATCCGGCACCTCGGCATCTCCGACATCGAGACCCGGCACCTCGAAGAAGCCCGGGCCATCGCACCGGTGGTCTCCGTGCAGAACCGGTACGGCCTCGACCATCCGTCGCCCGGGGGCGACGCCGTCCTGCGGGCCTGCGGTGAACACGGCATCGCCTTCGTGCCGTTCTTCGCCATCGCGGGCAACGGTGGCGCGCTGGGCCCGGGGGACGACCACGAGGCCGAGGTGATCGCCGTCGCCGAGGAGCACGACGCGACGGCCACCCAGATCCGCCTCGCCTGGACCCTCCACCAGGGCCCGCACGTGCTCGCCATCCCCGGCACCGGCAACCCGGACCACCTGGCCGAGAACATCGCGGCGGGCGCCCTGCGTCTGACGGACACGCAGCTCGCCCGCCTCGACGCGCTGCACACCCGGGACACCGGGGAAGAGTGAGGCCGAGGGCCCCCGCCCGGACGGGCGGGGGCCCTGCGCACTCAGCCCCCGGACGCGCTCAGCGGGTAGTGGTCCGAGAGATTCGTGTACGTGTAGTCCGTGCCCCAGCTGGACACCGTCCAGGGCGCGCTCTGCTCCTTGACGACCTCGTTCTTCCAGACCGCCGGGCGCGCGTGACCGGCCCGGTGGAGGACGTAGTCGAGATCCTCGCGGGGGTCGGTCGGATAGCGGTCCAGGGCGATCGAGTTCTCCTGCGTGTCGAAGGAGTACGGGTGACCGGTCCGCGCGTTCGCCCCCACCAGGTCCGCGTCCGCGAGCATCGAGGCGTACTCCGTGCTGCGTGAATCGACGTTGAGGTCGCCGGCGACCAGGACCTGTTCGTCCGCCGGGATGTTCCTGGCGTCCAGGAACGCGTCGATCGCCTTGAACTGGCGGCTGCGCATCGACGCCGCCTCCCCGGTGCCGCACCCGGAGTCGGTGGACTGCGCATGGGTTCCGATCACATGGACCTTGGTGCCGTTCACATTCAGGACCACATAGGCGAAGCCCTTGTTGGACCACCAGTCCGCGCCGCACGCGTCCTTGTACACGTACTGCTCCTTGTGGACGATCGGCCACTTGCTCAGCACGGTCACCCCGCCGTCCTCCGGCGTGGTCGAGGAGTACGCCCCGCCCGTCGCGTCCCAGCCGCTCTTGCTCCGCCCGACGACCGGGGTCTGGTACGGATACTCGGCCGCGGCCGCGCTCTTCAGGGCGTCCGACGCCGCGTTGTCGAACGCTTCCTGCAGGACGACGACGTCGTTCCCACGGAAGAACGAGGTCTTCGGTATCTCGGCGGCCCGGTGGTCCTGTCCCCAGTTCGGGTAAAGGTTCTTGCTCATCGGCAAGACGGGCTAACTGTAGGCAGCGCGGGCACACAAAAGCCCCGCTCACCTCCTGCGGTGGAGAGGTGAGCGGGGACGTACCGCCCCGGGCAATCTCGGTCGGCCGAGACTCCACGGCGGGACGGTGCCCCGTCCTCCGGGGCGTTGTGATGGGCAGCGGAGGACGGGGAGTACTGGACGCTAGCGGGGGTCGGGCGGCTGCCAGCCTCACCCGGCACCCAACCCCCGCCGCGCC
Source organism: Streptomyces sp. NPDC002935 (assembly GCF_040611295.1). NCBI lineage: Bacteria > Bacillati > Actinomycetota > Actinomycetes > Kitasatosporales > Streptomycetaceae > Streptomyces > Streptomyces sp. NPDC002935. The sequence continues at coordinate 40,954 of NZ_JBEXNW010000024.1, forward strand.
CTCCGCACGCCGGCCGCACAGGCGGCTAGCGGGCGGGTCTATGGGGGCCGTTCAGGCAGTTACGGACTCGGAGTCGACTGCCCTCGGGGTGAGCTTCCATCCGATCTGGCGGACGATGCGGAAGCGGTCGTGGTGTGAGTTGTGCCGCAAGTGCTCTACGGCCCAAACCTCCGCCTCGGTGGTGTGCTCGATGGCCTGAAACTCGATACACGAGGCGCACTCCACCCACCGACGGGCGGGAAGGTCGTCCACTGAGATCCGCGGCGTCAGTGCGGGATACGCGTAGGAGCGGGCTTCCTTCTTCACTCCCCCTCCTCCGTCGCGTCCTGATGGCGCCGCATCTCGACGACGATGTCCGACGCCCGCGACTCGTCGTAATCCGGGCTGCTCGGGTTCCGCGCGTCCCGCAACTGACCCGCGAGCGCTCCGCACACGTCACAATCTGGCGTCGGCACGGGTTCTACATAGAGCGCAGGGTCCAGGAGAGTAATGGGTGCCCTGAGCGTCCTCTCTAATGCCATTGCCACTCCTCCGCCGCGGACTTCGATGCCACGACGCTACGGAGCTTCGGAGTGCAGGCTCCAGCTAGTTCCACAGAGTTCTACGGCAATCACTCCAGGGCGTCGATTGCCGCAGTGATCCGGGCTCGTGCAGCGGCTCCGTATACGGCCAACTTTGAGAACTCAGTGAAGGCTTTGAGGTACTGCTCCACCTCTGACGGGGCGGACACATTGACCTGCGCCGTCAGCAGCTCGACTTGGGCCTGTACCTCGTCGTAGACGCTGAAGGTCTCCAGCATCCACATTCGCCGGTCGGCAGAGAACGGGATGACGCCCAGCGATACCGACGGGAGCGCCATCACTGACAGGAGATAGCCCAGTTGGCCGGCCATAACCTCAGCGCCGCCCACGCGATGGCGTAGGACGGACTCCTCGACCAGGAGGGCGAAGCGGTGGTTGCCTTCGCGGATGATCCGCGAGCGCTCGACGCGGGCGGCTACGGCCTCTGACACGTCGTTCGGGGTCTCGCGGAACGCCGCGATGGAGCCGAGTAGAGCGCGCGCGTATCCCTCGGTCTGGAGCATCCCGGGGACCACGTTTGAGCAGTAGATGCGGAAGACCTTCGTGCGCTCGAACAACGGGAGGTAGGACTCCTGGAGCCGTCGCAGTCCAGTCCGCTGGAGCCGTCTCCACTCGACGTACATGCTGTCGGCTGAGCGGGAGGCCGCGATCAGATCCGCGGCCAGCCCGTCAGCCTCGCACGCGCTGCACCATGCACGAACGTCGTCGTCCGACGGCGGGGTTACTGCGTTTTCCAGCCGGGAGACCTTCGACTTGTACCAACCTGTTCGTTCGGCGACGTCTGATGCCGTCAGGTTGGCGTCTCGACGGATCTCCCGGAGTCGGTCCGCAACAGCTCTGCGGGCCGCCTGAACACTGGACGATGGGGAAGCGGGCATGTGCAGTAGTCCGTCAGATCCTGTACTCCGCGTGCGGCGTCGCCCTGGCCCACACGCTCTCGAACGCATCGGCGCAGAGCTTGGCCACCGCAGGTTCGTCGGTTACATCGTCCCCGAGGTAGGCACCCTCCCCGGAGAAGTAGCCGAACCTGACGATGCGGTCGTCGAAGATCCAAAAGTCGTTCCCGGGGAGCGCGATGTCCGAAGCCTGCCGACGCGGCAGCCAGCGGATTTCCTCGCCAGCCGCAACATTGGTGAACGTTCCGTCGTACAAATAGTGCGTGTACTCACTTACGGGCTCGGAAACGATACGGGCCCGACGGATGACGACACCCCTGGCGACGGTCTCGGCCACCATGTCGAGCCACGGGCGCCACCATGACGCCCTGTCGTCGGGGTCCGGGCGGTATCCGGCCTTCCAGGCTGCGACCCGCGGCGCCTCGTCGGGATCGTCGTAGTGGTCCCGCATCTCAAGATGCACGGCCGACCTCTGACAGTCTGCTAGCAGCTCACCGAACGGTGGAGCGCTCCGCCACATCACAAGCCTCCCGAATGGCGGCCACCATACGCATGGGGAGCCGCACGACCTCTTCGCTGTCAGGGATCGGACCGGTTGTCAGACAGTCAGCGCGAGTCTCCTCATCCGTCTTCCAGCCCTGCAAGACAACCTCTTGCCGTTCCACGTCCACCCACACCGTGGGGCAATTCGCTCCGTCGGTGTTGGGATCCCGTGCGATGAACCGTAGCGCCATGGCTGCTCCAACCCTCCTGCGGGTTCTACGAATGTCTATGAACCATCACGCCGGAGGGTGGGAACGTCAAGGGCGCCTAGAGCCATCCTGCGTGGCGCATTCGACGGCGCCAACTACGCCCGTGCTCCGGAGTGCAGTACTGGCGCACCCGTCCCGCTCCAAGGGTCTGCGCGACGTCAGAGCCACAGTGCGGGCAGGTGACAGGACCGGCCTTGACGGGCTTCGTGGTGTCGAACATGGGGTGTCCTCTCAAGTTCATGGGATCGCCCCGCGGTCCGTGTCGGTCCGCGGGGCGCGGGGAGGGACGTCGCCATGTCGGCGACGTCCCGGTGTGTGCGTGGAGTGTGCGTCAGACCCAACGGCCCGTGTCGATGGCACGTCCCGTTTCGGCGTCGTGTGCTTCGATTCGCTGGTCTACGTAGCCGCCAACTTCGCGGCCGTCGAGATACGTGTGACTGTCGACCTTGACCTGAACGACCGCGGGAGCGCCGCCGTGGCGGCTAGCTCGAATGTCTTCCCATTGGCCGGACGTGAAGACAGGCTCTGGCCTGCCCGTTCCGTTGGCGACGAGGGAGAGCCCCGGAGGGATCATTCCGCCGTCGTCGTACCAGTGCGGGGAGCGGGAGAGCCACTTCGAGTACGCAGCGGCAGGAGTGCCGTAGTCGGGGCGGTGCTTGATGTAGTCCAGGCCCCAACGGATCTGCGTCCTGGCGTTCGTCCTCCAGTCGGAGCCGGCGGACGCCATCTTCGACGCGGGGAGCGCCTGCGGGATTCCGTAGGCGCCGCTGGATGGGTTCTTCGCGTTCCAGCGCCATCCCGACTCGCCGGTCCACAGCTTTTGGAGCGGCCCGAACTGGCCAGGTCCCCATCCGTAGTTGCCGAGGATGCTCTTCGCGTACTTCTGAGCGGCGCCGGATGCGTTGCCCGCGAAGCCTCCGCCTCCGGTGAGGTATTTCATCGGGTCAGTGGCTCGTCCGTTGACTCGCGCCTCCAGGTGGAGGTGCGGGCCGGTGACGTTGCCCGTCGCGCCTACCTTGCCGATCTCCTGTCCTTGCTTCACGACCTGGCCGGCCGACGTCAGGATGCGGCTCATGTGCGCGTACAGGGAGGAGAGGCCTCCGCCGTGACTGATCGTCACGTGGTTGCCGTACGGACCTCCGCCGGTAGCGCTCGACACCTTGCCATCGTCCACGGCGTTGATCCGCGTCCCGACGGCCGCGGGGAAGTCGAGGCCCGTGTGATGGCCGCTGGACCACATCTTTCCGGAGACGCCGAAGCGCGTTCCGAAAGGAACGTTGACGGGCTTGATCCACTGTCCGCCGGTGCCTTCGGATGCGTAGAGCATGGACGTTGCAGCGTCCACGATCATTTTCTTCAGGCCGGAGCCCATCTTCAGCGGGAGCCTACCGACGGCAGTACCGAGCTTGCCGGCGACGGCTACGCCCTGCGAGACCTTCCCGAACACGGGCTTCAGGAGCTTGTCCCAGACCTTGCCCGGGTGCTTCAGGAGATCCGCGCCAGTCTTCGCCCAGTCGATGCCGGTTCCGATGACGTCGCCTACGGAATCCTTCGTCCAGTCCCACGCGCCGCCGATAACGCCGCCCTTGGCGAGGAGTTGTGTCCCCGCGTCACGGTGGAGCGCGACAGCGCGGTCCCGGTACTTCGGGTCCGTCGGGATGACGTATTCCGGGTAGCGGGGGTTTCCCTCACCGACGATTGCCGTCGGCTTGTTCGTCTTCATCGGGGCAGCGACGCCCCATCCGCTTCCGACCGTTCCGCCGGCCTCCAGGAATTTCGGGTTTTCACTCAGGAGCTTCGGAGCGTTCGGGAGCTTGTCGAGGTGGACGAAATCCGCCACCTTGTCCCAGACGGCCTTGATGCCCTTTGTGTAAACCCACTCCACGATGAAGTTCACGGGACGTGCGGCGATGCCTGCGACGCCGTACCAGGCTTCCTTGATTGCCTTCTTAGCGTCCTTGAAGGCGTCGCTGACCAGACCGATTGCCGTCTTCATCTTGTCGAACGCCGGCTTCAGACCCTTGTCGTAGAGCCATCCGGCGATGTCGGCAATGAACTCCATCGGAGGCTTTACTCCGTGGTCGTACAGCCACTTGAATCGGCCGCCTAGCCACTTGATGCCGTCCCAGATCCCGGAGAACGTCGGGCTCAGCGCCTCGTCCCAAAGCCACGTTGCCAGGGTGGCTATTCCGCCGAACGTCGGCTTTACTGCGTGATCATAGAGCCATACGAATTGATCGCCAAGCCACTTGATCCCGTCCCAGATTCCCGTAAATACGGGAGACAGGACGTTTTCCCAGAGCCACGTAGCGAGGAATGCGATCGCGTCAAACGTCGGCTTGAAGCAATCCGTCCAGAGCCATCCGAGGAGCAGACCCACGCCGGTAAACGCGATGACCAGGGGCGCAATCAGCACCGTCAGAATCACCGCGATGGCAATCCGCATGACGAGCCAAATGCCATTCCAGACCGGAACGAAGATCTCTTTCCAGAGCCAGACGCTAATATCGCCGATGCCCTTTAGCGCCCACACGATTCCGTCGAACGCGGGCTTCAGCCCGTGCTCCCAGACGCCAAGCGTGACGTCCTTGATGACGTCCCACGTTCCGGTGACGACGTCGCGGAACCATTCGAAGTGATCCCACGCATATTTCACCGCGAGAGCCAGCGCAATAAGTCCCAGGATGACCAGTCCGACGGGGTTACTGTTCATCGCGAGCGTCCACAGACGCGTAGCAATCCAGAGACCGTACATCAGCTGAATAGCCCATGGTGCGTTATCCGCGACCCAACTGATACCGTCCGCGACATCCCCGAGGAGTTCGAGGATTACGTCCGTGAACGGCTCCAGCGCCTTAGCGACGCCGAAGAACGCCCCTCCCAGTTTCCCCAGGGTCTCAGCGACCACCGGGCCGTGTTCGTGGACGTATTGGAGGAAGCGCTCGAACTCCGGAGAGCCCTTCAGGTTCGTCGCCCAGTTGGCAAACCGCTCAGTGATCCGCTGCATCGTGGCGGAGATGCCGTCCATGTGCGGAAGGAAGGCGTCGACGATGCCCGCGATTCCCTTGAAGACGTTCCCGAAAGCCACGCCTAGGCCGACGATCGCGGGCTTCACGTTCTCCCGGATGTCCTTTTTGAAGCCTCGCCAGAAAGGCGACTTCAGTTCCTTGGACGCCTTATCCATGAGGATCCCGACGGCGTCCGCAGCGGCCGTGACTAGCGGACTCAGCCCCGGAAGCGATGCCTTCGCCCCGTCCACGCCGCGCGTGAAGAGCGGTAGGACGTCGGGCTGAAGCGACTTCGACCAGTCCTTGAAGGCCTTCGTCAGCCCCTTCGGGCCGGCAATGGAGTCGTAGAGGTCGCGCTGGTCTGGCGTGAGCTTTGCGAGTGCCTTGCGGTACTCCTCAGACTTCGTCACGGCGTGCGTCGTCGTGTCGATACCGGATAGCCGAGCGGACTCGACGCCTCGTTCAGCGGACGTGATGGACTCCGCGGCCTGGACCTGCGCGTCCGCAGCGCTCGCCACAGCGTCGGAAAGTCCACGCTGAGCGTCCACGACCGACTGAGCGGCCTCGACCTGCGCCCGTGCGGCGTCACGCTGAGCGTCGGCAACGGCCTTTACCTGATCCTGGACGTTGCGCTGAGCGTCGGCGAGCTGCTCTGTGGCGCTCTTGACTGCCTCGTTCCCGTCGACACCCGCGGCCTGTGCCTTCGCTGCGTCTGCCTGAAGCTGGACACTGTCCTTGTGCTGTTGCTTCGCTGCCTCGACCGATTGGTCATAGGCGAGCTGAGCACGCTCTAGCTGGAGGTCGGTGGCGCGGCCAGCGTCGTACTCCGCCTGAACTCTGTTGAGTTCCTCCTGCGCCTCCCGGACGCGGAGGGTTGCGTCACGCTCGTCGAGCTTGCCTTGTTCGAGCTTGTCGTTCAGGTCCGCGAGCTGCTGTGTCGCGTCCCGACGAGCCTGCGTGAGGTCTTCCTCCGCCTGGCGAGCCTGGCGCTTCGCGTCGGAGAGGGAGCGCTCCGCACGTTCGACACTCTCCGCAGCCTGGCGACGCTGATCCGCGGCGCGCTGCGCAGCCTGAGCGACGGCACGTTCCGCGTCCTCCACCTGCCGGTTGGCCTGCGCGATGCTCCGCGCGGCGTTGCGGTGAGCGGAGGTGAGTGCCTGTTGTGCGCTCGCCATCTGGATAGCCCGTTGGGCTCCGCGGACGTTGGCAGCCGCGGAGCTGTCCGTCGCGGTAGCCGCTTCCTTCTCCGCGGCGCTCTTCGCCTGGATGACGGTTGTGACGCCCTTGATTGCCGGGATGGCCGCAAGGGCTAGAGCGGCAACCCCGGCGCCTGCGGCGACGGCTGCCGCCGCAATGGCTCCAATGCCAGCCGCTGCGATGGGGACGAGCGGGAGAGCAGCGACGGCACCTAGTGAGATGGCCAGTTGGAGGAGCGCAGCGTTCGCCTGCGCTGTGTTGGCCGTGACTCGTACGCGGACGTCATCCCTGTCCACGTCGTTGATTTGATGTTGGACCGCTGCCAATTCTGCGCGCGCGGATGCGGTGTCCGCGCGGACATTGACGTCGGCGTGGTTGGCGCCCAGTCGCGCGAGTTCCGCGTCGATAGCCTGGATTTCGGCAAGCGCTGCGCCTGCGTCGAGGTCTACGCCAACTGTCTTGTTCGACAGCGTTTCCATTCGCGCCCGGAGGCGCGCAAGGTCCGCGGTAAAGCCGACGTCGGATAGCCGCACGTCCGCCTTTGGGAGGGACCGGAAAGCAACTTCAAGACGGCTCTTGATCGAGCGCGCAAACGCTCCGCCAACCTCGTTGCCCTGACGCAACGCCGCCGTTCTGGCGACTCGTCCACCGTTGTTGATGGCGTTTGGCAGCGCCGTGACGATGCGCCGCGCCATCGCGTCGCCGATGGCGTCCCCAAGGTCGTTGCCGATGCGTTGACCGTCGCCGGCCAAGCTGACTCGCATGGCCTCCGACATGCGTTTGCCCAGCTTACGGCCTGCTTCCAAGCCGACCTTGTCCGCGATGGGGAGGACGGCCGTTTTCAGGTCGCGGTGGAAGTTGGGGACGATAGGAACGACGTCAACGGCCGCTCCACCGACGATGTCGAGGTCACCGGACACGGAACACCCCCGTTGGCGCGTTGAACTCGGAGGGGTGTTCGCGAAGGTCCAGCAAACGCATCAAAACGTCGAGCTGCTCGGACCAACGCTCGACCGTTGGGGAGTGTTCTGACTGCGCAACGGTCAGAGCTGCTTCCGCCCACTCCTTACATTCGACGCTGCAATAGGCGAACACCTCCAGCCCTCCCGAATCCGTCATCGCCGGCAAGGGCGCGAAACGGCATTCGGGGCGGAGGCACCACGCTCGGTCATGGGTCATAGGAATTCCAGACATGCGAAAGCCCCCAATGCGTCCATTGGGGGCTGAGGTTTATGGGGCTTTCCGGCGTCAGGCAGTCTTGCGGGTATCCCGAAGTACGCCTGGGACGGTCTGTCCAGGGTGCGTCCGCGCGTCGAGCTTCGTCGCGAGCGCCATCAACTCCTGCGCCTCGTCGACGTCACCGGAGAGCACTGCGCGGCGCGCTCGCGACTCCCAGACGAGACACGCGTGACTGCAGTGCTTCCGCGGCCGTTGACGGCCGCCAGGCGCGTTGCGCCAACCGCGGGGCAGGGTGCAGCCGTTGCGGGCGCACTGCGGTGCGGGTGTGGTCATGACTCCTCCAGGATCGGGATACAACAAAGCCCCGAGGGAGTCCCTCGGGGCTTTGTCCGGAAGTGGTGCGACTACGCCGTGAACTTCGAAACCACCGCGGAGAGGTCCGCGAGGATGGACGGGGAAGAGCCATGCCGGCGCCCCGTCATTGCGATGTACCGGCCGGTCCCGTAAATCTCCACGGCCGTGCCGTCGGGGCGTCGGATGCGGCGTCCCTGTCGGATAGTCGCGTAGCCCCAGATGTGCAATCCGTCGCCGGACGGGGAGACCTCTACGTAGGTGGTCCCCGCGTCGCGGACGATGGCGGATGCCCACGGGGCGAGTTGCCCAGTGAGCGGGTTCAAGCAGTGGTCCAGGTCGACGCACACGATGTCGTCCTCGTCGGAGAGGACGAAGCCCAGACCGACGCCGGCCGACGAGGCTGCGGCGTCCTTGTGCGTGCTCCACGTCCGCGGGTCCGTCGACGAGGCCGGCATGCCGCCGGTCGTCAGGGGGACCTTCGTCGCGCTGCGTCGGATCCACCTGTCGCGGATCGTCAGCTCACGGGGAGTTGCGTCGTTCTTCGCCGCGCGATGCGCAGCAACACGGCAACGAGTGGAGCAGAACCGGGCGCGGTGTGAGTGCCGCGCTCCCAGGTGCTCTGTGCACCACTCGCATTTCCGTGTGTTCATGGGTCCCATTCTAGGGCGGCGTGTAACGGTAAAACAAGGTGTGAGCTGCGGCTTTCTAGACTGACCTGTGCGCGAGACGCTGAGCGCCCGCCTCCCGTTTCGGGGTCCGGGTCAGTCCGGCTGGGCGGCGTTCGAGCCTCCAGGGGGCGCCTGCGGCGTCCTCCGCCACATCCCCCAGACCCGTACAGAGCGCGAGGCCCAGCACCTCTTCGGTCGGCAAGGTGGCCGGCAGGGGGTCACCCCCCTGGGGCCGTAGGTGCTGCTATCCTGGCGACGTTGAGACCGCGATGGTCAACGCTGCCACCCAGGGTGACCAAACTGGGACGACCTCACGCAGAGGTTCGATCTACATCGGCGCTTCGTCCGTGACGGGCGTGGCTTCCGGGCACACGAATTGCACTCGCGTGCGGGCCAACATAAGGCGACGAAGCCGTCGCGAGATCTCGACCCGTTTCATGGTCTCCTCGCAGGGACCTCAACGACATGCACCGCAACGGTGCAGCGCGCTCCGCGAAGGGGTTGCGGTTGGCTTCGTTCGTCGTGGGGCGTCGCTCGTCGTCCAGGCCGTGCTTCGCGCGGTACTCCGCGACGCCGGCCGCGAGTGATCCCGCAGTGGCGCCGACGTTGCCTCCGCGGTCGCCGCCTGAACCGGTCGTAGGAGTAACGGAGTTGACGGCACTCATCTCCGCCGCGTAGGCGGTGGCGTCGGCCGTCAGCTCCTCGGGAGTGGCGCCGTTGAGTCGGGCGGACTGCTCGACGGTCAGTCCCGCGGCAAGTCCGGCGTGCAGCCTGGCAAGTTCGAGGACTGCAGGATGCGGCTGCTCGGGGTTCTGCTCGGTCATCTCAATACCTCAGTTCGGGAGTGCGCTCCGCGCCCGTCAGTGCGGGAGCGGGCGGCGTTGGGATCGGGGTTATGCGGGGGCTGTAGTCCCGCAGGGGGCCGAGGTCGTCGTAGGTGACGGGCTCCGTCGCGGCCTCGACGGTCGCCCTCAGTTCATCGAACGACGTCGGGACGTAGCCAGCCTCCGAGTGCGCAACCCATACGAGCTGCGCAATGGAGTAGGTCTGCGTGCGCATTGCGTCCCTGACGTGCGCGGGGACGTCGTCCAGGCGGATGCCGCGGACCTCTCCGTGCCCCTGCGCAATCCACGTGCGCATCTGTGCGCGCTCGTCGTCACCGGACACACCGCGCAACACGTCCCACTGCGCAGCACGCACGTTGCGTAGATCGCCCAGAAGCGTCGTGAGGCGCCTCCACGCGTTCAGAGCATCCCCGCCAGCATCGATCGCTTCGTCCGCTGTCGTGACGTCGCCCAGGGCCGTACTGGCGTCCTTCGCGGCCGTCAGGATCTCGTCGAGTCGGCTACCCAGGTGTGCGAGGACGTCAGGCGCCATCGAGTCGCGCGTGTCCTCCGCGGCGTACTTCAGCACGTCTTCCGCGCGTCGGAGGGCGACGACTTCGGCCTCCCACACCACGGCTTCGGCGTGAGCCTTCGCGGCGTCCTTCGCGAAGTTCGCCGGCCACTTCCCCGTAGCGGTGAGCGTCGCAATGGCCGTGTCCTGGACGGCCGTCAGGGCTTGCGCGGGCGCGACTCCGGACGGGAACGCGCGACGCAGCCTGACGGCCTCTGCATGGCGCCCCTGCGCCTTCGCGACGTCGGGCACCGTCGCCCACGCTGCGGTGAGTTCGGGGTTTGTGCTCGTCCTCATGCTTGCCTCTCTGGGGGTACACGAACGGCCGCTGACCCGAGTTGGTCAACGGCCTGATGCCGTGGCGTCGAACGCCACTGTGGGGAGTCTCGGAACAACTCCGTGCGCGTGGCTCGTCGCTGCTTCACGCGCTCGCGCACGGCGTCGGACGAGGATGCGTATCGTCGGCGTTCCGCGGCGTTGATGCAGTCGCGGCAGCGCCGCTTCAGTCCCTGCGCTCCCATCGCGTCGCGGTGGTAGTAGGTGCTATTTCGGGGGAGCTGACGTCGGCACACCGGGCACGGATCCTCCGGCGGGCGTGATGGGACGTCGCAAGTCGACATGGCGTCTCCTTCCTGTCTACCTGTCTAGAGCGGGGCAAATAGAAAAGGCGCCACCCGGAGGCAGCGCCGCAATTGAGTTAGAAGGTCGGTGGCGGAGCACGTAGCCGTGGAGCACGACGGAGGAGAGTTCGTCACTCAACACGGACGCGGCTCAACGCCACCGACCTAGCGCCGCCGAGAGGAAGGAGCGGCGCCGTAAGCGGAGGAGTCGCGGCCAACAGCTCGCGAAAACTTCCTCTTACTGGGTTATGGGGCGCACGTGAGGGTGCATCCGCCGCTTTCCCTGCCATCTCGGGCATTGCGACACCTGGCTGTTACCCAATAGATACCTAATGCCCACATACCGAGACGAATAGCCCGAGGCGGATCCACCGTTCGCTACGCTGAGTAACTTCGCCATGTCGGGCCCTGCATGCCCGCCAGGGGCACGTAAGGCTTCCGGCGGCCCCTGGGTGCCAGAGGATCACGGGAGGTCGCGAGAGGGGCCGTTACGGGCACTCTCGCGCCTCGTCCGCCCCACACCCCTCCGTCCGCCCGCGCTCTCGACGTCGACGAGGGGTCGCGGACGCAGGTTGGTCCAAAGTGTCAAACTAACCGGCATTTTCACTTCTCTCTAACACGCGTTAAGGAGAGTTAGGAAATAGGGTCTAGTTTGACCAGTCTGGAATATCCGCAGGTCACAGCGTTGCGCGATCTGGCCAAAATCGCCGTGGAGGTGGAGGCGACGAATAGGGCGAACCACCTATACACCATAAACTACGCGTAACGCTCACCCGCCCTCTCGTTCGCGGTGCCCCCGAGACGTGCGGAGGCCCGTCTCCAGCCGAAGCCGGGGCGGGCCTTCCGTCACGGAGGGTTACTTACGCAGTGAGGCCGAGAGCCTGCACGCGGGCGCCTTCAGCGACACAGGAAGCGTGCACGCTCGTCGTCCATGTGTCGCCGACGAGCACCGGCGCCGCGTCGCCATCCTCGAAGCAGTGCCCGCAGCGCTCGTCGATGGGGAACGTATAGAGGGCGTCAGCGTCGATGACGAACATGTCCGCCTCCTGCGCCTCGATGCCGAGGACGACGGAGCTGACGGAGTCGAGCCAGGAGTCAGCCAGGACCACGCCGGCGAACTGTGTGACGTCGTAGTCGCGGCCGACGGCGATGCGGGCGGGGAGACCGAGGCGATCCGCACAGTCGAAACCGAATGCGGTGAGATCCGCCAGGGCGGCGGGGGTGGAGGTGTTGCCGACGACGAGGAGAGTGGGCTGTGCCATGCTGGTGACTCCTTTTACAGGAGCGAGAACCCCGTCACTGTCTTCCCGGACCGGCGGGGTTTTCGCTTGCCGCGTCTTTGTAGGTACGAAGCTAGACCCGTTGTACCTACAAACGCAACCCCACTCGTACCTACAACTTGGGTTGCTTCGTAGGTACAAACCTCGTAGCCTCACGGCATGACGAGTCAGAGCAGCGACGAGCCACCCAAGAGCATTCGCGTCCCCACACAAGACGAGTGGGCGCCGTTCGGCGACGCAGCCAAGGCGATGCGTCCCGTCGGCCGCAGCCCCCGCACACAGGTCATTCGAGAGTTCATCCGCTGGTATCTGCGCAGGCCAGGAGCCAAGCTCCCTGAACGTCCCCCAGCCGGCCACTGGAGCGAAGCTACCAAGGAATAACAGAGCCCCCGTCGACATGACGGGGGCTCTCGTGTGCCGTGTGCCTACGCGTTCGCAGTCTCCGGCGCGTGCGAGCGCTGACGGATCATCTGGAGCGACTCCGCGATGCCCGCGTCCACGTCCTTACCGTCGACGAGCGGCAACCACCGGGGCGTGTGTCCTTCGGGCCACACCTGCACGGTGACGCCGAACTCGTGGAGGAGTTGACGGCGAGCGCCGTCGTCAGCCGCCGCAGCCCACTTCGACGCGACCGTTTCGCCTGTGGGACGTGTGACCATGCCCGCGGGGCGGACGGGCGTCTCTCGCAGACGCTTTATGTCGGCCGTGAGTTCGCCGTAGCGCTCTCGGTACCAGGACGCATCGTCCTCGTCCTGATAAAGCCCTGCGGTCCGGTCGTCGCGCAGGCGGTTTCGTGCCGCCAACTTCTCAGCTAGAGCTTCCTCAATGCCGTTTCCGGGGTCGTAGATGGTCTCCATGAACATGTGATCCCCGAACGTCGTAAGGAACCAGCCCGTGACGTTCTCCTCCAGGTACTCGACGTACATCGTCGGAGACGGCTTGCAGTCCGAAAGCCCCTTACGTCGTGACACGCACGTCATAGCGACCGGTCGTCCAGTGCGATACAGCCGGAATCCGCAGACGCCACAGAAAACCAGTGAGGAGACGAGATGAGTTCCCGACTGGGCACGCTTGCCGTAAGGCTTAACCGGCGCTAGCTTCCGCACAAGCGCGTCGTGCGTGGCGCGGTTCCAAAGAGGCGGGGCAACGCGGGTAGGCATGCCCTTTTCATCAACAACGGGGCGACCCTTGTGCATGAGGTACCCGAGTGCCGCCTCCGAACGAAGCATCTTCGCGAGTGCGGCGCCGTCCCACGGCCCACCGCGCGGAGCCTTGCCGCTCATCACGCGTTCGTGGTCGGCAGGTGAGTAGACGCTGGCTCGCGTGAGGCGCGCGGCTTCGCTGTGCTCGGTTACCTCCCCGGTCTCGTCGGCGAGGATGCGATGTGCGACGTCGCGGATTACTTCGGCAGCGTTCTCCCGCTCGCCGACGTCGGGCGGCATCTCCTCTCCGCGGTCCAGGGCGACATGATCAATGGATGCCTTCGGGTGGAGACGCACATACCGATAGCCATACGCGTGCTTCCCGCGCTTGCGTCCCTGATCGCGAGCCTTCAACGTCTCGTCCCGGTTCCGGGACTGTGTCGCACGTAGCTCTAGCTGTGCGCCCCACGCCTCCACTGTGAAGCGGTTCTCGTCGACGGGGTCAGACAGATCCCATGGGCCGTCGTGCCCGTACGTGACGAGTAGCTTCCCCTCGTCGCGCATCATGGCGCCCGTGTTGAGGCAGTCGGCGAGCGTTCGGCCGATCCTGTCAACCGACGCGCCTGCGATACCTGAGTAAAGACCCTTCTCTCCGCGGAGCCACGGGCCAAGCCCTGGACGGTCGAGGGGGTTGACGGCTCCGGAGACTTCCCAGTCGTCCGCCCACGCGATGACGTGACCGCCTACGCTGGCAACGGCCGACAGGACGTTCTCCTTCTGTCGGGCAGGTGACCAGGTCGCATCTGGCTTTCGCGACAGCCGACGCACGCCGACGAAGCACTTCCCGCACCCGTCGTACGGCCGCTCTTCCGCCCGACTCATTCCGCCCCCTCGCGACTACAGTTAGCCCATAGTACAGATGAGGAAGACGTTGTACGTCAGCACCCTCATCGAAGGCGTTGTCGCTTCGGCCGCCGACGCCGGCGAGGCTCCGACGAGCCCCGCCGCGGTCAGAGACAGAACAAGCATGGCTGCGCCCTGCGTACGGCGCGGTGAGGAGAGCGGCACTGGGTCTCCCTGTGAGTGAGGGGGGTGAGTGGCGCCGCATATCAAATCACCCACGATTACTGTCAGGTAACTCCCGTGCACGGAAAGGATGTCGCCGACAAGTACGTCCGGAGGCGGCCCCGGCGCTTCCGTGGTTCATCCCGCGGGCCGGGGTGAACGTGGTGCCCGCGCGTTCCTCGAAGCGGAGTCAGGGGGGAGGTCGCGACGGTCGTCGGGTCCGTCGTGGCGCTCTTCCGCCGTGGGGACCGGGCGGAGAGGGGGCGCCGCCGACGCGGTGGGGGCGCGGGGGAGGTATCGCGCGCCGACATACGTGAACAGGCTCAGCCAGCAGATCGCGAACAGCCAGCCGCCCAGGACGTCGGAGAACCAGTGAACGCCCAGGTAGACGCGTGAGAGGCCGACCAGCACGGCCCAGCCGCCGATGACCAGGACGAGAGTCCTGTTGCGCCGCGGGGCCCGGGCGAGCACCGCGAGGATGAGCAGTCCGCCGGTGACGGCGGAGGTGGTGGCGTGTCCGGAGGGGAAGGACCAGCCCGAGGCGTGGGTGGCCCAGTCCGCCATGGGAGGACGGGGGCGGGCGACCAGCGACATCACGGCGTACCGGACGGCCTGCGCGGCGGCCAGACAGCAGACGCACGCGGTGACGGTGCGGACCCGCTGCCGCGCCGTCCGCCCGAGAACGAGGCCCGCCACGACGACCAGCGTGTACGGGACGACTCCCGTGCCGGTGTAGGTGACGCCGCGTGCCAGGGCGAGTGCCACGTCCGGGCGGTGTGCGAGGGACCAGGAGGTGAGTGCCGTGTCGCCGAACAAGGGGGCACCGTCGTGGCCGGTCACGATGAGCGTCAGCAGGACGAACGCGACCAGGCTTCCCGCCGCCGTCGCACCGGCGACGACGCCGGTGTCCGCGCGCTTCACGGCTGGGCCCGAGGGGCGTCGGCCTCGCGCGCGGGCGCGCCGCCCGGGGCTGCGGACATGGGTGTGGGTCCCTTCGGTGGCAGGCGCGCACACGGCAGGAGGCCGCGCGGGCGCCGACTGCGTTTCCGCAATCCGTCTACACAACTGTAGACGATCGAGGGCGGAATCGTTCCCGTATCAGCCTGCGGGAATCGTGCCCGTGCCGCCGCGCGGAGATCGCCGCAGGGCCGCTTGACCGGATGACGTACGCTACGTGTTACGTATAACCCTGGAGAGGTCCGATGAGACGCATCGCCCTGGTCACCCTCGTCGTCGACGACTACGACGAGGCGATCCGCCACTACACCGAAGCCCTCGGTTTCCGCCTCGTCGAGGACACCCCGAGGCCCGACGGCTCCCGCTGGGTCGTCGTCGAGCCGGGCACGGACGCCGGCGGAAGCGGACTGCTGCTGGCCCGCGCCAAGAACGAGGCCCAGCGCGGCCGGGTCGGCGACCAGACCGGCGGCCGCGTCGGCTTCTTCCTGCACACCGACGACTTCGCCCGCGACCACGCCCGGATGCGCGCCGCGGGCGTCACCTTCCTGGAGGAGCCGCGCCACGAGCCGTACGGCTCGGTCGTCGTCTTCCAGGATCTGTACGGCAACCGCTGGGACCTGCTCCAGCCCGCCGACTGACGGCCCCGCACCTCTCCACACCTTCCCGACCCGAATCGACCTGCCGAGGAACACCGCACATGACCGCGCCCCGCATCGACATCGACACCATCCGCCGCCTGCCCAAGGCGGTCCTGCACGACCACCTCGACGGCGGTCTGCGCCCGGCCACCCTGGTCGAGCTCGCGGAGACGGTCGGCCACACCCTGCCCACCACGGACCCGGAGGCGCTGGCCGACTGGTACTACGAGGCCGCCAACTCCGGTGACCTGGTGCGCTACATAGCCACCTTCGAGCACACCCTCGCCGTGATGCAGTCCCGCGAGGGTCTGCTGCGCACGGCCGAGGAGTACGTCCTCGACCTCGCCGAGGACGGGGTCGTCTACGGCGAGGTGCGGTACGCGCCCGAGCTCATGGTGAACGGCGGGCTGACCCTGCCCGAGGTCGTCGAGACCGTGCAGGAGGGCCTCGCGGCGGGCATGGCCAAGGCCGCCGCCGCGGGCACCCCGGTGCGCGTCGGCACCCTGCTGTGCGGCATGCGGATGTTCGACCGGACCCGGGAGATCTCCGACCTCGCGGTGGCGTTCCGGGACGGCGGAGTCCTCGGCTTCGACATCGCGGGCGCCGAGGACGGCTTCCCGCCCGCCGACCACCTGGCCGCCTTCGAGCACCTGCGCCGCGAGAGCGTCCCGTTCACCATCCACGCCGGTGAGGCCCACGGTCTGCCCAGCATCCACCAGGCCCTCCAGGTGTGCGGCGCCCAGCGCATCGGCCATGGCGTCCGCATCACCGAGGACATCGTGGACGGCAAGCTCGGCCGCCTCGCCGGCTGGGTGCGCGACCGCCGCGTCGCCCTGGAGATGTGCCCGACCTCCAACCTCCAGACCGGCGCGGCCACGTCCATCGCCGAGCACCCCATCACCGCCCTGCGCGACCTGGGCTTCCGAGTCACCCTCAACACCGACAACCGTCTGGTGTCGGGTACGACGATGACCCGGGAGATGTCGCTGCTCGTCGAGGAGGCGGGCTGGGGCCTTGACGACCTGCGCACCGTCACGGTGAACGCGGTCAAGAGCGCGTTCATCCCCTTCGACGAGCGCAAGGCCCTCATCGAGGACGTCGTGCTTCCCGGCTACGCCTGCTGAAGCAGTCCGCGTACGTAGGCGGCCTGTCCGACGTGCTGGAGATCGTCGGACAGGACGCTGATCAGGCGTACGCCCAGGGTGACCGGCGGGTCCCAGCGTTCGTCCACGACGCGCTCGAAGTCCGTGGCGGCCAGACCGCCGATGAACGCGAGGGTCCGCTCGTGAACGGCGTCGTAGTAGCCGACCAGCAGGTCACCCGACTCCACCCGTACCCGGGCGACCTTCGCGGACGTGTGGCCATAACCGGTGTCACGTCGTGGCAGATCGAGCCCGAAGCGCTTGGCCCAGTCCTCGGTGAGCCAGACCTGTTCGGTCCCGGCGGCGTCGGCGACATGGTCGTCCTGGACGCGGGTGAGATGCCAGACCAGCCATGAGATCGAGTTGGCGGCTTCGCTGGGACGGGCATTGAGGTCGTCCGGCGGGAGGCCGTCGACGGTGGCATGGACTTCTTCCCGGATGCGGCCGAACGCGTCGATGAGTATGTCCTTCGCAAGCATGGATCCACCATCGCGCATCGCGCCCGTCCCTGCGCCCGGAACCCCGCACGTCAGGCCCGCCGACCGTATCCGGGTGGTGTCAGACGCCTTCCCGAGAGGTGTCGAGGAGCAGCATCAGGGCCCGCGCGGCCGGGCTCGTGGCCTCCGGCGGCGGGAGCATGGCGACGGTCTCGTACGACCCTTCCGAGGCGCCCTTGAAGGGGAGCGCGGTGAGGTCGCGGGCCTCGCGCTTGAGACCGAAGTGGCGTGGTACGACGGCGATTCCGAGGCCCTCGTGGACGAGCTCCAGAAGGCTGTGGACGTCGTTGACCTCCAGCGTCACGGTCCGTTGCACGCCCGCCGCGGCGAACGCCGCGTCGGTGGTGCGCCGCGGACCCCAGTCGGGGTGGAAGTCGACGAAGGCCTCCCCGCCCAGGTCCTCGGGCGTCACCACGGCGGCGGTCGCCAGGTGGTGCTCCGGGTGGCAGAGCACGGTCATCGGCTCGGCGGCCAGCGGGACCGACCGCAACTGCTCGGAGTCGGCCCGTGTGCGCACGGCGAAGGCCAGGTCGAGCCGGCCCGCCGCGACGTCCTCCGCGAGCGCTTCGGAGCCCGCCTGGCGCAGCCGGATCTCGACGTCCGGATGACGCCGCCGGAACGCGGCGAGCAGCGTGGCGCAGTGCACGCCCGCGATGCACTGTTCGGTGCCGAGGGAGAGAGTGCCGCGCAGCACACCCTGCACGGCGGCCACGGCGTCGTGCGCCGAACGCACCTGTGCGAGGATCCGCTCCGCCTCCACGAGCAGGGCGCGACCGGCCTCCGTGAGGGTGACCCGGCGGGTCGTACGGACGAACAGCGGCGCCCGCAGCTCCCGCTCCAGCGCGCGGATCGACGACGACAGGCCCGACTGCGACACCATCAGCCGCTCCGCCGCCCGGGTGAAGTGCCGGTCCTCGGCGACGGCGACGAAGTGCTGAAGATGGCGCAGTTCCATGAGGCGCAAGCGTAGACGCCGAGGCAGGGGCGCCCGTACCGATTGAGAAGCCGGATCGTTCAATGCCATCCGATCCTCCCGTTGGACCGCTGCCCCGGGGCGCGCCAGAGTGGAAGCCTGTTTCCCCGGCCCCCAGGAGCACGCGTTGTACACCGCACACCCCGACCGTTACGCGGACATGCCCTACCGGCGCACCGGACGCAGCGGCCTGAAGCTTCCCGCGCTGTCGCTCGGCCTGTGGCACAACTTCGGCCCCGACCGGCCCGTGGACATCCAGCGCGCGATCCTGCGCCGCGCCTTCGACCTCGGCGTCACCCACTTCGACCTGGCGAACAACTACGGCCCGCCGCCCGGCGCGGCAGAGTCCGCCCTCGGCGACGCCCTGAAGGCCGACTTCGCGCACCACCGGGACGAGCTGATCGTCTCCACCAAGGCCGGATACCTGATGTGGCCGGGCCCGTACGGCGAATGGGGCTCGCGCAAGTACCTGCTGTCCTCGCTCGACCAGAGCCTGGGCCGGATGGGCCTCGACTACGTCGACATTTTCTACTCGCACCGCCCCGACCCGGAGACTCCCCTGGAGGAGACGATGGGCGCCCTGCACTCGGCGGTCCAGCAGGGCAAGGCGCTGTACGTCGGCGTCTCGAACTACTCGGCGGAGCAGACCCGCGAAGCCGCCCGGATCCTGGCCGAACTGGGCACTCCGCTGCTCATCCACCAGCCGCGCTACTCGATGCTCGACCGCCGCCCGGAGGACGAGGGCCTGCTGGACACGCTCGACGAGCTCCAGGTGGGTTCCATCGCGTACTCGCCGCTGGAGCAGGGACTGCTCACCGGCCGCTACCTCGACGGCATCCCGGACGACTCGCGGGCCGCGAGCGACAGTCCGTTCCTGAGCGCGGACACGGTCACCGAGGACCTCGTGGGCCGGCTGCGGACCCTCGACGAGATCGCCAAGTCCCGCGGCCAGTCGCTGGCCCAGCTGGCGCTGGCCTGGGTGCTGCGCGGCGGCCGGGTCACCTCCGCCCTGATCGGCGCGAGCAGCCCGCGGCAGTTGGAGGACAGCGTCGCGGCCATCGGCAACCTGGAGTTCACCGAGGACGAGCTCGCCCGGATCGACGCGGTGGTCAAGGCGTAGAGCCCCCGGCGGTCAGCGGGCCGCCGCACCGTTCGCGAGGGCAGGAGGCGGCCGCCTCCTGCCCTCGCGAACGGCGGCCGTCTGCGCGCTCACGTGCCCGGCCCATTCACGCGGACGCACCGTGCCTGCTCAGGCCGGAACGCGGTCCAGGAATCCGTGCACGCTCCGGATCCGCCCCTCGCCGTCCAGGACGATCACGTCGAATCCGGCGACGGGCGCCGATCCGTCCGCCGTGTGGAACAGCTCCCAGCCGAACCGGGCCGTGTCGTGGTGTCCGTCGATTGCGCCCAGCAGGCGAAAGGCGAAGCCCGGGAACTGCTCGTGCGCCGCCGTGATCACGGCCGCGATCTGCTCGTGCCCGCGGACGTCGGCGAGCGGGTCGGTATAGCTGCCGTCCGCGGTCCAGGCGGCGGCCACCGCTTTCGTCAGCGTGTCCCGCCCGCCCGCGTTCCAGGCCTCGAAGTAGCGGGTGACGGCGGTCTCGTAGCGGTCGGTGTTCGCGGACATGGTGAACCAGCCTCCATCGAGGGACGTATTCATGGTCGGGGTCCGTATCCCGAGCTGTCGTGCCGCTCCGGGATGCGATACGACCACCCTGCCGGGCGCCGCCGGGAGCGTCGATTACCTCGCGGGTAATGCACCGGCCCGGGGGCCCGGACGGCGTCGGTGCCGTTTCGGCCATCGTCGACGGTGAATATGCCAAGAGACTGGCTGGAATCACATGGTGACAGTGTGTCAGTAGTGACGATACTCAATCACTAGGGCAATTCAGCCACGCCCGCGCACCAGCACGGTGCACCGCACATGAGCCGCAGGGAAGTGAGGCCGGACCGGCGACGAGCGACGCCAATGGGGGCAGATCGTGCACGACGAATTCCTGTGCCATGTCACCGCGTACGGCATCTGCGGCGGTCAGCGAGTCGGCGTACCCCTGGGCACCTATCGCGCGCCGACCCTCGCACTCGCCCTGTGGTGGATGCGGGACCGGGCGATCTGGATGGCCGAACGGCTCGATCCGCAGCCGGAGGATCCCACCTTTCCGCCCAACTCGATCGCCCCGGTGGGGGAGAGCGTCCCCGACGTACCGACGATGCTGCGCGCCTGGTGCGGTGACTCGGAGCAACAGGAGCTGGTGGCCGATGAATTGGCCGCGGGAAAGCTCGTCCGGGTCTCCACCAACGACGACACCACCGAATACGAACTGCTCGCGGAATCGGTGGACGCGCTGCGCATGCACCGCACCGCCACGGTACTGGGCATCTCCGCCGCCTGACCGTTCGCGCGGTCCCGCCGGGCAGCGCTGATCAGGCACACATGTGGGCGAATCGCTAGAATTCTGGCATGGCACAGAGGCCGGTCGCGGCGACTGCACCCGAGCTCGTCCTCGAAACCGAGGCGGGCTCGACGGTGATGAGTCCGAATCACGACTACCACGTCGGGCGCGATCCCCTGTGCGACGTCGTGATCGACGACGTACGGGTCTCGTGGCACCACGCGGTGCTCCGGCCCGACGCCGACCATTGGACGCTGGAGGACGAGAACAGCACGAACGGCACGTACGCCGACGGCCGGCGCGTCCACGAGTGGGGCGTCGGACCCGGCAGCGTCATCCGCTTCGGAAGTCCCGCCGACGGCCCGCGCGCCGTTCTCGTGCGACGCCCGCCACCTGCCGCGGAGCGTCCCTCGGCCGTCTCCATGCCGGCCGCCACCGGCACCTTCAGACAGCCGACCACCGTACGGCCGCTGCCCTCCCGCACCGTCCGCATCGGCCGCGGCGGCGACAACGACCTGGTCATCGACGACCTGATCGTCTCCCGGCACCACGCCGAACTGCTGGCCCAGCCCGACGGGACGTACGAGATCGTCGACCTCGGCAGCCACAACGGCACGTTCCTCAACGGCCAGCCGGTCGCCCGCGCCCCGGTCACACCCGGTGACATCGTCGGCATCGGGCACTCCGCGTTCTGTCTCGTCGGCGACCAGCTGCAGGAGTACGTCGACAGCGGCGAGGTCTCCCTCGACGTCCAGGACCTCACCGTCGAGGTGGACCGGGGCAACAAGACGCTCCTGGACAAGGTGTCCTTTCCCGTCGGCGAGAAATGCCTGCTCGCCGTCGTCGGCCCGAGCGGTGCCGGAAAGTCCACGCTCCTGAACGCGCTCACCGGACAGCGGCCCGCCGACCACGGCACGGTGCTCTACGACGGCCGTGACCTCTACCGCGACTACGCCGAGCTGCGCCAGCGCATCGGCCTCGTCCCGCAGGACGACATCCTGCACGCCCAGCTGACCGTCCGCCGCGCGCTCACCTACGCCGCCGAACTGCGCTTTCCGCAGGACACGGCCAAGGCGGAGCGCCAGGCGCGGGTCGACGAGGTGATCGGCGAGCTGGGCCTCGATCAGCGGGCCGACCAGCCCATCCACAGCCTGTCGGGCGGACAGCGCAAGCGCGTCAGTGTGGCCCTGGAGCTGCTGACCAAGCCGTCCCTGCTCTTCCTCGACGAGCCGACCTCCGGTCTCGACCCGGGCATGGACCGCTCGGTGATGCACATGCTGCGCGGCCTCGCCGACGACGGCCGTACCGTCATCGTGGTCACCCACAGCGTGCTCAGCCTCGACGTCTGCGACCGGCTCCTGGTCCTCGCGCCCGGCGGCAAGGTCGCCTACTACGGGCCGCCCGACGACACCCTCGCCTTCTTCGGCTACCGGCAGTGGCCCGAGGCCTTCGAGGCCTTCGAACGCGACACCGACCGGGACTGGGCGGGTGAGTACCAGGACTCGCCGTTCCACCGTCAATACATCGACAAGTCCACCTCGCAGCCGAGGATGCCGGACGCCGCCACCGGGGCGCTCGTCGGACCGCCGCCCAAGGCCCAGAGCTGGGGCTCCCAGCTGCGCACGCTGGTCCGCCGGTACGCGGCCGCGCTCGGTGCCGACCGGACCTTCCTCGCCATCATGATCGCCCTGCCGTTCGTGATGGGCGCGATGGCGCGGGCGCTGGCCGGCAGCAAGCTGACCCAGGAGACGGCGATGAACGCGCTGCTCATCCTGTGCGTCGGCGGTGTGCTCACCGGCGCGGCCAACGCCGTGCGGGAACTGGTCAAGGAACGGACGATCTACCAGCGAGAACGGGCCGTCGGCCTCTCCAGATCGGCGTACCTGATGTCCAAGGTCGTCGTCCTCGGCGCCATCACCGTGCTCCAGGCCGTCGTGCTCACCCTCGTCGCGCTGTTCGGTGTCGACCTGAACGCGCCCGGCGGCGAAGGGGTTCTGATGCCGCCGCTCGTGGAGATCACGCTGGCGGTGGCGCTGCTCGCCTTCACCGCGATGATGCTCGGCCTCCTCGTCTCCGCCCTGGTGCGCAAGGAGGAGGTGACGATGCCGCTGCTGGTGCTGCTGGCCATCGTCCAGGTGGTGTTCTGCGGCGCCCTGCTGAAACTGCACGGCGTGCCCGGCATCGAACAGTTGTCCTGGCTGGTGCCCTCCCGCTGGGCCCTGGGCGCGATGGCCGGGACCGTCGGCCTCGCCCGGATCGTCCCCGGCGAACTGACCGGTGACCCGCTGTTCAAGCATTCGACCGGCGTCTGGCTGCTCAACATGGGGATGCTGATCGTGCTCTCCGTCGTCTTCGGCTGGCTGGTCGCCCGTCTGCTGCGGCGGCACGAGCCCGCGGTCATGCGGAAGTAGCCGCTTATGACGAGCCCCGGCTTCCGCCCCACGCATGTCGTTCCGCAGGACGGGCTGCCCGCCTGGGAGACGCCGGACCCCTCCCGGCCCACGGTCCCCCTCGACGCGCTGCTGCCGGTCCAGCTCCTCGACAGGCTCGGGGACTGGGGACGGGTCCTGTGCGCGAACGGCTGGTCGGCCTGGGTCGACGGCCGCCTGCTGATCGCCGTACCGCAGGTACCGCCCGCGGCGACCAGTCCGCTCGCCCGCACGGCCGATCCCCGCCCGCTGCTGGCCCGCGTCGAGGAGGCCCTCGCCGGCTACCGGAAGGCGGCCGAGGAACTGGCGTCCGGTCAGCTCGACACCGAGGCCTTCCGCGCCCGGACACAGGGCAGCCGGATCGGGGTGGTCGTCGACGGCGAGTCGCTGTGGCTGTACGACGGCGAGCACGAGCGGTGGGTGTACTGCGACGGAACGCGGCTGAGCACCTTCGCGGCAGAACGCACCCCCGCGACCGCGCCACCGCAGAGGGCTCGGCGGCCCCAGGAGCAGGAGCGGGAGCAGGACCAGGACGTGGACATGGACAGGGCACGGGAGCCGGAGCGGGACCGGCGCCAGGAGCCGGAGCCGGAGGCGGCGCGGGCGCGGAGGAAGGCCCGGGAGCACGAGCAGGAGCCGACGAGGGTCGTGAAGGAAGTCGCTCCCGGCGGACACGAACCCACCCGTCTGGTCACCTTCGACAGAGACGACCGGGGCGAGGACTGATGGACGGCGCCGGTCGCGACCGGGGTGACGGCTGATGGACGACGGGTCCCGGCGCGACACCAGCCCGTTCTCGGGGCGGCCCTCCGATCTGATCGGACGGCAGATCGCGGGCTACCGGATCGAGCGGGAGATCGGCCGCGGCGGGATGGCCGTCGTCTACCGGGCCAAGGACCTGCGCCTGGACCGCACCGTCGCCCTCAAACTGCTCGCTCCGGAACTGGCCCGCAACGACACCTTCCGCGGCCGCTTCACCCACGAGTCACGGGTGGCCGCCGCGATCGACCACCCGCACATCGTGCCGGTCTTCGAGGCGGGCGAGACGGACGGCGTTCTCTACATCGCCATGCGCTACGTCGCAGGGCGCGATCTGCGTCATCTGCTCGACCGCGAGGGGCCGTTGCCGGTCACGGTCGCCGCCCGGATCGCGCTCCAGGTCGCCTCGGCCCTCGACGCGGCCCACGACCACGGCCTGGTGCACCGGGACGTGAAACCCGGCAACATCCTGGTCGCCCAGGGCACCGACAGCGACCACCCCGAACACGTCTATCTCACGGACTTCGGGCTGACCAAGAAGTCCCTGTCGCTGACCGGGTTCACGAGCGTCGGACAGTTCGTCGGCACCCTCGACTACGTGGCGCCGGAGCAGATCTCCGGCAAGCCGGTCGACGGCCGCTGCGACGTCTACAGCCTCGGCTGCGTCGTCTACGAGACGATGGCGGGCAAGCCGCCCTTCCAGCGCGACGACGACATGGCCCTGCTGTGGGCCCACCAGTACGACCAGCCACCGGCCCTGACCACGAAGCGCCCCGACATCCCGGACGCGGTCGACGCCGTCCTCGCGAAGGCGCTGGCCAAGAGCCCCGACGACCGGTACGACTCGTGCCTGAGCTTCGTGAGCGCGCTGCGGATCGCCGCACGGGGTCCCACGACAGGAGGCGGCACCCGCTCGCGGGCGGACGCCGAGGACACGCCGGAATCCGGTCACCCGGGGCCGCCGCCCGAGCCCCCGGACTGGGCCCGGCCGGTGTTCAGGCGCTGACCGTCCCACCCCTTCGACCGGCCTCGGCGGACCTCAGCGGGATTCGACCTCGCCCTTGCGGTGGACGCCCCTGGCCAGGAGCGCGCCGAGGAAGCCGGTGACCAGCCCCCACAGCACGGCGAAGCCCAGGGCACCCCACACCTGGGGCTTCAGGAAGAGCTCCCCGTTCAGGCCGCCTCCCACGTCGCCGAGACCGAGGATCGACAGGCCGTAGTGCGCCGAGATCCGGCCGAGGAGACAGATCATGAGCACGGTCAACGCGAGCGCGACCGCCATATGGACGGCGTGCTGCCAGGCGCGCATCCGGGCCGGTGAGCGGGCCGCCATCAGGAACGCGGCACCGAGCAGCAGTACGGCGTCGACGACCACCAGCCACCAGATCCTGCCGTCGTAGTCGGCGAGGCTGCGGAGATTGACGGCGGAGACGTCCGGGGTACGCAGCACCTCGTCGAGCACATGAGGCATCGGCAGCCCGAACGGCCCGTCCACGCGCCCGTTCCAGGTGGCGCCCAGCCCGATCGTGAACGCGAGCCAGACGACGTTGGGCAGACCGAGGAGCATCACGGCGAACGTCTCGGCCGCATGCCCGCGGGTCGCCGCCACCACCAGGCCGATGACCGCGCCGATGCCGACGCACGTGAGCAGCAGGACCACCATGGCGTACGCGGCCGGGCGCACCGACTCCTGGAAACGCAGCAGCCGGGCGGGGAGCGGCGCACTCCGCGAGACCAGCAGGCCGATCACGAGCACGCCCAGGAGCCACAGGACTCCGAAGACCAGGGTCTGCGCCACGGCGGCCTTGAAACCCACCTCGGGCGTTGCGCCGAACAGGTCGCCGATCGCGCCGATGGTGCCGTCTCCGAGGTCGACGGTGAAGTTCTGCCGGGCCGCGAGTGCCGGCCCGATCAGGGCGAGCAGCCACAGGACGGCGATCCGTCCGGCCCAGCCGGCCAGTTCCGGTGCGCCGGCGACGGCGCGATGCCGCAGCGGCCGCAGGAATCCCGCCCCGAGCACCAGTGCTCCGGCCAGGGTCACGGACAGCGGAATCACCGTCAGGCCCGCCTTGGTCTCGGCGATCGCTCCCGCGTCTCCCGTGAACTCGATCGTGCCGCCGACCGCCGTCACGACGGTCGCGGCGACCACGCGCGGATAGGCGTTGTCGGGAAGGTCGGTGGCGCCGGACGCCCAGAGCCCGAGCGCGGCGACCACTCCCATGACCACCAGCCCGGCCAGGACGGTCACGAGGGCCTGGATCCAGCCGTGACGGGCGGCCGGACGCGCACCGCGGCGGTCGGCCGGCTGGTCGGACGGTGTCGGGGGACTCACGCTGCCACGCTAAGCAGCGCCGACACGGTCCGCCCCTCGGGAGGGCCGACCGCGTCAGCTTGCGGGCACGGCCGGACCGGAGCACACAATGGGGACGCTGTGGAAGAAAGCGGCACAAAGCGCACCAGTGCCGCGACATCCCTCCGTCGGGAAGAAGAGCTCGTGAGCGTCGAACCGCCGTCCTCCGGCCGCCCCACCGGACCGCCTTCGGGCCCGCTCTCGGGTCCTACGCAGCCGAGCCCGACCCAGCCCATCGGCAGCCCGCCCGCCGGACCGCCCGGCGGCGCGTCCGGCGCGGGAGGCGGAGCCGGTGGTGGGGGAGACGGTGGTACGGGTGGCCCTTCCGGACCCGGCGGTGGAGCCACCGGACCGGGACAACCGGGCGGCGGACCCGAGCGCCCCTGGTGGCGGTCGGCGCCGCGGGTCGCCCTGATCACCGGTGTCGTAGCGGCGGCGGTGATCCTGGGCCTGGTCTTCACCACCAGCAACAGCGGCACCAAGAACGCCGGCAGTGAGGTCTTCCTGCAGTCCGCGAACAAGACGGGGCCCGACCCGTTCACCGAGTCGACCGCCAACGACAGTTCCACCGAACCCCAGACCCCCGCGAGCCCGGCAGCTTCGGCACCCGCCAACGCGACACGCGCCGTGAGCGGCTCCGCGCCCGGCCTCTACGGCGGCACCCGCAACGTCTCCAGCTGCGATGTGGAGAAGCAGATCAGCGCGCTCCAGGCGGACCCCGCGAAGAACAAGGCGTTCGCCTCGGTGGAGGGCATCCAGCCGGACGCGGTCCCCGCGTATCTGCGCTCCCTGACCCCCGTACAGCTGCGCATGGACACCCGCGTCACCAACCACGGCTACCGCAACGGCGCGCCCACCAGCTACCAGGCGGTCCTGCAGGCCGGTACCGCCGTCCTCGTGGACGCCCGCGGCGTGCCCCGGGTGCGCTGCGCGTGCGGCAACCCGTTGCTCGCGCCGGTCCCGCAGAAGGGCACACCCAAGCCGACCGGCGACTCGTGGCCGTCGTACAGCTCGCAGAACGTCGTGGTCGTCGCGCCCTCGACCACGATCATCAACGTGTTCGTCATCTTCGACCCGGACCACGACGAGTGGATCGCCCGGCACAAGGGCGACAACACACACCAGGACAAGAAGACGCATCCCCCGGTGAACCCCTCTCCGTCGGTGAGTGTCTCGAACTCCCCGTCCCCGTGCGCCTCCTCGCCCGGCGGTACGCCGTCGTCGGCACCCAGTCCGTGCCCGCCGACCTCGCCGTCGCCCGAGAGCTCGTCGCCCTCTTCGTCGTCCTCCTCCTCGCCGTCCTCCTCGAAACCGGGGACCCCGTCCAGCGAGCCCCCGTCGACAGTGACGGAGTCGGCCCCGTCGTCCGGTTCGGCGTCCGACAGCGGGACGACGCAGTCGTCCTCGGCGGCCTCCTCCTCCGCCGCCTCCTCCTCGGCCGTCTCCTCGTCCGTCTCGACCAACGGAGCCCCGCGCTCCCGGACGATGTCCCCCGAACTCTGATGCGCCGTCGCGACGCCGGGAAACACCGCCGGGAGCCGCCCGGCCCGGTGGCGTTCCGCCGGATTCACCGAGAGCGGAACGCCGGTCCCTTCCGGTACGGCCCGGCGCTTCTAGGCTGAAGGGGTGAGCAACCACGTGCCGAACGAAGCCCGCGTCATCCCCCTGCGCCCGGCGGCAGCACCGGAGCCCTCCCGGACCCCCGCGGGGGCCGACGCCCGGGCACGAGCACCGCAGCGGACCAGGCCGGACCTCGCGCCGCGCCCGGGACCGACGGCCCCCGCGGCACCCGGTCCCACGGAAAGGGAGCCGTTGTGGCGCGACCTCGTCGGTGACGTCCTGCGTCGCGAGCGCCTGGCGCAGGAGCGCACGCTCAAAGACGTGGCCGACGCGGCCCGTATCTCCATGCCCTACCTCTCCGAGGTGGAGCGCGGCCGCAAGGAGGCCTCCTCCGAAGTCCTCGCGGCCGCCGCCCGCGCCCTCGGCCTCGGCCTCACGGATCTCCTGTCGCTGGCCCAGCACGAGCTGACCCGGCCCACCCGGGCCGCGTCCCGCCGGGGCCGCTCCGCCGTGACCCGGACGTCGGCCTCGCGGTACGACGGGATGTGCCTCGCCGCCTGACCTCGGCCGGCCCCGGCGGCGGGCAGGGTGGTCAGCCGGTCAGACCACGGCGAGGCGGCGGCTCAGGACCTCGTCCGCGAGCCCGTACGCCACGGCGTCCTGCGCGGTGAAGATCTTGTCGCGGTCCATGTCCGCGCGCAGGGTGGCGATGTCGTGGTGGGTGTGCCGGGAGAGGACCTCCTCGACCTGCGCGCGGATACGGAGCATCTCCTTGGCCTGCACGCTGAGGTCCGACACCGTGCCCTGATGCCCGCCGCTCGCCGGCTGGCCGAGCAGGACGCGCGCGTGCTCCAGGACGAACCGCCGTCCGGGATCACCCCCGGCCAGCAGAACCGCGGCCGTGGAGGCGGCCTGTCCGACGCAGAACGTCGAGATCGGCGCCTGCACGAAGGTCATCGTGTCGTAGATCGCCATGAGCGAGGTGAACGAGCCGCCGGGCGAGTTGATGTAGATCGCGATCTCGCTCTCCGGGCTCGACGACTCGAGGTGGAGGAGCTGTGCGATGACGACGTTGGCGACGCCGTCGTCGATCTCCGTGCCGAGGAAGATGATCCGCTCGGAGAGCAGCTTGCTGAACACGTCGTACGACCGTTCACCCTGCGGGGTGCGCTCGACGATGTTCGGAATCGTGTACGTACCCATGTCAGAGTCCCATCCGTCGCCGTGACGCGGCCGGGCGGACGTCGTCGAGCGACTCCACGACCCGGTCCACCATGCCGTACTCCATGGCCTGTTCGGCCGTGAACCAGCGGTCGCGGTCGCCGTCCCTGGAGATCGTCTCCTCGCTCTGGCCGGTGTGTTCCGCGGTGATGCGTTCGATGGCCCGCTTGGTGAACTCGTGGTTCTGTGCCTGGATCTCGATGTCGGCGGTCGTGCCGCCGATGCCCGCGGAGGGCTGGTGCATCATGATCCGCGCGTTCGGCAGCGCGAAGCGCTTGCCGCGCGTCCCCACGCTGAGCAGGAACTGCCCCATGCTCGCGGCGAATCCCATCGCGAGCGTGGAGACGTCGTTGGGGATCAGCCGCATGGTGTCGTAGATGGCGAGGCCCGCGGTCACCGATCCGCCCGGACTGTTGATGTACAGGCTGATGTCGGTGCGCGCGTCCTCCGCCGACAGCACGAGCAACTGCGCGCAGACCCGGTTCGCGGAGACCTCGTCGACCTGGGTGCCGAGGAAGACGATCCGCTGGGCGAGCAACTGCGCCGCCAGATGGTCGTCGAAGCGGGTCGCGGGGGTGTCGCCCTCCTCGGCCCGCGGCGAGCGGGCCGGATCCCAGCCGGTGGTCAGGGGAGCCATGGGTCCTCCTTCGTCGTGACGCGGCGGGCGTCGCCGCTGACTCCACTCTCGGTCCGGTGGTGGTGCCGGAACGGCCTTCTCGGCCGGCAGCAGATTCGCCGTGGGCAGAGCGGGAGAGACTGGCGGTCCTGTACCCGGACCGCCCGACGACCGCGAGCGAGCGAAGGTGGTCCGGCGCTTTCTCAGGCGGTGCCGCGGAGTTCACGGAAGAACGCCCGGATGTCCGCGACCAGCAGATCCGGTTCCTCCATCGCGGCGAAATGGCCTCCGCGGTCGAATTCGGTCCAGCGGACGATTCTGTCGGTGCGTTCCGCGACATGGCGCAGCGCGACGAAGTTCTCCTCGGGAAAGACCGCGAGCGCGGTCGGAGCGGTCGACGGTTCGGGCGGAGTGCCCCAATAGGCGGCGTGGGCACGCTCGTAGTAGATCCGCGCGGACGAACCGGCTGTGCCGGTCAGCCAGTAGAGCATCACGTTGGTGAGCAGCAGATCCCGGTCGACGGCGTCCTCGGGACGGTCCTGTGAGTCCGTCCACTGCCGGAACTTCTCGGCGATCCAGGCGAGTTGGCCGACGGGCGAGTCCGTGAGGGCGTACGCGAGCGTCTGCGGCCGGGTCGACTGGAGCGCGGCGTAACCCGCTTCGTCGCGGTTCCATTCCTGACCCCGCCGCCAGGAGACGAGGGTCCGCTCGCGTTCGACCGGGGTCAGCGCGGCGAGTTCCCCGGCGGTCGGCTCGGTGACGGCGGACGAGCCGGGCAGCAGGTTGAGGTGCACGCCGATCACCCGCTCGGGGTGGGCGCGCCCCAGTTCGCGCGAGATGGCCCCGCCCCAGTCCCCGCCCTGTGTGCCGTAGCGCCGGTAGCCGAGACGCTCCATCAGCTCGGCGAACGCGGCGGCCACCCGGGTGAACTCCCAGCCGGTGTCCCGGGTCGGCCCCGACAGCCCGAATCCGGGAATGCTCGGCACGACCAGATGAAAGGCGTCGGCCGGATCGCCGCCGTGCGCGCGTGGATCGGTCAACGGCCCCACGACCTCGGTGAACTCGACGATCGAACCGGGCCAGCCGTGCGTGATGATCAGCGGGGTCGCCCCGGGTTCCGGCGAGCGGATGTGCGCGAAGTGCAGACGCGCGCCGTCGATCTCGGTGGTGAACTGCGGCCACGCGTTGAGGCGTTCCTGCGCGGCGCGCCAGTCGTAGGTGTGCCGCCAATACCGTACGAGGTCCTGGAGGTAGTCCTTCGGGACTCCGTAGGCCCAGCCCACTCCGGGCAGTTCGTCGGGCCAGCGGGTGCGGTCGAGACGTCGGTGCAGGTCGTCCAGGTCGCTCTGCGGGAAGTCGATGCGGAACGGATGGACGCCGGGGGTGTCGGTGAAGGTCATGTCCGCGGATGCTAACTCCGCGCGCGTCGCGTCGGGCGGGGATTTTTCCCGGCGCCGGAAGCGCTGCCGCTCGCCGCTACCGGTCGGTAGGTCCGATGACGCGACAGCTCCGGGCCTTCGCGGGCGCAATCGTGGGCGCGCGACAGATGAGTTTTCGGACGAGGATCAGTCGACAGAAGTGACGACGTTTTCCGCCCGAGGAGGTACACATGCCCGCCGACGGTTTCACCACCTGTCTGTGGTTCGACGGCCAGGCCGAGGAGGCCGCCCACTACTACGTCTCGATCTTCAAGAACTCCAAGCTCGGCAGGATCGGCCGCTACCCGGAGGGCGGGCCCGGACCCGCGGGTTCGGTGCTGGCCGCCGAGTTCGTGGCCAACGGCCAGAAGTTCGTCGCGCTGAACGGGGGCCCGCAGTTCACCTTCGACGAGGCGATCTCGTTCCAGATCGACTGCGCCGATCAGGAAGAGGTGGACCACTACTGGAACAAGTTCACCGAGGACGGCGGTGAGGCGGGCCAGTGCGGCTGGATCAAGGACAAGTACGGACTCTCCTGGCAGGTCGTCCCCGCCGGGCTCATCGACATGATCGGCGACTCGGATCAGGAGAAGGCGGCCCGCACGTTCCAGGCGATGCTCCAGATGTCCAAGCTGGACATCGCGGCCCTGACGAAGGTGTACGCCGGGGAGTAGCCCCCGCACGTGGTGGCGGAGGGATTGCGCGGCCGGATGTCGTAGGGAGCGGCAGGGGCGGTGCGGTGGCGCAGTCCCGGCGCCCGCAGAATGGCGTTCCACGGCCCAGGGGAGGATCACTCATGTCGCGCCACCACGAGTTGAAGTACCGCACGGTCACGGCGTTCCAGCGGCGGATCGGCAATCCCGTCCTCAAGCGGCTGCCGGTGCAGACGCTGATCGAGACCACCGGACGCACTTCGGGTCTGGCGCGCCGGACGCCGATCGGTGGCCGGCTGGTCGGGCGGGAGTTCTGGTTCGTCTCCGAGTACGGCGAGCGGTCGCAGTACGTGCGCAACATCCTGGCCGATCCGAGAGTCCGGGTGCGCGTCAAGGGGCGCTGGCACACGGGCACCGCCCACGTACTGCACGGCGACGACGCCCGCGCCCGGCTGAAGAGTCTGCCCCGGTTCAACAGTGCCGCCGTCCGGATGGTCGGCGCCGCTCTCACCACGGTCCGCGTCGACCTCACCGACTGAACGGGCCGGCCGCACCGACCGCGCCGGTCCAGGCCGGAAGAGCAGATCCCGAGCGTTCTCACGCCGGGTGGTTCCGCGGCCGGATCCGGGCCGCCAGTACCGCCACGTCGTCCTCCGCGTGCCGGGCGTCGAGCTTGACGAGCACCTCGTCGAGCAGGTCGTCGACTCCCGCACCCGGCGGCAGACGCAGCGCGGCCAGCCTCGCCAGCGACTCGTCGATGTCCTCCTCGCGGCGCTCCACGAGACCGTCGGTGAACATCACCAGGGTGTCGTCGGGGGCCAGTGCGCGGGTGGCCTGCTCATAGCCGCCCACCCCCGTGCCCAGCGGCGGGCCGACCGGCAGCGACAGCAGTTCGCCGGAGCCGTCCCCGGCGAACACCACAGGGGGCAGATGCCCGGCGCTCGCGATCGCCGCGGTGCCGCGCGCCGGATCGGCCCGGACGAGCAGACAGGTGGCCGGACGCCGGGTGCCGTCCTCGGCGACCGCCGCGTCCAGACGGCGCAGCACCCGGTGGGGCGGCAGATCCGTGGAGGCGACATAGCGCAGCATCGAGCGGTAAGCGTTCATGTCCACCGCCGCGTCCAGGCCGTGGCCCATCACGTCGCCCACGACCAGCAGGGTCCGCCCGAAGTGCAGCCGTACGGTCTCGAACCAGTCCCCGCCCACCAGGGTGCTGCCCCCGGCCGGCAGATAGCGGGTGGCGAGGTCGAGGTTCGGATGCGGCCGGCCCGGTTCGGCGAGCAGCGCCCGCTGGAGGTCCAGGACCGTGCTGCGGACGGCGTTGTGCCGGCGGGAGTGACCGAGGTGGACGGCCGCGAGGCGCGCCGCGTAGTGCGTGCCCGACATGGCCGCGTCGGAGAACGCCGCTCCCCGCCGGACGGCCAGCAGCACCCCGTAGAGGCGTCCGTGCGCGAGCAGCGGCACGGTCATGACCTGCCGCGGGATCCGCCCGGACAGGTCGATCGCGGCGGCGATCGGATGCCCCTCGTCGAGCGCCCGGACGGACAGGGGGCGCGGACCGCCCGACGGAGTGAGCAGCCGGGTGTCGCCGGCCGCGGCGACGCGTGAGAGGTCCGGCGCCGAGGAGTGGTGGTCGGCCGCGACATCCGTAGGCAGCAGGTCCACCGCGGTGGCGTCGCAGAAGTGCTGGTGGACGAACGCGGCGAGTTCCTCGCAGGTGGTCCGCTCGTCGAGCGTGGTGCCGATCGACTCGATGGCGTCCTCCATGGCGCCGAACGGCACCCCCGCACCCGCAGTGTCGTCACCGCCCAGGCCCGCCATCGCACCTCCACCGCAGCACCGCCTGGGTCCATCCACGCACGGGGGCGGCCCGCCCGCATGCTCAGCTCTGCGGCGGGCGGTCGTTCACCAGCACCGCCGCCCCGTCGAAGCGGCTCGCCTTGAGATCCCGCAGGGCCTGCCGCGCCTCCGCCAGGGGATAGGCGTGTGTCGTGGCGCGGATGCCGTGGCGGGCCGCGAGTGCCAGGAACTCCCGTCCGTCCTCGCGCGTATTGGAGGTGACGCTGCGCAGTTCCTTCTCGTAGAACAGGTCGCTCTCGTAGCGCAGGGGCGGCACGTCGCTCAGATGGATACCCGCGACCGACAGCACACCGCCCCGGTCCAGAGCCCGCAGGGCGACCGGGACCAGATCACCGACCGGCGCGAACAGGATCGCGCTGTCCAGCCGCTCGGGCGGCTCGTCGTACGCCCCGCGGGCCGACGCGGCCCCCAGGGCGAGAGCGAGCCGACGCGCGGCCGGATCCCGCGTCAGCACGTGCACGGTGGCGCCCTGCGCGAGCGCGAGCTGCGCGCAGAGATGGGCGCTGCCCCCGAAGCCGTACAGGCCGAGCCGGCCACCGCGCGGCAGCGCCGCCCTGCGCAGCGCCCGGTAGCCGATGATGCCCGCGCACAGCAGCGGCGCCAGGGCGACGTCGTCCACCCCGTCGGGCAGCCGGTAGGCGAAGGCGGCCGGGACAGTCGTGTATTCCGCGTAACCGCCGTCGGCGTCCCAGCCGGTGTACTCGGACGCCGGGCAGAGGTTCTCGGCCCCGCGCGCGCAGTAGCCGCAGGTGCCGTCCGTACGGCGCAGCCAGGCGACGCCCACCCGGTCGCCCAGGGCGAAGCCGCTCACTCCGTCGCCCGACGCCGCCACGACGCCCACGATCTCGTGGCCCGGCGTCACCCCGGGACGGCGCACGGGCAGGTCGCCCTCGACGACATGGAGATCGGTGCGGCACACCCCGCAGGCGCGGACGTGCACCAGCAACTCGTCGGGTCCCGGCGTCGGCACCGGTTTCCCGACGAGGCGCAACGGCTCCCCCTCGATCGGCCCCGGCCGGATCACTTCCCACGCCCGCATCATCATTCCGTGCCCCGTCCCGTCGACGACCAGGTCGCCCCGCACTCCAGTGTCGTGCAGCGCCCGCGCTTCGGCGCGCGACCCGGGCGAAGGCTGGCTAGCGTGAACAGCGCAACCGTTCACCGAACCGGAGAAGGTCGAGTCATGGCCGTACAGCCTGAAGGAACGCCCTGTTGGGCGGACGCGATGTTCAGCGATGTCGAAGGGGCCAAGAGTTTCTACGGGGACGTCCTCGGCTGGACGTTCGGCGAGGCGTCCTCGGAGTACGGCAACTACACGCAGGCCTACTCCAACGGCAACGCGGTGGCCGCCGTCGTGCCGCCGATGCCGGGCCAGGAGGGGCAGTCCGCCTGGTGCCTGTACTTCGCCTCGCCCGACTCCGCCGCGACCGCCGCGAAGATCAAGGACAACGGCGGCGAGGTGCTGATGGAGCCGATGCAGGTCGGCGATTTCGGCACCATGACGCTGGCCCGGGACCCCAGTGGAGCCGTGTTCGGCGTCTGGGAGGCGGGCGTCCACGAGGGCTTCGAGTCGATCGGTGAGCCCGGCGCGTACGCCTGGGCCGAGGTCTTCACCCGCGAGCCCGAGAAGTCCGACCCGTTCTTCCCGGCCGTCTTCCCCTTCAGCGCCCAGCAGGTGGAGGACGACAACGTCGACTTCCGCATCTTCAGCCTCGCCGAGAAGCCGGTCCTCGGCCGGATGAAGATGACGGACGACTTCCCGCCCGAGGTGCCGTCGTACGTCAACGTGTACTTCACCGTCGGGAACTGCGACGAGGCGGTCGCGAAGGCGACCGAGCGCGGTGCGATCCTGCGCTTCGGGCCGATGGACAGCCCGTTCGGCCGGTTCGCGGCGCTCAGCGACCCGCAGGGCGCCGCGTTCTCCGTCATCGACATGACGACGACGCACGGCGAGATGCCCAAGATGTCGGACGTGTCCTGACGCGTTCCCGCGCACGGGCAACCACGCGCTTGCGGTATTCGTCCCTTCCTGTGGCCGTGGCACCCTCGGGTGGCCGCATCCCTCACCAGGACGGCGAGCGAAAGAGACCGCATGCTGCGCATTCACTTCACCTCGCACGATCTGCAGAACCTCCGTGTGGCCCGGCAGCCGGATCCGCTGTGGGAACTGATCTGCAGCGTCTGCCGGCTGGAGACCGGACAGGGGCCGCTGGACTTCGGGCACTGGAGGCGTGCGGCCCGCGACCGTCTCTCCAAGGACGCGGTCGCGGGCCGCGCGCTGGGCCCGCTGCGGGCGCTGATCCCGGCGGCCGGCTACATCCCGGACTTCCTCACCCCGCCGGTCACCGGCGGTGGGCTCGCGGCCGGGCTCGACGAGTTACGGCGTACCCCGAGGGAGCGGTTGACGCGTGAGCTGACGCGGCTGGCCGAGTCCCGTCCGCTGCCCGCCTGGACGACCTCGCTGGGCCGCCCCGGCAACGACACGCTCACCTCCCTGACAGGCGCCCTCGCCGCCTCTTTCCGTACCCTGCTGGAGCCGTATTGGCCGCACGTCCGCACGGCGGTCGGCAACGATGTCGACCTGCGTTCCCGGACCCTCCTGGACGGCGGTACGCAGGCGCTGCTGGAGGGGCTGCGGCCGCTCGCGCGGTGGCGGGCCCCGGTGCTCGAAGTGGACTATCCCACCGAGCGGGATCTGTACCTGGAGGGGCGCGGGCTGCTCCTCGTCCCCTCGTTCTTCTGCTGGCGCCGCCCGACCGCGCTCGCCGACCCGGGGCTCGATCCCGTGCTGGTCTACCCGGTGGCCAAGGCCCCGCTGACCGTCGCGCGGAACACGGACGACGGGATCGAACGCCTGCTGGGCCGCACCCGGACCGCCGTTCTGACCGAGGTGGCGTTCGGCGGCTCCCGCACCACCTCCGAGGTCGCCCGGGCCGTGGGGATCGCGATGCCGAGCGTCAGCTACCAGATCGGCGTCCTGCGCGACGGGGGACTGGTGGCCAGCCATCGCGACGGGAAGTACGTGCTGCACGCTGCCACGCCGCTCGGTCTGCGCCTGCTGGACACCGCGGGCTTCTCCGGGGCGCGGTGAGCTCTCGCCCCGTGCGCGGCGCCCTCGACCGGGCGTGGCATGATCGGGGTCATGCCTGAACGCGTTGTGGCCGCCTGTGACGGGGCTTCGAAGGGAAACCCGGGACCCGCCGGATGGGCCTGGGTCGTCGCCGACGGGGACGAGACCCCGACCCGCTGGGAGGCGGGACCGCTGGGCACCGCGACCAACAACGTCGCCGAACTGACCGCGCTGGAACGCCTGTTGACGGCGATCGCCCCGGACGTGCCGCTGGAGATCCGGATGGACTCCCAGTACGCGATGAAGGCCGTCACGACCTGGCTGCCGGGCTGGAAGCGCAAGGGCTGGAAGACGGCCGCGGGCAAGCCCGTCGCCAACCAGGAACTGGTCGCCCGTATCGACGAACTCCTCACCGGCCGCACGGTGGAGTTCCGCTACGTCCCCGCCCACCAGATCGACGGCGACCGGCTGAACGACTTCGCCGACCGTGCCGCCAGCCAGGCCGCGATCGTGCAGCAGCCCGCGGGCAGCGACCTCGGGTCCGCGGAACCGCCGGCGTCACCCGACACCCCCGCCCCCTCCGGAGCCTCCCGCCGCCGCCCCGCGGCCAAGGCACCCCGGCAGGGCACGTCGAGCCGCACCATCAACGCCAAGTTCCCCGGCCGGTGCATGTGCGGCCGCTCCTACGCGGCGGGCGAGCCCATCGCCAAGAACGCCCAGGGCTGGGGCCACCCGGAGTGCCGGACCGAGGAGTCGGGCGGCGCCTGACGCTCCGGCGTCCCCCCCCGGCGGCCCGGGCTCTCCGACACCACCGCCCGCCTGCGCCGGGGCGTTCCCGGACCGCCGGGGTCCGGGCCTCCCGGTACCGCCGAGGCTTCCTCCCTGCCGCGGCTTCCCGCCCCGATCACCTTGCGCGGTCCGCCCGTTGACCCTCCCGGACGGATCGCGACGTCGTATCCGGACGGTAGTGCGAAGACGATGGGTGTCGGGGAGGATGAGGGATCTTCGGCGGACGCCGGGGCGTGGGACGCGGGGCACGGGCGGGGGCTGTGTGAAGGCATCAGAGGCGCTGGACGCGGGGGACCCGCGGCAGGTCGGGCGCTACCGGATCGTGGCGCGGCTCGGGGCGGGCGGGATGGGACGCGTGTACCTCGGGCGGTCGCCCGGAGGACGCGCGGTGGCGGTCAAGCTGGTGCGCCCCGAACTCGCGGAGGACGGTGAGTTCCGCCGCCGGTTCGCCCGGGAGGTCACCGCCGCCCGACGCGTCAACGGAGTCTTCACCGCGGGCGTCGTCGACGCCGATCCGGACGGCTCGCCCGCGTGGCTCGCGACGGCGTACGTGCCCGGGGTCGCGTTGGGCGAGGCCCTGGCGGTGCACGGTCCCTGGGCGGAGGGGCCGGTACGGGCGCTCGGAGCGGGTCTCGCCGAGGCGCTGGAGGCGATCCACGCGGCCGGCGTGGTCCACCGCGACCTCAAGCCGTCGAACATCCTGCTGGCGGCGGACGGACCGCGTGTGATCGACTTCGGGATCTCCGTCGCCGCGGAGGCCAGTGCGCTGACCCGCACCGGTGGCGCCGTCGGCACCCCGGGCTTCATGTCCCCCGAGCAGCTCACCGGCAAGTCTGTGGGAGCGGCGAGCGATGTCTTCTCGCTGGGCGTGGTCCTGGCGTACACGGCGACCGGATCCGGACCGTTCGGCAGCGGCTCGTCGCACGCTCTGAGCTTCCGGATCGTCCACGAGGAACCTGAACTCGACCGACTCCCGCCCCTCTTGAGGACGTTGGTGGCCGACTGCCTGGCCAAGGAACCGCAGGCGCGGCCCACGGTGGCCGAACTGCTGGAGCGGCTCGCGGTGGACCCCGAGAGCGATCCGGGAGCCAACCCCGCGCCCACAGGGCCCGGTTGGCTCCCGGATCCGGTCACCACCATGCTCCGCGCGCGGACGGAGCGGACACCGCCGCCCGCTTCCGGGGCCGCGGAAGAGACCGCGAGGCCCGAACGCGGCCCCTCCCGCCGGCAGGTACTCGGTTTCGGCGCCGGTGTCACCGGCCTCGTCCTGGCCGGCTGGAACATCCACGACCTGGGGTCCTCCGACCGGAGACCCCGGGCCATCGCGGGTGAACGGCTGTGGCGATTCCCTGTCGGAGGGCTCGTCTACGCGTCGCCCGCGGTCGCCGACGGCACGGTGTACATCAGCGGTTCGCGCAACCTGTGCGCGGTGGAGGTCTCCTCCGGCCGAGCACGCTGGAAGCGCCCGCTCACCGGCGTCGGCCTCGGGTCGCCCGTCGTCGATGACGGTGTCGTCTACCTCAACAGCGTGGACGACCATCTCTACGCCCTGGACGGCGCCACCGGTGAACAGCGATGGCGGGTCCTCGCCGGGGGACCCGGTTCACCGGCCGTGGCCGACGGCGTCGCCTACGTCGGCGGGGCGGACGGCGGCCTGCACGCGGTGGACGCCTTGACGGGCAGGCAGCATTGGGTGCACCACGCCGACGGATTCGTGTCCGCGCGGCCGGTCGTGGCCGACGCGGTGGTCTACGCGGCGAGCCGCGGCAGTCTGTACGCGTTGGACGCGGCCACCGGCGAACGGCGCTGGAGCCTCACGACCGAAGAGACCGTGTTCGGGGCTCCGGCCGTGGTGGACGGCGTGGTCTACGCCGGCGGCGACAAAGGCACCCTCTACGCGGTGCGTGCCGCGGACGGTGAGCGGCGATGGACGTCGCCCGACGTCGGCACCGCGTTCTCGGCGCCGGCCGTGGCCGACGACGTCGTCTACGCCGGCACGGCCGACGGCAAGCTGCGCGCGGTGGACACCGACGGTCACGGACGGTGGAAGTTCTCGACCCGCAAGAACGGCCTCGCCTCGCCCGTCGTGGCCGGCGGGACCGTCTACATCGGCGCCACCGATCACCACCTGTACGCGGTGAACGCCGACACCGGTGAAGCACGCTGGACGTTCGACACCGGTGCGCCCGTGTACTCGTCCCCGGCCGTGGCGGACGGGGTGGCTTTCGTGAGCAGCGAGAACGGCTACCTGCACGCGGTGGCGACCTAGAACGCAGGCCGGGCACGGACACGAGTCCGATCCGCATCCGGTCGACCCCGGCGACCGGTCGGTTTCCGCACCCGTCAGGATTCCGCACCCGGTCTCCGCACCCGGTCTCCGCACCCGGTCGGCCCCGGGGCGGGGGCCGCCGGTACGGGCCGGCCGGGTGCGGGCGGGGGGATCAGGCGGCGTCGAAGGTGTAGAACGTGGTGTGGTCGAGCAGGTCGGCGGGCCGTGTGTCGTTCCACGGCTTCATCGTCTCGCCCAGGTCGATGACGTTCGGGGTGCCGTTGAGCGGCAGATAGCCGGAGCGGGGGTGACGGTGCTGCCAGTCCGCCCACAGCTTGTCTATGAAGGCGTGGTGGAGCCAGAAGACCGGGTCGTTGGGGGAGACGCCGGTGGCCATCTGGCCGCCCACCCAGACGTGCACCCGGTTGTGCAGATTGACGCCCCGCCAGCCTTCGAGGTGATTGCGGAAACCGTCCGAGCCGCTGTTCCAGGGCGCCATGTCGTACGTCTCCATGGCGAGCACGGAGTCCACCTCGGCGCGGGTGGGCAGTTCCCGCACCCCGCTGCCGAGCGATCTGCGCAGATACGTACGGCTGTCGACGCGCACATTGATCGGCCAGTTGCCCGCGGCGGCGGCGAACGGGCCGTCCATCACACGGCCGTCCAGGCTGCGTCCGGTGCCGCCGAGGAAGTCGGGCGCCCACAGGGACGAGCGCGCCGTGCGGTCGCTGCTCCAGTCCCAGTAGGGCAGGGCCACCGAGGGGTCGACGGACTGGAGGGCCCGCTCGAACTCGAGAAGGAATCTGCGGTGCCAGGGCAGGAACGACGGTGAACGGTGGCCCGTCCGCTCGCCGTTGTCGGTGTCGCCGAGGATGAAGGCGTTGTGCGTCGTGACGAAGGCGTCGTACTTTCCACTGCGCTTGAGCTGAAGCAGCGCGTCGACGAAACGCCTCTTCTCGTCGGCGGTCAGGCTCGCCTGGTTCTTGCGTACGGTCATGTGCGGGACTCCACGATCTGCTTGCGGGTGGTTCAGTTGGCGGCGAAGGGCACGAGTGGCGCCCCCTGCAGCTCCACGACGGCGGCGCGGGCGGCGGCGCGCGGGGTGGGCACGGGGTCGTAGTGGCTGACGACGCTGATCCAGCTGCCGTCCGCGTTGGTCATCACGTGCAGTTCCTTGCCGTCGATGAACACGGCGTATCCGCCGCCGTGATGGTGACCGCCCCCGGTGACCGGGCGGCCTTCTATGCGGCGCCCCTGGTAGACCTCGTCGAAGGCTTCCGGGCCGCCGTGGTGGTGGTCGGCCATGGACGACCGCGGGGTGGGCGGCCGTTCCGGCGACGCGGACGCGGCGGACGCGGCAAGGGTCTGGGCCCCGGCGGCCGCGACCAGCGCGGCAGCGGCCCCGAGGGCACGGCGACGAGTGAGCTCCGGCATGCGAAGACCTCCTGTGATCAGCTGTGTTGATGACCCGATATGCCTATCGGGTCGTCAAACAACGGGAGAAATCGCCGAATGTCGGTTGGCTGTGATCCGGACAATCGTGGATATGTCGTGCAAGGTTGAACGAAGATGATCTTGCTGTCGGGAGGTGTTCGCGGTGGACCGGGG
Organism: Streptomyces sp. NPDC002935; assembly: GCF_040611295.1. NCBI lineage: Bacteria > Bacillati > Actinomycetota > Actinomycetes > Kitasatosporales > Streptomycetaceae > Streptomyces > Streptomyces sp. NPDC002935. The sequence goes on from NZ_JBEXNW010000024.1 coordinate 82,293, forward strand.
GCGGAAATCCTCCCGTCGGGAGGCTCGGCGCCGATGATCTTGCGGCCGAGGCCCGCGGCCGGTGGCGCGGGTCACGCCCGCGATCTGGCGTGAACTCCGGGGATGACACCCCCTGCTACCCTTCGTGATCAACTGACCGCTTTGTGCAACATAGGGGAGTGCGCGTGAAGATCGCGTGCGTCGGTGGCGGACCCGCAAGCCTGTACTTCTCGATCCTGATGAAGCTCCAGGACCCGTCCCATGACATCACCGTCCATGAGAAGAACCCGGCCGGTTCGACCTACGGCTGGGGAGTGACCTACTGGGCGGGCCTGCTCGACAAGCTGCGCGAGGGCGACCCCGTGTCCGCGCTCGCCGTCAGCGAGAACTCGGTGTCCTGGAGCGACGGGGTCGCCCATGTCGGCGACCGCACGACCGTGCACCCCGGTGACGAGGGATTCGGTATCGGCCGCCGCCGGATGCTCGACCTGCTCGCCGAGCGGGCCCGCTCGCTGGGGGTCCGCGTCGAGTACGAGCGGGAGATCGAGGCCGACCGGCTGCCCGACGCCGACCTCGTCGTCGCCGGGGACGGAGTCAACAGCGCCCTGCGCGAGCGCCACGCCGGCCACTTCGGCAGCGAGATCAGCCTCGGGCGCAACTACTACGTCTGGCTCGGCACCACCAAGGTCTTCGACTCGTTCACCTTCTCCTTCGTCGAGACGGACCACGGCTGGATCTGGTGCTACGCCTACCGGTTCGGCGACGACCGGAGCACCCTCGTCGTCGAGTGCTCCCCGCGGACCTGGTCCGGCCTCGGGCTCGACGCGGCGAGTGAGTCCGACGGTCTCGCGCTGCTGGAGAAGCTCTTCGCCGACCTGCTGGACGGGCACGAGCTGATCGGCCGGGCGCAGGCCGACGGAACCGCGCAGTGGCTCACCTTCCGCACCCTGACCAACCGGACCTGGCACCGCGGCAACCTCGTCCTGCTCGGCGACGCCGCCCACACCACCCACTACTCGATCGGCGCGGGCACCACCCTCGCCCTGGAGGACGCCATCTCCCTGGCCGGAGCGCTGCGGGAGCACACGGACCTCGAAGCCGCCCTCACCCACTACGAGCGGGAGCGCAAGGCGCAGCTCCTGTCCGTGCAGAGCGCGGCCCGCCACAGCGCGCAGTGGTACGAGAACCTGCCGCGCTACATCGGCCTTCCGCCCGCGCAGATGTTCGCCCTGCTCGGGCAGCGGCACTCGCCACTGCTGCCGTACATCCCGCCGCAGCTCTACTACCGGATCGACCGCGCGGCCGGGCGGCTGGAGGCGCTGCGCCGCCTCAAGCGCTGGCTCGGGCCGAAACTGGCCCGCGGTGTGCAGGCCCGCGCGCACCGGTAGATACCTCTCGGCCCCCTCGCGAGAAGCGGACGGCGTTTGAGGTGAATGACAATTCACCGCTATGGTGAATTGTCATTCACCTCTGTCTTCGTGTCTACTTCTGGAGTGCCGATGGCGGCTCTGCGCGAGCGGCTCGCGATCCCTGTCCTGGCGTTCGGCGGGATTCTCATGGCCGTCATGCAGACGGTCGTCGTCCCGTTGCTGCCCGACCTGCCCCGGCTGACCGGCGCCTCGGCGGGCGCGGTGTCCTGGATGGTGACGGCGACCCTCCTCGCCGGAGCGGTGCTGACCCCCGTGCTGGGCCGCGCGGGAGACATGTACGGCAAGCGGCGCGTGCTGCTCATGGCCCTCGGGCTGATGACGCTCGGCTCCCTGATGTGCGCGCTCACCTCGGACATCGGCGTCCTGATCGTGGCGCGGGCGCTGCAGGGCGCGGCGGCCGCCGTGGTCCCGCTGTCGATCAGCATCCTGCGCGACGAACTGCCGCCGGAGCGCACGGGTTCAGCCGTCTCGCTGATGAGTTCCACCGTGGGGATCGGCGCCGCCCTCGGCCTCCCTCTCGCCGCCCTCGTGGTGCAGTACGCCAACTGGCACGTCATGTTCTGGGCGACGACCGCGCTCGGCGTCGTCGGGGTGTCGCTGGCCTGGTGGGCGGTGCGCGAGTCGCCCGTCCGGGAGCCGGGCCGCTTCGACACGGTCGGCGCGCTGGGCCTGGCCGCCGGACTGGTGTGTCTGCTGCTCGCCGTGTCGCAGGGCGGCACCTGGGGCTGGAGCAGCCCCGCGATCCTGGGCCTGTTCGCCGGCTGCGCCGTCGTCCTCACGCTGTGGTGGCGACAGCAGCTGCGCGCCGAACGCCCCCTCGTCGACCTGAGGTTGGCCGCCCGCCCGCGCGTCGCCCTGCCGCACGTCGCCGCGCTCCTGACCGGCTTCGCGTTCTACGGCAACTCACTGGTCACGGCGCAGCTCGTGCAGGCGCCCACGGCCACCGGCTACGGGCTCGGCCTGTCCATCGTGGCGACCGGCCTGTGTCTGCTGCCCGGCGGCGTGACCATGCTGCTGCTCTCGCCCGTCTCGGCGCGCATCTCGGCGGTCCGCGGTCCCCGGGTGACGCTGGCCCTCGGCACGGCGATCATCGCCTCCGGCTATGTGCTGCGGATCGTGGACAGCCGTGACCTCTGGATGATCATCCTGGGTGCCACGGTCTGCGCGATCGGCACCACCTTCGCCTACTCCGCCCTGCCCACCCTGATCCTGCGCGCGGTGCCCGCAGGGCAGACCGCGTCCGCCAACGGCGTCAACGTCCTGATGCGCACCATCGGGCAGGCCGTGTGCAGCGCCGCCGTGGCCGCCATCCTGGTGCACCACACGAGCCTCGTCGGCGGTGCACCCGTGCCGACCCTGCACGGATATCTGCTGGCCTTCGTCATGGCGGGTACGGTCGCACTGGTGGCCTGCGCGGCCGCCCTGTCGATACCCGCCGACCCCGCCTCCCGCGAGACCCCGCGCACCGGCCGCCGTACCGGCGCACCCCGCGACGAGGCACTCGAAGGAGCATGAGCACCGTGACCACCCCGCACACCGGTCTCACGGCGTCCCCGCCCGTCCCGGGGCCCGGTGAGCAGCCGGCCGCTTCCGCTCCACCGCACCAGGACGGGGAAGCCGCTCCCGCTGCTCCCGCACCCGCTGCTCCCGCACCCGCTGCTCCCGCCGTACCCGACGCTCCCGCCGCACCCCGCCGCGACGCGGAGGCGACCAAGGCGGCGATCCTGCGCGCGGCCCGGTATCTGCTGGCCCGGCACGCCCACGCGGACATCACGCTCAAAGCGGTGGCCGACCGGGCGGGGGTGAGCGCGCCGCTGATCCTCAAGTACTTCGGCAACAAGGACGCGCTGTTCGCCCGCGTCATGTCCTTCGAGTCCGACGCCGACGCCCTGCTGGACGCACCCCTGGACGAGCTCGGCCGGCACATGGTCCGCCACCTCCTCGAAGGCCAGACCCAGCGGGGCGCCGACCCCGTCCTGCGCATCGTCTTCGCGCCGCTCCAGGGGGAACAGGGCGACATACTGCGCGCCAACTTCCGCGCCCAGGTCAGTGACCGGCTCGCCGAGCGCCTGAGCGGACCGGATTCGGGCCTGCGCGCGGAGCTCGCCGTGAGCACCCTGCTCGGCCTCGGCGTGATGTACGGCATCGCCCGGGGCCCGCACCTGCGCGCCACCACGATCGAGGACATCGTCGACCGGTACGCGCCGGCGGTTCAGGCCCAGCTCGCACCCTGAGCCGGGAGTTTCCCGCGGCCGCAAGGTCAGTTCACCCCGTCGGGGCGGAACTGGACGCTGATCCGGGGTCCCGCCGCCCGTGCCGTCTTGGGGATCGCGTGTTCCCAGGTGCGCTGGCAGGAGCCGCCCATCACGATGAGGTCGCCGTGGCCCAGCGGGCGCCGCACGGTGTCCCCGCCACCGCGAGGCCGCAGCAGGAGATCGCGCGGGGCGCCCACGGAGATGATGGCGACCATGGTGTCCTCGCGGGCGCCCCGGCCGATCTTGTCCCCGTGCCAGGCCACGCTGTCGCGGCCGTCCCGGTAGTAGCAGAGCCCGGCCGTGGTGAACGGCTCGCCCAGCTCGTCGGCGTAGTGCGCGGACAGTGCGTCCCGGGCCTCGTCCAGGATCGGATGCGGCAGCGGATCGTCCGCGCGAAAGTAGGCGAGCAGCCGGGGTACGTCCACCACCTGCTCGTACATCTGGCGCCGTTCGGCCCGCCACGGCACCTCGGCGGCGAGCCGGGCGAAGAGCTCGTCGGCCCCGCTCAGCCAGCCGGGCGACAGGTCGATCCACGCCCCGTCGCCCAGCGCGGTGCGGCGCATCCCGTGCAGCGGACCGAGGCGGAGCTCGTCGGTCTGGTCGAAGAGCGAGCCCTGGAGGTGCGTGGCCATACGGCCAGCGTACCCCCGTAATCGAATATGTGTTCCATCGGTGGGTCGGTGGCGTGGTCACCAGGGGACCGGGCCCGTCGCGTCGAAGAAGCCGCCGGTCGGTCCGTCCCGGCCGATCCGCGCCATGCGGACGATGATCTCGGCGCCCTGCTCCACGGTCTGCGTTCCGGTGTTGCCGTTCAGGTCGGTGGCGGTGTAGCCGGGTTCCACCGCGTTGATCCGGATGCCGGGGAAGGCCTTCGCGTACTGCACGGTGATCATGTTGACGGCCGTTTTGGACGCCGGATAGGCGACGCCCGGGTAGGCGTGGGACGGGGTCGCGGGTTCGGTGATCCGGGCCAGTGAGGCCAGGCCGCTGCTGAGGTTCACCACGACCGGGGCGGCGGACTTCTGGAGCAGGGGCAGGAAGGCGTGGGTGACCCGGACGACGCCGAAGACGTTCGTCTCGAACAGCTCGCGCATCATGTCGCCGGTCACGTCCGCCGCGCCGATCACGCTGTTTCCCTCGCCGCGCCCCTCGACGCCGGCGTTGTTGATCAGGACGTCCAGGCCGCCCCCGGCCTCGACGGTCTTCGCCGCGGCGGCGACGGACGCGTCGTCGGTGACGTCGATGACGACCGCGCGCGCCCCGAGTTCCTGGGCGGCGTGCCGCCCGCGCTCCGGGTCCCGGCTGCCCATGAAGACGGTGTGGCCTGCCGCGACGAGCCGACGGGCGGTCTCGAAGCCGAGGCCCTTGTTCGCTCCGGTGATGAGTGTTGTGGTCATGCGTCCAGAGTCCGGCAGCCTGGTGCCGACAACCAGGAGTCCGGTGTTCCTGGGACCGCGGGTACCAGGCAGGTCCGCGCGCGCAGGTGCACAGTTGGGGGCATGGCGAACACGGAGTTCGGGCGGACGGTGCGGCGCTGGCGCGACCGGGTCTCACCGGAGGCGGCCGGGCTGCCCGGTGGCGGGCAGCGGCGCGCGGCCGGGCTGCGCCGTGAGGAGCTGGCCCTGCTCGCGGGTATCTCGGTCGACTACGTCACCCGCCTCGAACAAGGCCGGGCGGCCCACCCCTCGGAGCAGGTCGTCGAGGCCCTGGGCCGGGCGCTGCGGCTTTCCGGAACCGAGCGCGAGCACCTCTTCCAGGTGGCCGGGCTGGTGCCGCCGGGCAAGGGCATAGTGCCCGCCCACATCACCCCGGGCGTTCACCGGCTGCTCGACCGGCTGAACGGCACACCTGTGGCGGTCTACGACGCGGCGTGGACGCTGCTGCTGGCCAACCCGCTGTACGCGGCCCTGCTGGGTGATCCCTCGGGGTGGCGCGGCAATGAACGCAACGGCGTCTGGCGCAACTTCGTGGGCCCCGGCAGCCGGGTGCGTCACACCCCGCGGGAGCGGCGTGCTTTCGAGGCGACGCTCGCCGCCGACCTGCGCGCGACCGCGAGCCGGTATCCGACGGACCGGCGCTTGACGCAGCTGATCGACGACCTGTGCGCGAACAGCGTGCGGTTCGCGGAGCTGTGGGACTCGGGAACCGTGGGCCGCCACGAGGCGTCCCGCAAGACCATCGATCATCCCCAGGTCGGCGCCGTGACACTGGACTGCGACGTACTCAGCGTCGCCGGCAGCGACCTGCGGATCATGGTCTACACGGCCGAGCCCGGCACGGAGGACGCCGAACGCCTCGACCTCCTCGGCGTTCTCGGCACGCAGGCTCTCGTGGAGTGACCGGACCGGCGGGGGTCGAGTGACCTGGGTGGCAGGGCCTTCGGGGCCATAGTTCGGACTGTTCGCGGGCACAGCCTCTAGAACTCGGCCAGCACTTCGCGGATCACGTGCTCGGCGTTGCCGGCGATCACCGGGTTCGTGGTGCGGTAGTACGGGAGTTGGACCAGGGCCATGGACAGGGCCCAGCCGCGGCCGCGCGCCCAGCCGGCGTCGTCGGCACCCGCGGCATCCCGGAAGACGGACCGCGCTTCGGCCGGCAGGAGGTTCCAGGCCGGGATGAAGTCGCAGGCCGGATCGCCGGTGCCGAGGGTGCCGAAGTCGAGGACGGCAGTGAGGCGGCCCTGGCGGGTGAGGAGGTTCATCGGCATCAGGTCCGAGTGGAGCCACAGCGGCGGGCCCGTCCACGACGGCGCCGCGAGCGCTTCCTCCCAGGCCGCCGTCGCGGCCAACGTGTCGATCGCGCCGCGGAGTTCACCGATCGCCGAGCGCGTCTCGGCGTCCACCGTGGCCAGGGCGACCCCGCGATAGGCGGTCGGCCCGCCGGGCAGGTCGATCCCGCGCAGTGCGGCGACGAACGCGCCGAGGTCGGCGGCCAGCCCGTCCGCGTCGGTGAGGGCGTCGGGCGCCGGAAGGTCGCCGTCGAGCCAGCGCAGTACGGCCCAGTGCCACGGATAGCCCGCCGCGGGGGTGCCGAGCCCCAGGATCTCAGGCACCGGGAACGGGAGCATCGGGGCGAGCCGCGGCAGCCACGCGTGTTCCTTGGTCACGTCGTCGGCGCCGTCCGCGATGCGCGGGAGCCGGACGGCCATGTCGTCGCCGAGACGGTAGAGGGCGTTGACGGTCCCGGCCGACTCCACGCGCTTCAGGGGCAGTTCGGCCCACTGCCGGAACTGCTCGGCCAGCAGGCGTCGTACGAGCGAACCGTCGATCCGCGCCTCGTCGGCGTGCATCGGGCCTGCGGGCATGGGCGCCTGCTTTCCGTGGGGAGAAGGTCGACTTCCGCCATCCTGCGTCCCGTTCGGGCCGCCCCGCAACGCGTTTCGGGCGGCCAGGCAACCTCGCGGACGCGATCGTCGTCTTGATCGGCAACGGGCGGATGGCGCGTCGACCTACAGCAGCAGAGATTCCCTGGTGGAAATCGGACGCACTATACCCCTTGCGTATACATGCCGTGTATACGTCGAGTGTGTAGCGGTGTCGTCGCACGTCAACGCCCCGAAGGAGCCAGCTACAGCATCACCGCCGGGCCGTGAGCGCATGCGGACGTCCGGTGGCAGACGGAAAGGCACTCATGTACGGCAAGGCCTTCGCCCCGGAGTACCAGGGCGCTTTGACCACCCTGTCCGTGAACTCCTCACTGACCGACGTCCTCGCGGCGGGCACCGAGCAACTGCGCGCCGCCGAGCGCACGGGCGCTCGCGCCGAGGCGGCCCGGTCGGGTCTCGCGGTCGCCGAGGCGCACCGCCGGCTCGGGCAGGTGGCGGACGCCGACCGGGCGTGGAAGGCGAGTTACCGCACCGCTCGTGAGGCTGGTGACGGCGCCGCGATGGCGTGGGCCCTGTGGAGCGGTGGCACACTCGCCCGGCAGCGCGGAGCGTTCCCGCTGGCGTGGCGACTGCTGCGGCTGGCCGCCGAACTCGGCGGCCAGGCAGGGGATGTGGTGGTGCGCGGCTACTCCTTGGCCGGAATGGCGGAGACCGGCCGCATCCAGGGCGACTACGCGGCCGTGACCGCCCTGCACGAGCAGTTGCTGGCCGAGGCCCGCAAGCGCGGCGAGGCCCGGCACACGGTGTGGGCTCTGGAGGGCATCGCCCAGATCCACCGCAACACCGGCGCGTACGAGAGCGCGTACGCCATGTTCGAGGAGGCGGCCGGGATCGCCGCCGGTGCCGAGGACCGGCGGGGCCACGCCTGGGCGCTGCGGGGCCTCGCGGACATCGTCTCCGTGCGCGACGGCGACGTGGACCGCGCGCTGGAGCTGCTGAGCGAGGCGGAGGTGTCCTGCCGCGCGATGAAGCTGTCCGGCGCGCTCGCCTACAACCACAAGATGCGCGGCAATGTCCTCTACCGCGCCGGGCGTTACGAGCAGGCCCGTGACCTCTACGCGCAGGCGCTCGCCGAGTTCGAGGCGATGAGCGAGCCGCGCGGCCGTGCGCTGTCGCGGCTCGGACTGGTCAAGTCCCTCTCCCGCCTCGGCCGCGACCGCGCCGAAACCGCCGCAGACCTGGGCGAGTTGGCCGTGGCGCTGGAGAGCATCGGGCTGCGGCACGCCCGGCGGATGGTCGAACAGGCACGGACCGAGCTCGGGTTGACGCCCGGGACCGGCGAGGCGGAGGCCGCGTGATGACCTCGACCGCCCTGCAGCGCTCGACGGCCTCGACCGTCCCGGCGCCGCCCACCGCCGCGCGGATTCTGCGCCGCTGCCGCGAACTCGCCGCTCCCGCCCTGGCGGAGGCGGTCGACGGGCTGCACCCCTGGGTCGCCGAGATGGCCGGATACGCGCTCGGCCGCTGCGAGGTCGGCGGCGCCCCCGCGGACCACAGTCAGGGCAAGGGCGTACGGCAGGCGCTGGCCGTCCTCGGGGCGGAAATCGTCTCGGGCCCCGCCGGGGCGGGCGTGCCGGGGGCCGTCGCGGTGGAGCTCGTCCACACCTTCTCGCTGCTCCACGACGACATCATGGACGGCGACGCACTGCGCCGGGGCCGCCCCGCGCTGTGGAAGGCGTACGGCACCGGCCCCGCCGTCCTCGCGGGCGACGCGCTGTTCGCGCTGGGCGTGGAGACCCTCGCCCTTGCTCCCCACGCCGGTTTCACCGTACGGCAGTTGACCACCGCCCTCGGCGACCTGGTCCGCGGTCAGGCGGACGACCTGCTGTTCGCCGACCGGCCCTGGAGCGGGCCCGAGGCGGTGGGCGTGCGGGAGTACGAGACGATGGCCGAGGGCAAGACCGGCGCGCTGCTCGGCTGCGCGCTGGCACTCGGCGCCCGGCTGGCGGGAGCGCCCGGCCGGACCGTGACCGTGCTGGACCGCGCCGGACGCCATCTCGGCGTCGCCTTCCAGATCGCCGACGACGTGCTGGGCATCTGGGGTGATCCGGCGGTCACCGGCAAGCCGGTCCACGGCGACCTGCGGCAGGGGAAGAAGACCCTGCCGGTCCTCGCGGCCCTCAGTGCGCCCGGGCACTCCGAACTCGCCGAACTCCTCGCGGCCTCGCACGCGCTCGACGGCGGGGGCCTTCGCCGCGCGGCGGCCCTCGTCGAGCGTGCCGGTGGTCGCACGACGGCCGTGCGCGAGGCGCGCCGCCATCTGGCCGCGGCGGACGCGCTGCTCACGGGCGTGCCCCTCGCCCCGGGGCCCGTGGCGGAACTGCGCACGGTGCTGTCCGCCCTCGCCGACCGCACGATCTGACCCCTTCCCGACTCCTCGACTCCCCGCACGCGTACCTCGGGCCCGTCCGCTCCGGGCCGGGGTCATGCGACATGCGTCACATACGCCTGTCGACCTGCCTCGCCAGGCAACCGCCTCATGGCCCTTCACATCTGTCCGGTCGGTGCACTGTTGGCCACTCAGTGATCACCGCGAAGCAAGCATTTGTAAAGAGATGCCCTCAAAAGCAAGAAAAGGGATCTTTCTCCTTTACATGTACATGAGGAATCGGTGAGGGTGGCGACTCGGGGCCCGACAGCCCCCGCGGCGCCCAACGGCGCTGCGCCGTAAGGCGGTCGGCGATCCCGGCCGCCCCTGTGCAAAGGAACTCAGTGCGTAGACCCCACATACGCCGCGTGGCGATCGCCGTCGCGGTGACGACGGCCGCCACGCTCCAGGGCCCCGCCTTCGCGGCGGCCCCCAACGGGCCCGCCCGCGCGGCGGCCTCGGCCTCGTCCCCGGTGGCCGCCGCCAGGGCGGCGGCGTTCGCGCACGCCTCGGCCACCGGTGTCTCCCAGGGCGACACCCTTCAGGCCAAGGACGTGATGACGGACCCGGACGGAAAGCAGCACGTCCGCTTCGTCCGTACACACCGGGGCCTTCCGGTCATCGGTGGCGACCTGGTCGTCCACCTTGGCGAGCGGGCGCAGTACCTGGGCGTGACCCGGGCCGCCGACCACGTGGTCGAACCGTCCACCGTCGAGGCGAAGTTGACGCCCCAGCAGGCGGAGCGGAAGGCCGCGGACGCCGCCAAGGGCGAAGCGGGCAGCGCCCGGCTCGTCGTGGACGCCCGCGACGGCGCCGCCGCCCTCGCCTACCAGGTGCTCGTGACGGACAGCGACACCACGGAGGCCGGCGGCTCCCGCACGGTCGTCGTGGACGCCCGCAGCGGCCGGATCCGCAGCAACACCCCGGACAGCGACGAGTTCATCTCGCCGTCCCTCGCGGACACCCTGCGCGAGCGGGGCGAGCACGTGAGCCCGCAGACCGGTACGGCCACGGGGTTTGCCGGTCTCACGAGCACCGCCGCCGCGGGCCGATACCCGGCCACGGCCACCGGGAGCGGGGCCTCCCTCTTCGCCGGCAAGGTGGCGCTGACCACCACCCGGACCGCGCGGACCAGCTATCTCCTCAAGGACCCGACCCGGTGGAACACCGAGACGCGGGACGCCAAGGGCCAGGAGCTGGAGTCCTTCGCGCGGGGCAAGAAGTTCACGGACGGCGACAACAAGTGGGGCACCGGCACCACTTCCAGCCGGGCCACCGCTGCGGTCGACGCCCAGTACGGCATCACCAAGACCCTGGACTTCTACAAGAAGACCTTCGGCCGCAAGGGCATCAAGAACAACAGCGCCGGTGCCCGGGGCATGGTCCACTTCGGCAACAAGGTCGGCAACGCCTTCTGGGACTCGATGTGCGGCTGCATGCTGTACGGCGACGGCGACGGCCAGTGGTTCAAGAAGCCGCTCGTCGTCCTCGACGTCACCGGCCACGAGCTGACGCACGGCGTCGTCGACGCGACCGCGGCCCTCGAACCCACCCGCGTGGACGAGGACGGCAACCAGTACGGCGAGCCGGGCGCCCTCAACGAGTCGCTCGCCGACATCTTCGGCTCGAACGTCGAGTTCTCGGCCAACAACCCGAAGAACCCGCCGAACTACCTAGTCGGCGAGAAGCTGGGCCTCGACCAGAAGTTCCTGCGCCGCCTCGACCACCCGTCCCTCGACCTGCTGGAGGAGGCGATCGACTACTGGTCGCCCGCCGCCTACGACACCGAGGTGCACGCCGGCTCCGGTGTGTCCTCGCACGCGTACTACCTGCTCGCCGAGGGCAGCGGCCGCAAGACGGTCGGCAGCGTCACGTACGACTCGCCGACCTACGACGGTGCGCGGGTGACCGGCATCGGCCGTACCAAGGCCACCGCCATCTTCTACCGGGCGCTCACCCGTTACATGGTCTCCACGACCGACTTCCATGACGCGCGCAAGGCCACGCTCAAGGCCGCCGCCGACATGTACGGGTCGAGCAGCGCCGAGTACAAGGCGGTGGGCAAGGCCTGGGCCGCCGTCAACGTCACCGCCGCCAACACCCCGGCCGCGGGCCACTGACGCATGTCAGGAGGGTGCTCCGCCACGCGGCGGGGCACCCTCCTGACGTTTCCCCGGGTCAGTGCTGCTGCGTCTTCTGCGGTGTGGCCTCACTCGGGCGTACGACGACGTATCCCTCGCCCTCCAGCTTCAGCTGTACGGCCTCTCCGGAGCCACCGCGGATCATCGAGCCGATCGACTGCGAGCGGTGCAGAGAGGTGCGCAGGTGCGCCGTCCAGCCGACGACCGCGTCCGTGTCGACGAACACCGGCTGCTGCTGGGATACGGGAATGACCAGCGGGTTGCCCTCGCATATCAGCCCCAGGCTGCCGTGACCGGTGAAGACGCTGTTGAACAGGCCGCCGCCGGTGATGCCCGCGCCCTTCACGGTCTTTATCTCGTACGCCAACGACGCGTCGAAACACAGGACGTTGCGGCCGTTGACCGTGAACACGTCGCCGGGTTCGATGCCCACGATGAAGCAGTTCTGAGCCTCGTGCGCGAACCAGGCCTCGCCCTGGCCGCGGACGGTCATCAGCGGAAGTCCCTCACCGGTGACCGCCCGCTTGAGCATGCCGCCCACGCCCTGGCCCTTGCGCTCGAACTGGAGATTGCCCCGGTAGGCGACCATCGCGCCCTGGCGCGCGAACATCTCGCCCTGGACGGCGTACTTGATGGACTTGGCGTTCTGGACGGTCATGCCCGCCGCGACGGCGGGCTGCACCATGTGGTCACTGGAAAAGAGATCACTCTTCATGCGGGCATCCTGTCGCGGAGGATGTGGCTCCGCCAGAGGCGTGGCGATCGTGCGACAGGTGGTGACGGAGCTGCGACACGCCGAAGGCCGGCCCGGGTCAACCGGACCGGCCCACAAGGGAGTTGTCAGGCGGCTTCGGTGGCGCCGACGTGGTTGTGCAGCCGGTTCACGACCTCGGCGATCTGAGCGGCGACCTCGGCGTCGTCGACCGGGTGGGTCTCCGCGAAGCGGACCACGGAGCCGGGGACGGAGAGCTTGACGTCCTCCAGTACGGTGCCGCCGGCGATGCCCACGGCCTTGCGGGCCTCGTCCTGCGCCCAGACGCCGCCGAACTGGCCGTACGCGGTGCCGACCACGACGACCGGCTTGCCGGTGAAGGCGCCGGCGCCGAACGGACGGGACAGCCAGTCGATGGCGTTCTTCAGGACGGCCGGAATGGTGCCGTTGTACTCGGGCGAGAAGAGCAGGAAGGCGTCGGCGGCGGAGGCCGCGGCGCGCAGCCGGGCGGCGGGGGCGGGCACGCTGCCCTCGACGTCGATGTCCTCGTTGTAGAAGGGGACCTCGGCCAGGCCCTCGAAGAGCTCGACCTCGGCACCCTCCGGGGCGAGCTTGACGGCCGCCTCGGCGAGCTGACGGTTGTGGGAACCGGCGCGCAGACTGCCGACGAGCGCGAGGATGCGTACGGACATGGATATCTCCCGAAACTGGAAACGCTGAACCGATGAAACCGATCGAACCGATGACCGATGAAACACTGCGGCAACAAAACGGACCGAGGTCCGCTTAAAGGTGTACCACCGAAGCGGACCGCAGTCCAGTTGTCCTCGGTTGCCGTTACGCTGGCTTCATGTCCACCCCACTCCCGCCGTTCCCGAAGCGACAGGAATCGTCCGACGAGCCCGTTCTCATGGAGCTCACCGCCCCCGATGACGCCCCGCTGCGCGCCGACGCCGCCCGCAACCGCGCGCGCCTGCTGGAGGCGGCCGCCCGGCTGGTCGAGGAGCAGGGAGTGGCCAAGCTCACGATGGAAGGCGTCGCCATCGCGGCCGCGGTGGGCAAGGGAACCGTTTTCCGGCGCTTCGGCGACCGAACCGGCCTGCTCATGGCGCTGCTCGACCACACCGAGCAGCGCTTCCAGGCCGCCTTCATCAGCGGTTCGGCCCCCCTGGGCCCCGGCGCGTCACCGGTGGAGCGCCTGCACGCCTTCGGAAGCCACGCCCTGCGCCAGACCTCCGAACAGCTCGACCTCTACCTCGCCGCCGAGCCCGATGCCTCCCGCCGCTTCACCTCCGCGCCCTACCGGGTCCGCTTCATGCACGTGTGCATGCTGCTGCGTCAGGCGAGTTCGGGCTCCGGCACGGACATCGAGCTCGTCGCCCAGACGCTGATGGGATACCTGGACCCCGCCCTGATCGGTCATCTGACCCGCCAGCGCGCTATGCCACCGGAGCGCCTCGAATCCGGCTGGCGCGACCTGGTGGACCGGACCGTCGGCCCACGCCTCGCCTAGGGGCTGCCGTTTGGATCATGCCGCAGACGCGGGGGCTGGCACGCACGTCTGCGGCGTTGTCGTCAGTCGCCGACGCTCCGCGTCGACTCCCTCCTCCGCCTTGCAGTCGCACGCACCAGCCCCCGCTCACCCTTGTTGACAAGGCGCCCTCTGTGCCCTGCGACCTGATCCAAACGACAGCCCTAGCGCCGCCTCCCCGAACGGGCGGACAATGCGCCCATGGGGCATCGTCTTGACGACATGAGCGGACCCGCCCGGCTGGCCGGCCCGGACGAGGGCATCAGCGTCCAGGAGCTGGCTCTCGCCGCCCGGAACCACGGGCTGCCGCTGGAGGCACTGCGGTACGAGGTCACCCCGCCGGGGCTGCACTATGTGCTCACGCACTACGACATCCCGTATACGGAAGAGGCCTCCTGGCGGCTCGTTCTCGGCGGGCGGGTACGGCGCCCGCTGCTGCTCGGCGTCGACGAACTGAAGGCGTATCCCGCGGTCAGACAGCGGGTGACCATGGAGTGCGCGGGCAACGGGCGCGCCCTGCTGACGCCCCGGCCGGTGAGCCAGCCGTGGCTGGTGGAGGCGGTCGGGACGGCCGAGTGGACGGGCGTGCCGCTGCGGGTGCTGCTCGCCGAGGCCGAGGTCGAACAGGACGCGGTGGACGTGGTGTTCACCGGCGCGGATCACGGGATCGAACGCGGGGTCGAGCAGGACTACCAGCGTGCCCTTCCGCTGGACGTGGCGCGGGGCGACGAGCCCGAGGTCCTGGTGGCGTACGCGATGAACGGTGCTCCGCTGCCGCCGCAGCACGGACATCCCCTGCGGCTCGTGGTGCCCGGCTGGTACGGCATGGCGCACGTGAAGTGGCTGCGCGACATCACGGTGACCGAGACGCCGTTCCGGGGATTCCAGCAGGCTGTGGCCTACCGGCTCCGGCAGGACGCCGGCGACGCGGGTGAACCGGTCACCCGGATCGCCCCGCGCGCCCTGCTGATCCCGCCGGGCTTCCCCGACTTCATGTCACGGGCACGGGCGGTCCGGCCGGGCACCGTCACCCTGGAGGGGCGGGCCTGGTCCGGGCGCGCGCCGGTGACCGGGGTCGAGGTCAGCACGGACGAAGGGCGCTCCTGGCGCCCGGCCGAACTGGACCGGGCGAGCGGTCGTCGCTGGTCCTGGCACGCGTGGCGCTTCGTCTGGACGGCCACCCCGGGCCACCATGTGCTCAGCGCGCGCGCCACCGACGCCGAAGGGCACACCCAGCCGCTCGACCAGCCGTGGAACCGCGGCGGCTTCGCGAACAACCTCGTCCAGCGGGTCCCCGTGCTGTGCCTGGATCCCGACGACAACCTGTGACGCCGACGAGAACCTGTGACGCCCACGAGAACCTGTGCCGCCGACCAGGCCAGGTGACACCGACGAGGGCCTGGGACGGACGCGGGAACGGGGGCGGCCCCGGCCGGGGACCCCCGCTCCCGCTTCCCCTTCCGTCAGCTGAACGGATCCAGCGTGACGAACGCTTGCTGCGGATTGCCGTCGTGGACGAGGGACTCGTAGTTGCCGACGTCGTCGAAAGCGAACGCGTAGGCCTTGCCGTCGGCCATCTGCGCGTGGATCTTGCGGGCGTACTGGTTGGTCACCGTGTCCACGTAGAAGTTCGCGGAACTGGTGTCGGGCTGGTTGGGGTTCGTCAGGAGTGTGGAGCGGTTGAAGCCCGCGCACAGCGTGCGTGAGATCGGGCCGCGCACCAGGTCGTTGGGCGCGTCGAGCCGCTTGTAGCAGCCGAAGATGCTGTCCGAGTCCGGCTTCTGGAAGCTGGTGACGACCGCTCCGGCGCTGTTGGTGAAGTTCATGACGTTGCCGGAGACCCGGCCGAAGTACTTGGTGTTGGGCTGGTCGCCGAAGGGCTGGACCGTCAGCGTCGACGAACTGTACTTCTGCCAGACGCGGTTGACGTAGTCGTCCATGACGGTGGCCGGCAGCGCGCCAGCCTCGATGCCGTGCCCCGGGGCGAGTGCCCGCAGAACGGTGCCGTCGGACCGGGTCTGGATCAGGTTGGCCCAGCCGCCCGGCTGACCCCGCAGTGCGTTGAAGAAGCCGTTGTAGCCACCCGGCTTGAGGTGACCGGTGTTCTTCGTGCTGCCGTCGGCGAGCTTGACGCCGACGGCGTACGGAGCGGAGAACATGTCGACCTGGGTGCTGTTGATCCACAGACCGGAGTCGTTGAGCGTGTACTCGGACCAGTTGAAGAGGATGTTGCGGTTCGGGTCGCTCGGGTTCTGCACGGCCGGCTGCACGAGACCGCCGGTCGTCAGCCGGAAGTCGAGCTTCTGCCCGAAGGAGAAGTAGATCCGTCCGGAGAACTTGGGAAGCCGGATCGTCTTCGACTGGCCGTTGGCCGGTCCCGCTATCGACGCGTCGGGCGCGGGGGTCGGCGGGTTGCCGCCCGCGGGCCACGCGTGGAAGGTGCCGTTCGCGTCGGCCCAGCCCTGCTGTCCCGTCGAGAGCTGTGTGCCGAGGTCGTAGATGTATACCGGCTCGCTGCGGCCCGAGTTGTTGGTGAACGTGAGCGGGATGGTCGACGGGACCGCGGCCTCGGCGCGGGAGGGCGCGCCGAAGGTGAGCAGCGCCGCCGTGAGCGTGGCCGAGGCCAGCGCCCAAGCCGGCCATCTGGTTGTTACGCGCACTCTCTGCCTCCTTGATGTGGGGGTTCAGCGAGGTGGATCAGCGCGGACGGGGCCCGTCCGCTTCCCTTTGAGAGCGCTCTCAGAATTGCGCCAGGTTACGTACATGTCAACGATTCACGCAAAGTTGGTCTGGTCCAAGTTGCCTTTCCCTGGGGCGGGTTGGCCCGCCTGACCCGGTTCGCCGCGCCCCGACCCCGCGCGCGTCCTGGGCGGTTCGTTCGCGGTGTCGTCAACAACCCTTCGCGGACGCGGGGGTTGACCGTGGAAGCCATCCACTGGTTCAGTGGCTCATCCACTCAGCCACTTGCCCGGAGGGGGAAACGTGGAGGCTCTGCCCCGCGAGACCATCGTGGACGTCCTGGAGGACAGACTGCGCACGGACATACTCGACGGCCGTCATCCGGCGGGGAGTTACCTTCCGCCGGAGCGACGGCTGGCCGACGGGTACGGTGTCACGCGCACCACGCTCAAGCACGCCTTCGGCCGGCTCGTCCAGGCGGGACTGCTGGAGACCCGGCACGGAGTCGGCACCCGGGTGCGGGACTACGCCCGGCTCGGCGGAGCGGATCTCCTGCCCATGCTCGTGCGGCACGACGCCACCTGGGTGCACGAGGTCTTCGAAGTGCGGCGCGGGGTGGGCGCGTTGATCGCCGAGCGGGCCGCCGCGCGCGCCACCCGCGCCCAGCGGGCCGAGCTGAGCGCCCTGCTCGCGGCCGTACGGCGGGCCGAGGGAGCCGACGCGGTGCAGCTGGCCGACGTCGAGGTGCACCGCGCGCTGGCCCGGGCCACCGGCAACCGCGTCTACGTCCTGCTGACCAACACGCTCTTCAACGCCTACCTGCCGGTCCGCTCCCTGCTGAAGGGACCCTTCACCGAACCGGTGGCGGCCCACGAGCGCCTCGTACCCGTGGTCGACGCGGTGATCGCCGGGGACGCCCCGCGGGCGCACGCGGCGGCCGACACCTATCTGCGGGTCACCGAGCGCATCATGCTGGACGGCCTCGCGTGAGGGGCACGCTGTTCACGGAGACGATGCTCGGCACGGTCCGCCTCGACAGCGAGCCGGGGGAGCGGCGCATCCGGCTCGACCTGCGCGCCGCGGCCGACCGGGTACTGCTCCCGCACCGGACGACGCGGGCGCGTCTGACCGGCCGGGTGCGGATCACCGGACGCGCCGACGACCCCCACGCGGAAGGCGAGTTGGAGGTGTCGCCGATCGCCCGGCGGCGCATCCGCTACCGCCTCACCTTCACCGCCGACGGGCGCCGCCTCACCCTCGACGGCTGGAAGTCGGTGACCCCGCGCCGCCCGCTCGCGTCGATGACCGTGCTGCCGTTCACCCTGTACGAGGGCGACGCGCGGGTGGGCGAGGGAGTCCTGCGCTTCCCGGTGGCCACCGGCCTCGCGCCCTTCCTGCTCAGTTTCCGCTTCCCGCGCCGCGAGAACCCCGCGGACCACATGGCCCCGCGATGGAACGGCGTCCCCGGCCGCACCGAGGTCTGGTACACCACCCTCACCGATCCGGCGAGCGGCACCGGAGTCTGGCTGCACCACGAACTCACCGCACCCACCGACGGATCCGAGCCGTTCGCCCATGGATGGGCAGCGGTGTTCCCCCGCCACGGCGAGGTGACGCACGCCCGCTTCGGACCCGTCCCCTGGACCCGGCCGACGGACGGATTCGCGACCGACGGCGTGGCCTGTACGGCCGGGCAACTGACCGGCAACGCGGGCGACTTCCGCTGGAAGCTCACCGAACACGCCCAGGCGCCACCGCTGTTCACCTTCCCTCGCTGGTCCTGGCGCCGTCCCCTGCTGCCAGCCGCCCAGATGCTCCCGGCCGCCCGAGCCACGTACGAGGGCGAATTCTCGTACGGAGAAACGACCTTGAACCTGCGCGGCGCTCCCGGCGCCTCGGCCCGGATCTACGGGCACGGCAACGCGCACCGGTGGACCTGGCTGCACGCGGAACTCGGCGACGGCGACGTCCTGGAGATCGTCGCGGCCGTCTCCACCCGGCCGGCCCTGCGACGGCTGCCCCCGCTCGTATTCCTGCGCCTGCGCCGCGACGGCCGCGTCTGGCCGCGGCGAGCGGAACGCTCCGCGATCGGGCGCATGGGGATCGGACGCTTCCGGGCCGCGTTCGGCCTGCCCGAGTGGACGGTCACCGGCCGGACGGCGCTCCGCCGCATCCGCGTCGAGGTGAACCAGCCCGCCGAGCGGACCCTCACCCTCGAGTACCGCGACCCGGACGGCGCCCGCGCGGTGTGCCGCAACAGCGAGTCCGCCGACGCCCGAGTCGTCCTGGAACGCTGGTGGGGCCGCTGGCGCCCGGAGGCCACCTGGGTGCTGGACGGCACCGCGCACGCCGAGGCGGGCGAACGATGACCGCCGAGGGGTTCGTCGCCGCGCTGCTCGCCGACGACGGAGACACCGACTGGCCCGCCCGTGTGCCGCACCGCCTCGACTCGGTCCTCGCCGCACTGCCCCGGCCCGCCCGCGCCGGAGTGCACACCGCCGTCGCCGCCCTGGAGACGTACACCGTGCTGCGCACCGGCAGACGGCTGGCGGCCCTCGGCCCCGACGAACGCGAGAACGTGCTCCGCTCCCTGGCCGCACGACCCCGGCTCGCCCCGCTGCTGGACCTCCTCAAGGTTCCCGTGCTGCTGGCCGCGGGCACCGAAAGGATGCCGGTCGCGCCCGCGCCCACGCCCGCGCCGACGGATCCGCCCCTCGACTGCACTCCGGCCGAGGAGTGGCCGGCCCGCAGCACCGCCGACGTGGTCGTCGTCGGATCGGGCGCGGGCGGCGCGATGGCCGCGCGGACCTTCGCGCGCGCCGGACTGAGCGTGGTCGTCCTGGAGGAGGGCCGGCACCACACGACGGAATCCTTCGGGCGACGGGCACCGCTGGACCGGTTCGCCGAGCTGTACCGGGACGGCGGCGCCACGGTGGCCGTCGGAAATCCGCCGATCCTGCTGCCGGTCGGCCGCGCAGTCGGCGGCACCACCCTGGTCAACTCCGGTACCTGCTACCGGACTCCGGACCATGTACGGGCCCGCTGGAGCAGCGTGTTCGGGTTCGGGCTCGCCGACGGGTTCGGCCCTCTCCTCGACGAGGTCGAGCGCACCCTCAGGGTGGCGCCCCAGCCCCTCGACGTCCTCGGCAACAACGGGCTGCTCGCCCTCACCGGCGCCGAACGGCTCGGCTGGCGGGCCGCCCCGCTGCGCCGCAACGCCCCCGGCTGCAAGGGCTCGTGCCAGTGCGTGGTGGGCTGCCCCACCGGCGCCAAACAGAGCGTGCAGCTCTCCGTCCTGCCCGACGCCTGCGCCGCCGGCGCCCGGATCGTCACCGGCGTTCAGGTCCGCCGCATCCTGCTGGACCAGGACGTGCCGGGCCCGCCCCGCGCCGCCGGAGTCCGGGCCCGCCGCAGTGACGGCAGCGAACTGGAGATCCTCAGCCCCCTCGTCGTGACGGCGGCCGGGACCCTGCAGACACCGCCCCTGCTGCGCCGCTCCGGCCTCGGTGGACACCCCCGCCTCGGCCGCAACCTCAGCGTGCACCCGGCCACCAGCGTCGCCGGGCGCTTCGCAGAGCCGGTGACGGCCTGGCGGGGCGTGCTGCAGAGCGTCGGGGTCGAGGAACTGCACGCGCGCGGGGTCCTCGTCGAGGCGACCGCCAGCCCGCCCGGCATGGGCAGCTTCGTCCTGCCCGGCCTCGGCCGGGAACTGCGCCGCGAACTGGAGGGCGCGGACCACCTGGCGACCCTCGGCGCCATGATCGCCGACCGCCCCTCCGGACAGGTCCGGGGCCGGGACCGGACGCTCGTCCGCTACGACCTCGACCCCCGCGACGGCGACCGTCTGATGACCGCCGTACGCGCCATGGGCCGTCTGCTCTTCGCGGCCGGGGCCGAGGAGGTCCTCACCGGAGTCCCGGCCGCGCCCCGCGCCCGCTCGCTGGACGCGCTCGACGAACAGCTCACCTCGGTGCGCGCCCGCGATCTGCACCTGTCGGCGTTCCACCCGACCGGCACGGTGGCCGCGGGCGCCGATCCGCAGCGGGCGCCCGCCGACCCTGAAGGCAGGCTCCGCGGCGTCCACGGAGTCCTGGTCGCGGACGGCTCGGTCCTGCCGAGTTGCCCGGAGGTCAACCCGCAGGTGAGCATCATGGCCGCGGCCCTGGCGATCTCGGACGCGTGGCTCGACGGAACACGGCAGGGGCGCTGAGCCGCCCCGAACCACCCCAATGGGCCCCCGCGGTTCGCCGTCGCCGGGTGAGGCACGGAGCATGAGGGAGCCCGTACGGCAGAAAGAGGACGAGCCCCCGTGCCCTGTACGGGAGGAAGAGGCGAGCCCCCATGAGCAGACGCGTTCTCCACGGCCGAAGCGGATCACGGCGTATCGCTGCCCTGCTGTCCGCGATCGCGTGCGGCTCCGTTCTCGTCTCGTGCAGCACGGACAGCGGCGGCGACAGCAGTTCGGGCTCCGTCAGCCCGCGGCCCACCCCGCCGAACGCGTCCAACTTCACGGGGACGGCGCCCTCCGCCATCGCCTCGGCCGCCTCCTCGATCATCGAGTCGGCGACCGGGCGGGCCTCGTCGGCGGCCGCCTCCGTCTCGGCCAGGGCGTCCGAGTTCGCGGCGTCGGTCTCCGCCGACACCGCCCGCGCCGCCGCCACCGCCGAGAAGCAGCTGAAGAACGTCAAGGGCAGCGGCAACGCGACGTCGGACGTCAGCATGACCGGTCTGCCCACGGCGGAGACCGGTGGGCTGCGCGCCGTGGTCGTCACCATCACCAACAACACCGACAAGACGGCGTCGTACGCCGTGCAGGTCGACTTCAAGAACCCCGACGGGAAGGTCGTGGAGACGGCGTTCGTCGGGAAGGAGAACCTTGAGCCGGGGAAGAAGGCGCAGCCGGTCGTGATCAGCAGGCAGCCCGCGGAACCCCAGCTCACTCCCGTGCTGGCCAAGGCCCAGCGGTACTGACGGGTGCCCGACGCGCGAGAGCGACATCGGGCGCCCACCGGCGCATTGACGGAGTGTCAGTCCTCCTCCCGGACGAGGTGCACCGCCGTGCTGGACCAGTCGCCCGCCGGCAGGTCGAGGTCGAGCCCGTACTCGCCGAGCACCGTGGAGTGGTGCACGGCGCCGGTGCGGGCGTCGCGGTAGCGGCTCCCGGGGGCCAGACCGCGCGGACGGACCGGCAGCCTCGGCGCGCCGTGGCGGGAGACGCGACGGTAGGCGAGCAGCAGCGTCTCCGAGGCGTCCGCGGCGGTGTACTGCACCACGCAGACCGAGTCCTCGGCGGGCGGCGACAGCCGGTCCGGCCTGCCGTGCTGGACGAGATGGCGGACCTTCTTGTACGTGGCGACCAGGTCGGCCCCCTCCCGCAGTTCCTCCTCGGACCAGCGGGTGAGATCGCCGCCGATGCCGAGCGCCCCGGCCATCGCGACGTGGAAGCGGAAGCGCAGCGGGACCGTACGGCCGGTGAGCTGGTTGGGTACGTCGGTCACCCAGGCGCCCATCGTGCGGGCGGGGTAGATCTGGCCGTAGCCCTGCTGGATCCCCATCCGGTCGGCGGCGTCGGTGTTGTCCGACGCCCACGCCTGGTCCGTGCGGGCCAGAATGCCCAGGTCGACCCGGCCGCCGCCACCGCTGCACGTCTCGATCCGCAGCGCCGGACGGTCCGCTCGCAGACGGTCGAGGACGCCGTAGAGATTGCGCACGTACGCGGGGCCGAGGCGGTCGGCGCCGTCCTGCCGGTCGGGCCAGCCGGCCTCGCTGAACGCGCGGTTCATGTCCCACTTGAGGAAGTCGATGCCGTGGTCGCCGACCAGCCGGGTCAGCCAGCCGTAGGCCCAGTCGGCGACGTCGCGACGGGCGAAGTTGAGGACCAGCTGGTTGCGCAGCTCGGAGCGGGGGCGGCCGGGGAAGTGCAGGACCCAGTCGGGGTGTTCGCGGTACAGGTCGCTGTCCGGGTTCACCATCTCGGGCTCCACCCAGAGGCCGAAGCGCATCCCGAGCCTGTGCACCGCGCGGACCAGCGGGCCCAGCCCGTCCGGGAAGCGGTCGGGCGCCGGTGTCCAGTCGCCCAGGCCCGCCCGGTCGCTGCGGCGCGCCCCGAACCAGCCGTCGTCGACGACGTAGAGCTCCACCCCGAGCGCCGCCGCCCGATCGGCGAGCGCCTTCTGCCCGACCTCGTCGACGTCGAAGCCGGTCGCCTCCCAGGAGTTGTAGAGCACCGGGGCGAACTCGTCGGCATGGGGCAGGACATGGGCCAGGATGTACGCGTGCCAGGCGCGGCTGGCCGCGCCGAAGCCGCCGTCGGTGCACAGTCCCGCGAACGGGGGAGTGGCGAACTCCTCGCCCGGCGCGAGCGGCACGGTCGTGCCGTCCTGGCCGGGGCCGCCGGTGAATCCCGCCCGCCCGTCGGGGGTGCGCTGCACGGTGACGCGCCAACTCCCGCTCCATGCGAGGGCGGCGCTCCACACCCGCCCGTGCTCCTCCGTCGCCTCACCCGCGTCGAGCATCAGCCACGGGTTCGCGTGGTGGCTGGTGATCCCGCGACGGCTGGTCAACACGGTCTCGCCGTACGGCAGTCGGTCGCGTCGCAACTGGCTCTCGGCGGACCACTGGCCCGTGACATGGCTGAGCCGGTAGTCCCGCAGCGGCGGCAGGGTCCAGGCGGCGGAGTCGGCACGGAGCAGGGTGACGGGCTCGTCGCCGTCGTTGCGGACGACGGTCCAGCGCTCGATGACGTCCGTGTCCTCGTGTACCCGGTAGTGGAGCGCCACCCGCAACGGGTAGCGGCGGTCGCGGAACGACAGGGTCAGCTCGCCCTCGTCGGTGTGGTGGCCGGTCGGCCGCCACTCGAAGGCGCGGGAGCCGTCCGCGAACCGCACCTGCAGTGACGGCGGTCCGTAGCGCGTGCCGCCGTCGACGGGCAGCTCCTCCCCGACGGGCGGTCTGCCCTCGAAGCTGCTGGCCTCGGGCGCGAGTGGCACGGCGAGCTCCTCGGCCTCCGCCGGCGTCAGTCGTGGGCCCCACGCGACATGGCAGGGCGCTCCGGTCTCGTCGATCCGCAGCGCGTACGAGGTGCGCGGCGTGGACAGCAGCCAGACCCCGGTGTCCGGGGCGAAGGAGATCGGCGACATGGATCCTCGCGTTCGAGTGGTACTCACGTACGAGACAAGGAAAAGCCAACCCTGACCTTGGATCACGTGTCAATGGCTGGTCGCATTCTGTAATTCACAGGTAGTAGGTGCCTCATGGAGCATCCTCAAGAGATTCCTGTTTCTTTCATTGACAGCAGAAAATAAGGGTCATAGGTTCCGGCCATGCGCTCGACCTCTCTCACCGAGGCGTTCCCGGCCCACACGCCGGCCGCGTCCCAGATCTTCACCACCGTGCTGTCCCACGGCCCGCTCACGCGGTCGGAGATAGCGGGGCGGACCCGGCTTTCGGCGGCGGCGGTCACCAAGGCGGTCCGGCCGCTGATCGAGGCCGGCTACCTCGTGGAGGACATCGCCGAGGACGCACGGCAGCCCGTCCTCGGGCGGCCCGCCAACCCGGTGCGGGTCGACGGCGGGAGGGCCCTGTTCCTGGGGATCAAGGTGACGGGCGACGAGCTCATCGCCGTACTCACCGACCTGTGCTGCCGCATCCGGGTCGCCCGGCGCGTTCCGCTCACCTCCCGCCACCCCAAGGCGGTACTGACCTCCGTCGCGGGGCTCGTACAGGAACTGCTGACGGAGGCGGACGGCTTCGGGGTGCAGGTCCGAGGGCTCGGCATCGCCGTCTCAGGTGACGTGGACCGGGCGGCCGGGGTGGTGCGCTACTCGCCGTTCCTGGAGTGGCGCGACGTTCCCCTCGCCGAACTGGCCGCGACCACGACCGGACTGCCGGTCACCCTCGACAACGACGTTCGGGCGCTGACGGTGGCCGAGCAGTGGTTCGGGGCCGGGGTGGGGCTGTCCGACTTCGCGCTGGTGACCGTCGGCGCGGGCATCGGCTGCGGTCTGGTGGTGCACGGACAGGTGGTGGCGGGAGCGCACGGCGTGGCCGGTGAGATCGGGCACGTGGCGATCGACCCGGCCGGTCCCCGCTGCCACTGCGGCAACCGAGGCTGCGTCGAGGCGATCGCCGCGGACCCCGCGATCGTCGGCCGGATCCGGGAAGTCACCGGCGTGAGCGTCGCCGACGCCACCGAGGCCCTGGCCCTCGCCCACGACGGCGACCCCGGCGCCCGGGAGGTGTACGCCCGGGCGGGAGCGGCGATCGGCCGCGGCATCGCGACCGTGGCCAACCTCCTCGGCCCCGAGCGCGTGATCATCTCCGGCGAGGGCCTGGCCGCCTACGACCTGTTCGCCGAGCAGATCCGTGACGCGTTCGCCGCGGCTGCCTTCGGCTCGGCCGCCGACTGCGACGTACAGACCCGGCCGCTGCCCTTCGAGGAGTGGGCGCGCGGGGCGGCGGCCACCGCGATCCAGTCCTTCATCACCTCGGAAGCGCGCTGAAGAGCACCACGCCCTGAGGGGCGAGCGCGCGCTGAACAGCGCACACGCACCGACCAGCACGTACTGAAGAACAGCCACCTACTGAAGATCAGTCATGTACGGACACGCGTGAGGAGCAACAATGACGCAGCAGAGCCGCAATCCCCTGGCTGCGCGTGACCCGGGCCGCCGCAGAGTCGTCGGCGGACTGTTCGGACTCGGCGCCGCCGCACTGGCCGCGCCCGTTCTGACCGCTTGCGGCGGGGGAGCGGGGGCCGACCCGAAGACGGTCACCTTCGGATCCAACGGCGCCGACGCCACCCCCAAGAAGGCATACGCCTCCGCCACCGATGCGTTCGCCAAGGACAGCGGTCTGACGGTGAAGACGAACACCGTCGACCACGACACCTTCCAGAAGAGCATCTCCACCTATCTGCAGGGCACCCCCGACGACGTCTTCACCTGGTTCGCCGGCTACCGCATGCAGTACTTCGCCAAGAAGAAGCTCTGCAGCCCCCTCGACGACGTGTGGGACAAGATAGGCGCCGATTTCAGCGACGCCACCAAGCAGCTCTCCCGCGGCGAGGACGGCAAGTACTACTTCGTGCCGCTGTACAACTACCCGTGGGCCGTCTTCTACCGCAAGAGCCTCTTCAAGGAGCGCGGCTACCAAGTCCCGCAGAAGTGGAGCGAGTTCATCGCGCTCGCGAAGCGGACGAAGAAGGACGGGCTCTCCCCGATCGCCTCCGGATACGGCGGCGGCGACAGCTGGAGCATCCTCGGCGCCTTCGACTACGTGAACCTGCGGACCAACGGTTACGACTTCCACATGTCCCTGATGCGCGGCAAGGTCTCCTGGACCGACAAGCGCGCTCTCGCCACTCTCGACCACTGGCGCGAACTCGCCCCCTACTACCAGCAGGATGCCGCCGGCCGTTCCTGGCAGGACGCCGCCCAGTCGCTGCTCGACAAGAAGTCCGGGATGGCCGTCATCGGCCTCTTCCTCGGACAACAGATCACCGACGAGAAGATACGCGCCGACATCGACTTCTTCCCCTTTCCAGAGATCGACGCCGCGCACGGTCAGGACGCCGTCGAGGCACCCACCGACGGCTTCATGCTCAGCCGCCGGCCCAAGAACGAGGCTGGTGCCAAGAAGTTCCTGGAGTTCCTCGGCGGAGCCCACGCCGAGGAGCTGTACATGGGCGTCGACCCGAGCAACCTCGCCGTCAACGAGAAGGCGAGCACCGGCTCGTACAACGCGCTCCAGAAGAAGTCCGCCGACCTCATCGCCTCCGCCAAGCACATCAGCCAGTTCGCGGACCGCGACAGCGACCCCGGCTTCATCTCCACCGTCGTACTCCCCGGCCTGACCGAGTGGCTCGGCCACCCCGACGACGGCTCGGGAACGCTGAAGAAGATCGAGTCCCAGCGTTCGCGCTTCTTCACGGCCTGACCAGGACCGGAAAGGTCGCACGCACCGTGTCCTCCGCGCCCACCACACCCCCCGCCCCGCGGGGAGCCCGCCCGCGCCGCCTCGGCACCGGCGACCGGATCTTCCTCACCGTCATCATCGGCATCCCGCTGGCGGCCCTGCTCTTCTTCGTCTGGCTGCCCGCACTGGCCTCCCTGGGGCTGTCGTTCACCACCTGGGACGGCATCGACCTGGCCGACATCCACTGGATCGGCCTGGACAACTACAAGGAGATCTTCACCAACTACCCGCCGTTCTGGCCCGCGGTGCGGCACAACGTGATCTGGCTGCTGTTCACGTCACTGCTGCCGACCCCGTTCGGCATCTTCCTCGCCTACCAGCTCGACCGGAAGATCCGCTTCACGAGGATCTACCAGACCGCCGTCTTCTTGCCGATGGTGCTCTCCCTGGCCGTCGTCGGCTTCATCTGGGAGATCATCTACAACCCCGACACCGGGCTCCTCAACGGCATCCTGGGCGCCGCCGGATCGAGCCACCACATCGACTGGCTGGGTAACCCCGACCTCAACCTGTGGGCCGTCCTGGTCGCTTCCAGCTGGCGGCACACCGGATACATCATGATCCTCTACCTGGCCGGCCTGAAGGGCTTCGACCCGGCGCTCAAGGAGGCCGCCGCGCTCGACGGCGCCAACGGACGCCAGACCTTCCTGCGGGTGGTCTTCCCGGCCCTGAAACCGGTCAACGTCATCATCCTGGTCATCACGGTCATGGAGTCCCTGCGCTCCTTCGACGTCGTCTACGTCCTCGGCGGCGGCGTCGGAAGCAAGCCGGGCATGGAGCTCCTGTCCCTCCTCATCACCGACAACATCATCGGCGAGTCCAGTCACATCGGTTACGGGTCCGCCCTCGCGGTCGTCCTGCTCGTGGTCTCCCTTGCCGCCATCGGGACCTTCCTCGTCCAGAACTTCCGCAAGGAGGACCAGTGACCACGACCGTGCCGCGCCCGGTCTCCCGACCGCGGACCCGGCGCGCGCAGCAGACGCCGAAGACCCCGTCCGGGCCGCGCCGCCAGACCGGCCGCCATCTGATGCTGGGCGGCATCGCCCTGCTGTGGCTCGTCCCGCTGCTGTGGGCCATGTACACCTCGCTGCGGCCCTATTCGGACACCGCGAAGCACGGCTATCTCTCCTGGCCCCACAGTCTCAGCCTCGCCAACTTCGGCGACGCCTGGAACCAGTCCGGGATGCCGCACTTCTTCTGGAACTCCGTCCTCATCACGGTGCCGTCCGTCCTGTGCACCCTGCTGTTCTCGGCCGCGGTCGCCTTCTTCGTCTCCCGCTTCGACTTCCGCTGGAACATCGTCCTGCTGATGCTGTTCACCGCGGGCAACCTGCTCCCGGCACAGGTCCTCATCACCCCCCTGTACCGCCTCTACCTCCTCATCCCACTGCCGCAGTGGATGAGCGACTCCCTCCTCCTCTACAACTCGGCCTGGGGCATCATCGCGATCCACATCGCCTACCAGTCCGGGTTCTGCACCTTCGTCCTCAGCAACTACATGAAGACGATCCCGAAAGAGATCTCCGAGGCGGCGCTCGTGGACGGCGCCCCCGTCTGGCGCCAGTTCTTCCAGATCATCCTGCCGCTGTGCCGCCCCGCGTTCGCGGCCCTCGCGACCCTCGAATCGATCTGGATCTACAACGACTTCTTCTGGCCGCTCGCGCTGATCCAGAGCGGCGACAAGCGCCCGATCACCTCAGCCCTGGCCAACCTCCAAGGTGCGTACTTCACCAATCCCAACCTCATCGCGGCCGGTGCCCTGATGACCGCGATCCCCACTCTCCTGGTGTACTTCGCGCTCCAGCGCCAGTTCATCAGCGGACTCACCATCGGCTCGGGCAAGGGCTGAGCCGCCCCAACCCTGAACCCACAGGAGGCACGACCCATGCGGTCATCCTCGTATTCCGTCCTGCCCGCACGCATCCTGAGAACCGTGGTGGTGTCAGCCCTCACGGCAGGCCTCGCGGCGACCGTCCCGGCGGCACAGGCCAAGACCCCAGTGCCGCGCGAGACCCCCGCCACCACCCCGGTCGCCGCCAAGCCGTACATGGGCTGGTCGAGTTGGAGCATGCAGTCGTCGAAGTACCCGGGCCTCAACCCGGACGGCGACTACAGCTACCTCACCGAGGCGAACGTCCTGAAGCAGACGGACGCCCTCGCGGCCAAGCTGAAGGACTACGGCTACGACCATGTCAACATCGACGCCGGCTGGTGGATGGACAAGACCTGGAAGACGGGCTTCGACCAGTACGGTCGCCAGACGCCCGACCCGGTCCGTTTCCCCCACGGCATGAAGTCGGTCGCCGACCACATCCACTCCAAGGGCCTCAAAGCCGGCATCTACCTGCCCGCCGGCCTGGAGAAGGGGGCGTACGGCGACGGCAAGACGCAGATCTGGAACGCCCCCGGCTGCACCACCGCCGACGTCGTCCACTCGGACCTGCGCACCACCAACGGCTGGGACAGCGCCTACAAGCTGAACTTCGACAACCCCTGCGCGCAGAAGTACATCGACTCGCAGGCGCAGCAGTTCGCCGACTGGGGCTACGACTTCCTCAAGCTGGACGGCGTGGGCCCGGGCTCCTTCAAGTCCGGTGACAACTACGACAACGTCCCCGACGTCGCCGCCTGGCAGAAGGCCATCGCCGCAGCGGGGCGCCCGATCCACCTCGAACTCTCCTGGTCGCTCGACATCGGCCACGCCGCCGACTGGAAGAAGTACTCCAACGGCTGGCGCATCGACACCGACGTCGAGTGCTACTGCAACACCCTCGTCACCTGGGAGAACTCGGTCAACGACCGCTGGGACGACGCCCCCGCGTGGAGCCGCAAGGCGGGCCCGGGCGGCTGGAACGACCTGGACGGCATCGACGTCGGCAACGGCGAGATGGACGGCCTCACCAAGGCCGAGCGGCAGAGCTACATGACCCTGTGGGCCATCAACAAGTCGCCGCTGTTCACCGGTGACGACCTCACCAAGCTGGACAGCTACGGGGTCTCCCTGCTGACCAACAGGGAAGTCATCGCCGTCGACCAGAACGACTCGCCCGTCGCGCGTCCGGTCACCACCGTCGGCGACCAGCAGGTCTGGGGCACCAAGAACGCCGACGGCAGCTACACCGTCGCCCTGTTCAACCTCGCCGACTCGCCGGCCTCCGTCACCGCCCAGTGGGCCTCCCTCGGATTCACCGGAAACGCCTCCGTGCGCGACCTGTGGAACAAGGCGAACCTCGGGACCTACAAGAACAAGATCACCGAGGCGCTGCCCGCCCACGGCTCGCGGCTGTTCACCGTCAAGCCCGGCGGCGGCACGCCGACCACCACGAGCTACGAGGCCGAGTCCGCCGCCAACACACTGTCCGGCAACGCCTCGGTCGCCAACTGCGACGCCTGCTCCGGCGGCAAGAAGGTCGGCAACCTCTACACCGGCGGCAAGCTGCGGTTCAACGACGTCACGGTGAAGAAGGACGGCATCTACACCGTCCAGGTCGCCTACGTCAGCGGCGACCCCCGCTCGGTGACCGCCTTCTCCAACAGCGGCAACGGCACCAGCGAGAAGTTCCCCTCCACGGGCGACTGGAGCACGGCCGAGACGGTCAGCGTCCAACTGGCGCTGAAGGCGGGCTCCAACACGATCACCTTCGACAGCGGCAGCGGATACGCCCCCGACATCGACAGGATCGTCGTCCCGCAGTCGGTCTGAGTTCAGCGGTCCGTCCGACCCGCTTCCCGCGGGGCCCGGTGACACGACCCGGGCCCCGCGGGGACCTGCCCCACGCCGACGGTCCGCAGCCGTCGTTCCCGCATGAGCAGCTCCCGGATATGGAGTGCACAACCGTGGACGTTCAGCACACCGCATCACGCGACAACACCCCCAGCCGCAGAGGCTTCCTCGCCCTCGCCGCCGCAGCCGGCGCGGCCACCGCACTCGGTGGTCTGCCCGCCTTCACCGCCTCGGCAGCCCCCCTGCGCCCCACCGCGTCGCCCATGCTGTCCGCGGCCGACGCCGCGAAGAACCAGCTGTGGTGGGGGGCTCCCGGCTCCTCCAAGTCGATGATCGAGCAGGGGCTGCCGGTCGGGAACGGGCGCCTCGGGGTGCTCGCGAGCAACGGCCCCGCCGCCGAACTCCTGATGATCACCGACGCCACCCTGTGGACCGGAGATCTCAACGACAAGCTGCAGAGCGACGGGCAGTTCCCGTACGGCCGGGACGACTTCGGCTCCCTGACGATGCTGGCCGAACTCACCGTCGCCCTCCCCGACCACGACCTGGGCAACGTCAACAACTACCGGCGCACCCTCGACCTGGCCCAGGGCCTGATCAGCACCTCGTACGACATCTCCGGCGTCACCTACCGGCGGCAGATCTTCGCCAGCCGGCCCGATGACGCCATCGTCCTGTACTTCTCCCAGCAGGGCGGCGGCTCCTACACCGGTACCGTCTCCCTCACGGGCACCCACGGCGAGTCCACCACCGCCAACAGCGAGGGCCATTACACGTCGTTCGGTGCCTCCTTGGCCAACGGCCTGAAGTACGGCGCCGCCGTCACCGCGTACAGCGGCACGGGCAGGGTCCGCGTCGACGGTACGTCGATCGCGTTCAGCGGCTGCAAGGACCTCACCGTCGTCGTCAGCGGCGGTACCAACTACGCGCCGGACGCGGCGGCGAAGTTCCGCGACCCGTCCCTGGCCCCGGAGCGCCTCGCCAGGACCAAGGTCCTGAACGCCGCCGGTCACTCGGCGAGCACCTTGCTGCACACACATGTCGCCGACTTCCGGGCCGTGTTCGGACAGCTGGACATCGACCTCGGTACGTCCTCCGCCGCGCAGCGCGAACTGGACACCTTGGAGCGGCTGCGGGCACGCCACCGGGACGACATCCCCGACCCGGAACTCGAGGCCGCCTACCTGCAGTTCGGCCGCTACCTCATGATCTCCGGATCCCGGGGCAGCCTGCCGATGGGCCTCCAGGGCCCCTGGCTGGACGGCAACGACCCGGACTGGATGGCCGACTACCACACCGACGTGAACCTCCAGATGAACTACTGGATGGCCGACCGGGCGGGCCTGTCCGACTGCTTCGACGCCTTCGCCGACTACTGCCTCGTCCAGTTGCCCGACTGGACGGAGGTCACTCAGCGGCTGTTCAACGACTCCACCAACCGGTACCGCAATTCCAGCGGAAAGATCGCCGGCTGGACCGTGGCGATCTCCACCAACCCCTATGGCGGGGGCGGCTGGTGGTGGCACCCGGCCGGCAACGCCTGGATCTGCCAGAGCCTGTTCGAGCACTACGAGTACACGCAGGACCGCGCCTACCTCAAGAAGATCTACCCCCTCCTCAAGGGCGCCGTGCAGTTCTGGGAGGCCCGCCTCGTCACCACGACCGTCACCGACGCGTCGGGGGCCGAGCGCGAGGTGCTCATCGCCGACAGCGACTGGTCGCCCGAGCAGGGTCCGCTCGACGCCAAGGGCATCACGTACGCCCAGGAACTGGTGTGGAACCTCTTCGGCAACTACCGCACCGCGACCGAGGCGCTCGCCAAGGACGCCGCCTACCGCAAGACCATCGACGGTCTGCGGGCGCGCCTCTACCTGCCCGTGGTCAGCCCCAAGACCGGCTGGCTCGAGGAGTGGATGTCGCCCGACAACCTCGGCGAGACCACCCACCGGCACCTCTCCCCGCTCATCGGCCTCTTCCCCGGCGACCGGATCCGTCCGGACGGCTCCACGCCGAAGGACATCCTCGACGGCGCGACCGCCCTGCTCACCGCGCGCGGCATGAACAGCTTCGGCTGGGCCAACGCCTGGCGCAGCCTGTGCTGGGCGCGGCTGAAGAACGCGGAGAACGCCTACCAGTTGGTCGTCAACAACCTGAAGCCGTCGGTCAACGGCAGCAACGGCAGCGCGATGAACCTCTTCGACATCTACGAGGTGGAGACGGGCCGGGGCATCTTCCAGATCGAGGCGAACTTCGGCACCCCCGCGGCGATCGTCGAGATGCTGGTCTACTCACGGCCCGGACACATCGAGCTGCTGCCCGCCCTGCCCGCCGCCTGGGCGGCATCCGGCTCGGTGTCCGGCGTGGGCGTCCGCGGCGGCTTCGTCGCCGACCTCAGCTGGAAGAACGGCAAGGTGACCCGGGCCACGCTGAAGAGCGTCGGCGGCCGCGAGACGACCGTCGTCGCGGGCGGCGCCTCCCGCAAGGTCAGCCTCAAGCCCGGTGAGTCCGTCTCCCTGAGGGGCCTCGGGTGAGCGGCGCCCGGTTCCGCCGCCGCGCCGTGGGCGTCGTATCGGCGCTGCTCCTCGCGGTCTGCGGTCCCCTGACCGCCTCGGCGGCGGCGCAGCCGGGGGCCTCGTCGGGCACGCCGGTGACGCCAGCCGCCGAGGCGCGGGCGAAGCACTCCGTGGTCACCTGGGGCGCCGGCGCCGACCGGCAGGGGGCGGGACCCGCCGACCGCAGCTACCGACTGATCGTGCGCACCAGCGTCGGCGGCGCGAACATGCGGATCCGGCTGTCCAACGCCTTCGGCGAGCACCCGGTGACGTTCGCGAGCGCGTACGCCGGGCTGCGGAAACAAGGTGCGGAGCTGGTCCACGACTCCAACCGGCGGCTGTCCTTCGGCGGGGCCGCGTCCGTCACCGTCCCGGCCGGCGAGACCGTGCTCAGCGATCCGCTGCCCGGAACACTGGCCGCCCAGAGCGACCTGGTCATCAGCCTGTACGTGACCGGCGCCCAGGGACCGACGACCGGCCACGGCATGGCGATGCAGACCAACTACGCGACCGCGGGCGACCACGCGGCCGAAGAAGGCGCGGCCAACTGGACCGATCCGATGGGCTCCTGGTACTGGCTGGACGCCGTCGACGTGGAGACGTCCGCCGCGGTCGGTTCGGTGGTGACCCTCGGCGACTCCATCACCGACGGATGGGCCTCGACCACCGACCAGAACCGCCGTTGGCCCGACTATCTGTCCCGGCGGCTCCAGGCGGCGTCCGGGCTCACCGTGAAGGGAGTGGCGAACGAGGGGATCTCGGGCAACAAGGTGCTCGCTGACGGCGCCGGGCAGGCCGCCCTGAACAGACTCCAGCGCGACGTCCTCTCCCAGCCCGGGGTCCGTACGGTCTTCCTCTTCGAAGGCATCAACGACATCAAGGCCCATTCCGGTGTCACAGTGGACGACATGATCGCCGGCTATCGGCAGATCATCGACCGGGCGCACGCGGCGGGCAAATGTGTCGTCGGCGCGACCGTCATGCCGTTCAAGGGCTGGTCCGAGTACGACGCCGCCTCCGAGGCCGTGCGCCAGGGCGTCAACGACTGGATCAGGAACGGCGGCGCGCTCGACGCCGTGACGGATTTCGACAGGATCACGCGCAATCCCTACGACCCGCAGCTGATCCTGCCGTTCTTCGACGGCGGCGATCACCTGCACCCCAACGACAAGGGGATGCAGGCGATGGCCGACGCGGTGGACCTCGGGAGCCTGACGTCCTGCTGACCTCCGGCTCCGCGCGGGGCGGTCAGGGGTACGAGACCACCGTGGACGGCACGGTGGAGGTGCCCGAGGTGGGTGTGCCCGTGTCGTTGATGACGCGCTCGTACTGCCCGTTGCCGCCCAGGGAGACGACCAGCAGGTCGTGGAACTTCACGCCCGGCCTGTTCGGGGCCGCGAAGCCGTGGTGCTGGACGATCGTCGGGGCGACGTTGTAGTAGCAGTAGCTGCCCAGCCCCCAACCCTCGTGCGTGGTCACGGAGTCGGCGACCTTGTAGGCCGCGTACCCCTTGACGCTGCCGTTCTGGATGGCGGCCTGGTTCGGCGCGTCGTACGCCTTCTCGTTCTGGAAGAAGATGGTGCGGCCACGCTGCCCGTACCACTGCACGTCGTACTTGTTGAAGTGCTCGACGAACAGCCCCGTGGCGAGGACGTCGTCGCCGTTCACGCGGATGCCGAAGTCGGCCCGGTTGGTCTCCCAGCCGACGCCGGTGCCGTGGTCGGCCCGCCAGACCCAGGTGTGGTCGACGATCGTATGCCGGCTGTTGATGACCATGCTGGTCGTCGCCTTGCCGGCACCGGCGCCACCGATGCGGACGAAGACGTCCTGCACGGTGGTCGGATTGGCCGAGTGGTCCGCCGAGGCCCCGGTCGGACCGACCTCCAGGAGCGTGGTGGAGTTGACGGGCCCGGCGTCGATCAAGAAGCCGGCGAGCCGGACACCGTCGACATCGGCCGTCCTGAGCACGGTGACGCCGTTGTCCGGGATCAGCGTGGCGTAGCCGAGACCGAGGACGACGGTGCCCGCGCGGTTGACCTGGATCGGCTGGTCGAGGTGGTAGATCCCCGGTGTCAGCAGGAGGTGGAGGCCCTGGGTGAGCGCTGCGTTCAGGGTGGCGGCCGTGACACCGGGCTTGGCCACGTAGAACTGGCTGAGCGGCAGCGACGTGCCGCGCGGGGTTCCGTTGCCCCAGGTGGTGCCGCGGGCGTTGGTGCGCTTCTCCGGCAGGAACACCCGGTACTCACTGCCGTTGAGGTACAGGAACGGCTTCTCGCGGGAGACCGGTGTGGTGTCGAGCGTGGTGTACGGCGGGTTCGGGAAGGACTGGGCGGGTGCGCCCTGGACGCCCGAGAACACCATGTTCCAGACGGCGTTGACCCAGCCGCCCACCGAACTGTCACGGGTGTACCACTGCTGCTGCGAGTACGGTCCGACCGACCCGTCGATCCGGCTGTCGGCGATGTAGCCGCCGCTGGCCCAGCCGTAGCCGTCGGGGGCGAGGTTGAGGCCGCCCTTGATGTGCATACGACGGAACGGCGCGGCCTGGGCGACAGCCCACCGGTTGGTGCCGCTGACCGGGCTGAGGGCGAGGTTCTCCGCCGAACGCCAGAAGTTCTGGGTGGCGTTGCCGTTGAACCAGCCGGCGTCGACGGTCACGTCACCGTTGATCGTCGTGTCGTCCGGTGACAGGCCGAGGCCCGCGATCGAGGTGTAGAAGCCGAGCTGGGCGTTGAGCCCGTTGTACGTGCCCGGCTTGAACAGCAGCGCGTAGCGGCCCGTGCCGAACTGGGCCGACTCCTGCTGCCGGAAGATCTGGTCCAGCCTGGCCTGGATGCCGGGCGTCGAGGGGTCGAAGACGATGACGTTCGGGCCGAGATCGCCGCCGCCGGGGAGGGCCGACGGCTGCTGGGCGGACACGGCGGGCGAGGCGGACGCCGGTGAGGGCAGCGCGAGCAGTGCGGGCGCCGCCGCGCCGGCCGCCATCGCTCCGAGGACGGTGCGCCGCGCGACGGGGGAACGGCCGGAGTCCGGGACGTCTGTGGGGGTTGAAGGCATGGGGGGCGACTCTCCTGGTTCAGGAAGTGAACAGTGGGAGGTACGGGGGAGCGCTCTCTCGCCGATGAATGCTTCATCCAGGTGAACGACACGTCAAGAGTTGTGACCGGAGTCCCGGATGTTGTTGCGCGATGGACGGGCAACTCTCCTTCCATTTGCGCTGGTTCCTAGCGGTATGGACCCGAATGGAGACCGGTGAGGGCCCTGGTTCCGCGTTCAAGAGGTGCGCACATCGCAGGCAAGTGATTCTCCGTCAACTCCCTTGACACTCCCGCGCGACCGCCACAACACTCCTCAGCGGGAGAGCGCTCTCCCGTTTCCCTCGGCACATGTGATGGACCGTCACACGGGCGGCCCCAGCGGCACTGTGCTCGACGTCGCTCACGGCCGCCCGACCCCCACCGTCCCCATCGACGTGGCAGGAGGTCTCCATGGCACGGAGATCGAAGATCGTCTCAGGAATGCTGATGTCCAGTGCGCTGCTGCTGACCTCGCTCGGCGTGGCCGGAGTGGCGATGAGTGCCGGCCCCGCGGCCGGCGCGGCACCGTCCGTGGCCGGGTCGACGACCGTGCACGCGGCCCATGCGATGGCCGCCTCGACGCTTGCCTCACCCGAGGACCCGGACGGCGACGGCTACATCCCGGCGAATCCGCAGGTGACCGGGGTCGTCCCGTCCAAGGCCGAGCCGGCGCCCCGCTACTTCCACGAGTTCCAGGCGAACTGTTCGGTGACCCGTACCAGGCCGGACGACCCGATCGTCTACCCCGGCCAGCCGGGAAAGTCCCACGACCACACCTTCATGGGCAACACCACGACAGACGCGGGCAGCACCACCGCCTCGCTCGAGGCCGGCTCGACCAGCTGCAGGGCCCCGGGCGACAAGTCGGCCTACTGGATGCCTACCCTGCTCAAGGGCACCACGCCCGTACTGCCGGTGGGTCCGCAGGTCATCTACTACAAGACCGGAGTCACCGACTACACCAGCGTGCGGCCCTTCCCGAAGGGACTGCGGTTCGTCGTCGGCAGCCCCATGCAGTCCGCGGCCGACTTCCGCAACCACCGGGGGTTCGTGGAGGGCTGGGAGTGCGGCAACAGCTACTTCAACGTGGACTTCCCGCAGCAGTGCCCGAACACCGCCGACGTCCAGCTCAACATCCGCTTCCAGGCGCCCAGTTGCTGGGACGGGAAGTACCTGGACACCCCCAACCACCAGAGTCACATGGCCTATCCGGTGGTCAACCCCGGCACCAACAACAACATCTGCCCGGACGACCACCCGGTCGCCCTGCCGATGATCGAGTTCAAGATGGCCTTCCCGGTCAACGGTGACATGTCCCAGGTGAGGCTCGCGAGCGGCGCGGGCTACTCCTTCCACTACGACTTCTTCAACGCGTGGGACACCCGGACGCTCAAGGCACTCGTCGACCACTGCGTCGTCGGCGGACTCCAGTGCGACGCCCGTGGCTACGACCAGACCCACCCCGAAGCGGGGGCGGCACTCGACGCGAACTACCGGCTTCCCTGACGCGGAAGGGAACGCGTCCCGCCGGCCCGACGCTCCGCCGGGCCGGCGGGACCGTCCCCACCCTCACCCGGACACCGACTGGCCCCTCCCTTCCCCCCTCACCCGCACACCGGACGGACACTCATGACCGGATCCCGTACCACCCGGCGCCGTATCGCGGCGCCCGTCACCGCGGGCCTGCTCGCCGCGGGGGCACTCGTCGCCCTGCCCTCCCAGCCCGCGCGGGCCGCCGGCAGCGTCGTCAAGGTCACCGGCTCGCAGGGCAACTGGCAACTGACCGTCGACGGAAGCCCGTACCAGATCAAGGGCCTCACCTGGGGGCCCGCCGTCGCCGACGCCGGGCGCTACATGCCCGACCTGAAGTCGATGGGCGTCAACACCGTCCGCACCTGGGGCACCGACGCCTCCAGCAAGCCCCTCTTCGACGCGGCGGCGGCCCAGGGCATCAAGGTGATCGCCGGCTTCTGGCTGCAGCCCGGCGGCGGCCCCGGCAGCGGCGGCTGCGTGAACTACCTGACGGACACCGCCTACAAGAACCAGATGCTCGCCGAGTTCCCCAAGTGGGCCGACACCTACAAGGACAACCCCGGTGTCCTGATGTGGAACGTCGGGAACGAGTCCGTGCTCGGACTCCAGAACTGCTACAGCGGCGCCGAGCTGGAACGCCAGCGCGACGCGTACACCACGCTCGTCAACGACATCACCAAGAAGATCCACGCCGTCGACCCCAACCACCCCGTCACCTCCACCGACGCGTGGACCGGCGCCTGGCCCTACTACAAGAGGAACGCGCCCGACCTGGACCTGTACGCGGTGAACGCCTACAACGCCGTCTGCGATGTGAAGTCCGCCTGGGAGCAGGGCGGTTACACCAAGCCCTACATCGTCACCGAAACCGGACCGGCGGGTGAGTGGGAGGTCCCGGACGACGCCAACGGCGTCCCCGCCGAACCCACCGACCGGGCGAAGACCGACGGCTACACCCGGGCCTGGAACTGCGTCACCGGGCACAAGGGCGTCGCCCTCGGCGCCACGATGTTCCACTACGGGACCGAGTACGACTTCGGCGGCATCTGGTTCAACCTGCTGCCCGCGGGCGAGAAGCGGCTCTCGTACTACGCCGTGAAGAAGGCGTACGGCGCGGACACCTCCCGGGACAACACCCCGCCGGTCATCTCCGACCTGACCGTCGAGGGGGACGCGGGCAAAGTGCCCGCCGGACGCGACCTCACGCTCGCGGTCAGGGCCACGGACCCCAACGGTGATCCGATCACGTACGAGGTGCTGGACAACAGCATGTACATCGACCAGGGCAAGCAGCTGAACCCGCTGCCCTCCACCGACCTCGGCGGCGGCCGGCTCAGGGTGACCGCGCCGGACCGGCCCGGAGTCTGGAAGATCTACGTCAAGGCCAAGGACGGCAAGGGCAACGTCGGTGTCGAGACCCGCTCCGTGCGGGTGGTGCCGCCCACCCCGAGCGGAACGAACGTCGCCCTCGGCAAGCCGGCCACCGCCTCCTCGTCCCAGGCGGGCGGCGGCGACTGCCCCTGCGCCGCGGCGGGCGCCGTCGACGGCAACCTCACCACCCGCTGGGCCAGCGACTGGAGCGACCCCCAGTGGCTCCGGGTCGATCTCGGCACCCGCACCTCGTTCCGGCATGTGCAACTGGTCTGGGAGACCTCGTACGCCAAGGCCTACACCGTGCAGACCTCGGACGACGGGCAGAACTGGACCACCGTCCGCACGGTCACCGACGGCAACGGCGGAGTCGACGACCTCGACGTGTCAGGGGCCGGCCGCTACGTACGGGTCCACGGCACGGCCCGAGGAACCGGATGGGGCTACTCGCTGTACGAGTTCGGCGTCTACAACTGAATCACGAACCCGGGGGAGAGCGCTCTCCCAGGATGCTCCCCCAGGATGGAGGCCGGACCGGTGCGCAGGACGGATGAGGAAGCGGAGCGTGAGCGGCTCCTCGGCAAACTCACGCTCCGCGAGAAGGTCCGGCTGCTGACCGGAGCGACCACCTGGCGCACCTGGGCCGAACCGGCCCTGGGACTGCGGGAGATGGTCCTGTCGGACGGTCCCGCCGGAGTGCGGGGACAGTCCTGGGACGAGCGCGATCCCTCCCTGCTGCTGCCCTCGGCGTCCGCGCTCGGTGCCACGTGGGACGAGGAGCTGGTGGAGCGTCTCGGCGGGCTGCTCGCCGTCGAGGCGCGCCGCAAGGGCGTCGACGTCGTCCTCGCGCCCACCCTCAATCTCCACCGCTCACCCCTGGGCGGGCGGCACTTCGAGTGCTTCTCGGAGGATCCCGAGCTGACCGGCCGCACCGGCGCCGCGCTCGTCCGGGGCATCCAGGCGCACGGTGTGGCCGCCACCGCCAAGCACTACGTGGCCAACGACTCCGAGACCGACCGGCTGACCGTCGACGTGCGCGTGTCCGAACGAGTCCTGCGGGAGGTGTACCTGGCACCGTTCGAGGCGGCCGTCGAGGCCGGCGTCCGGGTCGTCATGGCCGGGTACAACGCCGTCAACGGCACCACCATGACCGCCAGTCCGCTGCTCACCGACCCCCTCAAACGGGAGTGGGGCTTCGACGGTGTGGTGGTCTCCGACTGGGGAGCGCTACGCACCGGCGAACCGGCCGCGCGCGCCGGCCTGGACCTCGCGATGCCGGGGCCGGAGAGCGCCTGGGGGCCCGCGCTGGTACGGGCTGTGGAGACCGGGCGTGTGCCGCGGTCGGCCGTCGACGACAAGGTACGGCGCCTGCTCAGGCTCGCGGACGCGTGCGGAGCCCTCGGCGAGCCACCGTCAACACCGGAGATCCCGTGGCCGCCCGGCCCGGAGTCGCCACCGGCATCGGAGTTGCCGCCCGTGCCGGGGAGCCCGCCCATGCCGGACCTCCTGTCCGTGTTGGAGCCGCCGCCGGTGCCGGAGCTACTGTCCGCGCCAGAGGCGCCGTCTGTGTCCGGGCTGCCGTCCGCGTCGAGGCTGCCGCCGGTGCCGGAGCTACCGTCCTCGGCGGAGTCGCCGTCCGTGCGGGGGCTGCCGTCTGTGCCAGAGCCGCCGGTGCAGGGGCTGCCGTCCGTGCCGGAGTCCCCGACCGTACCGGAGACGCCGTCCACGTCGGAGCTACCGCCCGCGCCGGTGTCGCGGAAGGCCGTCCCGCCCGTCACCGGCGGGCGGGACGCGCGCGCTCTGCTGCGCGGCGCCGTCGCCGCGAGTGCTGTCCTGCTGCACAACCGCGGTGTCCTCCCGCTCGATCCCGACCGGCTGCGCACCGTGGCCGTGATCGGCACGCACGCGGCCCTGCCGCGCACCCAGGGCGGCGGCAGCGCGGGGGTGTTCCCCCAGCGGGTCGTCACCCCGCTGGACGGCATCAGGGCCGCGCTGGGCGACGGCGTACGCGTTGTCCACGCGCCCGGCCCCTCGACGGACGCCCCACCACCGCCCCTGGCCCCGGACCTGTGCACCGATCCGGTGACGGGCAGCCCCGGGGTCCGGCTTCGCCTGCTGGACGCGTCGGAGCGCGAAGTGCACTCCGAACACCGCGACAGCGGGCGCCAGTTGGAGCCACCGCTCGCACCCGGCGCGCACACCGTCGAGATCAGCGCCCTCCTGCTTCCCGGAATCTCGGGCCCGTGGACGCTCGGAGTCGGTGGCTTCGGCCACATGAGCATCGCGGTCGACGAACACATCGTCCTGGCGGGGGAGTTCGGCAAGGAGACCGACGATCCGGCCGTCGTCCACGTGAACCCGCCCGCCCACGCGGTACGGGTGCCCCTCACGGCCGGACGCCCGGTGCGCGTCTCGGCGCGCCGTGAACTCGCCCCGGACACCGGCCGGGCCACCGTGCTGACCGCTGCCCCGCCGCGCCCCGACGGCACGGCGGCGCTGGCCGACGCGGCACGGGCCGCCCGCCACGCGGACGCGGCGATCGTGGTCGTCGGTACCACCGAGCACGGCGAGTCGGAGGGCTACGACCGGACGGATCTCGGGCTCGGCGGCCGCCAGGACGAACTGGTCCGGGCGGTGACAGCCGCCAACCCGCACACGGTCGTCGTCGTCAACAGCGGCGGACCGGTCGAACTGCCCTGGCGTACGAGGGCCGGTGCCGTCCTGCTGACCTGGTTCCCGGGACAGGAGGGCGGCGCGGGCCTGGCCGACGTGCTGTTCGGCCACGCCGAACCCGGCGGCCGGCTGCCCACGACCTGGGCGGCGGCCCTCGCCGACGCGCCGGTCACGGGCACC
The DNA here is from genome assembly GCF_040611295.1 of Streptomyces sp. NPDC002935. NCBI lineage: Bacteria > Bacillati > Actinomycetota > Actinomycetes > Kitasatosporales > Streptomycetaceae > Streptomyces > Streptomyces sp. NPDC002935. The sequence continues at coordinate 123,858 of NZ_JBEXNW010000024.1, forward strand.
CGCCCCAAGGACGGACGGCTCACCTACGGCGAGGGCCTGCACATCGGCTACCGCGCCTGGGCACGCCACCACCGTGAACCGGCCTACTGGTTCGGACACGGACTCGGCTACACGACCTGGGTGTACGACGGGCTGAGCGTCCCCGACGACATCGTGGCCGGCGAGCCGTTCACCGTGCGGGTCGAGGTGCGCAACACGGGCCCGCGAGGCGGTCGCGAGGTCGTCCAGGTCTATCTCGCCGGACCCCCGGGCCCCTTGGAACGCCCGGAACGGTGGCTCGCCGGCTACACGGCGGTGAGCGCCGAAGCGGGCGACAGGGCCACGGCGGTGGTGCGGATACCGGCCCGCGCGCTGCGCCACTGGGCACAGGACGCACACGCGTGGCGCACCCAACCGGGTCCCTACCGTGTGCTGGCCGGCCGCTCCGCGGGCGCATTGCCGCTGACGGCCACCGCGCTGGTCCGGGCCCCCGACTGAGCGGCGGGCGGCCGGGGAGAGCGCTCTATCCCGAGGCGGCGCCGTGCGGTTAGGGTGCCGCCATGAGCAGACAGGCTCCCACGCTGGAGGATGTCGCGCGGGAGGCCGGAGTCTCGCGCGCGACCGTGTCCCGGGTCATCAACGGTGTCCGCAACGTCGACCCCGGCATTCAGGAAGTGGTGCGCCAGGCCGTCGAGCGGACCGGATACGCGCCCAACCGGGCCGCCAGATCGCTGGTGACCCGGCGCAGCCAGACGGTGGCGCTGATCGTCTCCGGCGCGGGCGACACCCCGGGGGAGGAGCAGAACGCCTTCGCCGCACGGGTGTTCGCGGACCCGTTCTTCGGACGCGTCGTCAGCGGCGTGGTCGGGTACCTGCGCCCCCGCTCGATGCATCCGCTCCTGATGTTCGCCGAATCGGCGGAAACGAGGAGTCAGGTGCTGGCCGACCTCCGGCAGGGCAGCGCGGACGGCGCGCTCGTCGTCTCCACCCACGCGGACGATCCACTGCCCGCGCTGCTCGCGGACGCCGGTCTGCCCGCCGTCCTCTTCGCCCGGCCCTCGCGCCCCGTCCCGCTCAGCTACGTCGATCTCGCCCACCGTGACGGGGCGCGGCTGGCGGCCGAGCACCTGCTGAACCGGGGGTGCCGACGGATCGTCACCGTGACCGGGCCGCTCGGCGTGGCCGCGAGCCAGGACCGGCTGGCCGGGTTCCGCGACACGATGGCCCGCAGGGGACATCCGTACGTCCCCGTCGCCGAGGGCGGGTTCACGCTGGACAGCGGGATGGCGGCCATGTCCGGGCTGCTGTCCGAACACCCCGACGTGGACGGGGTGTTCGCCGCCAACGACCTGATGGCCCAGGGCGTGTGCCAGGTGCTGCGGGAACGGGGCAGACATGTGCCGGACGACGTCGCGGTGGTCGGCTTCGACGACTCCAGCGTGGCGGTGACGTGCCGGCCTCCCCTGACGACGGTGCGGCAGCCGGTGGAGGAGATGGCCGCGGCCATGGCCTCTCTTCTCGACGAGCACATCCGGGGCGTCCGCACCGAGCCCACGTCGTTGATCTTCGACCCGGAACTCGTGGTCCGCGCGTCGGCGTAGGCGAGCTGCCGCCCGTTCGGCACGGCCTCAAGCGGTCGGACCGCGCTGCTCGGCGTCGTGGCGTGGGCGTTCCGCGTGCCGTCCCGTACCGGGTGCCGCAGCCCGGACGCGGGTTCACCGGTGCCGGTGACGGACACTGGACCGGTCAGGATGGACGAGTACCCGGCCGGACAGCGGGCCGGCGACGGAAGGCAGGCGCATGACCCACCCGATCACCGTGGGCGTGGACGGATCACCCGAGAGCAGGGCGGCATTGGCCTGGGCGGGCCGGGAGGCGGTCCGCCGGGGGGTGCCCCTGCGGGTGGTGTACGCCTGGCACTGGCCGCCGCACGACATGGTCGGCGGTGGTGACCGGGAGGACCAGGAACGCTGGGCCCACGGCATGCTCGAGGACGCTGCCCGCTCGGTCACCGACCGGCACGCCGATCTGCCGGTGACGGCCGACGTGGTCGACGGAGACGCGGTCGAGGCATTGCTGGCCGTCGCGGCAGAGACGGGGACACTGGTCCTCGGGTCGCGCGGATACGGCGCGTTCGTCGGCTTCCTGCTCGGTTCCGTCGGACAGCGGGTGATCTCCGAGGCGGCCTGTCCGGTCGTACTGGTGCGCTCGGAGGACCGGCCCGAAGCGGAGGCGGGAGGCCGGGAGATCGTCGTGGGCCAGCAGGGCGGTCCGGAGGACGGCGCGGCCGGTCTCCGGTTCGCGTTCGAGACCGCGGCGGCGCGTGGCGCGACGGTGCGGGCCGTACGGGCCTGGAGTCTGCCGCCGGTGTTCGCCTACAGCCCCGGCTCCCTGAAGCTGCTCGACGAGGCCGGCGGCCTGGAGCCGTACGAGAAGAAGGCGCTGGCCGACGCGCTCCTGCCGTGGCGCGAACGCTTTCCCGAGGTGCCTGTCCTCGAGCACGTCGAGATGGGCAGCGCGGGCCAGGTGCTGCTGTCACTCTCCGACCGGGCCCAGCTGATGGTCGTCGGGCGCCGGGCCGAGCGCTCCGCGGTGGGTGTGCGGATCGGTTCGGTGGCCCACGCGGTCATGCACCACGCGCCCTGCCCGGTGGCGGTGGTTCCGCACTCCTGAGGACCCGTCGGAACGCGGCCGGCTCACCGCCGGTCGCGTTCAAGTCCCGAAGGCATGCCCGGTTCCGAAGTCCGTCACGAGCAATCCTGACGTGAAGTATTGACGGCTCCATGACACTCGGGTTGACTCCCCGCCCAGCGCCCGAGCCGTTTCCGGTACCGATTCCGGGGTCGCCGCGCGGAGCCGGGATCTCCTCGCGCCGGAAGGCAGTTGTGAGTACCCGACCGGCCCCGCCGTGCTTCCCGGGCACCTGATCGCCCGCCGGCCGACCCCGGCGCCATGACCGCACCCCGAGCAGCTCGCACCCTGTGCACCGTGCACTCCGCGCACCCCATTACGCGCACCGCGCACCACCTCGCACACTGACGGGCCTCGCGTGCCGCCGTACACACCCGCACATCAGCACGGACCGGCACCCCCCACTCCTCTCAGGAGAGCCGCATGCCATCCCGCACCCACCGCACGCTGATGACCGCCCTCGCCACCCTCTCCGCCGTGTCGCTGCTCTCGGCGGGCGCGGCGTCGGCGGACCCCGCACCCGGCTCCACCGCCGTGGCCGCCGACGCCGGCTGGGACACCGACCGCGCCGCGGCCGCCTACGCCGCGAACCCCGCCGGCGTTACCGCCTCGGGCAGCGAGAACGGCGGCACCACCCCGGGCTTCGCCTTCGACGGGAACGCCACGACCCGCTGGTCGAGCCAGTTCGCCGACGACGCCTGGATCCGCCTCGACCTCGGCGCCGTCCTGCGCGTCGACCGCGTCGTCCTGGACTGGGAGGCCGCCTACGGCAAGCGCTACGTCCTGGAGGTGTCCAGGAACGGGACCGACTGGACGCCGTTCTACACCGAGACCGCCGGCTCCGGAGGCTCGGTGACCGCCCACACCTATCCGCAGGAGGTCACCGGCCGGTACGTCCGCATGCGAGGTGTCGAACGGGCCACGCCGTACGGCTACTCGCTGTACTCCTTCAAGGTCTACGGCGGCGCACCGGCCCCGGCGTCGGCCACCCGCTCCAACCTCGCCCTGAACCACCCCGCCTACTCCAACCTGTACCAGCACGCGGGCAATTCACCCGCCTTCGCCACCGACGGCGGCTGGCCCGCCGGTCTCAAGGGCGACGCGACCCGTTGGTCAAGCGACTGGAACGCCGACCGCTGGATCTCCGTCGACCTCGGCGCGACCTCGGCCATCGACACCGTCGACCTGTACTGGGAGGCGGCGTACGCCGTCGACTACGAAGTCCAGGTCTCCGACGACAACAGGACCTGGCGCACCGTCTACCGGCCGTCCGCGGCCGAGGTCGCCGCCCGCCGCGCCGACATCAAGTCCCCGGGCGACGCGGCGGGCCGCCACGACTCCGTCACGCTGCCGCAGCCGACGACCGGACGCTATGTGCGGATGCTCGGCAAGGAACGCCGCTCCTTCTACAATCCGGCGCCGGCGACGGCCCAATTCGGTTACTCGCTCTACGAGTTCCAGGTCTGGGGTACGGGAGGCAGCGCCGCCGCTGCGTACCCGGCACTGCCCGGCGAGCAGCAAGGGACCTACCAGACGGCGTTCTTCGACGACTTCACCGGCGCGGGTCTCGACCGATCCAAGTGGCGTGTCGTCAGGACCGGTTCGGAGATGGGACCGGTCAACGGCGAGTCCCAGGCGTACGTCGACTCCACCGACAGCATCAGCACCCAGAACGGCAGCCTCGTCCTGAAGGCCAAGTACTGCAAGGGCTGCACCCAGGCGGGCGGCGGCACCTACGACTTCACCTCGGGCCGCGTGGACACCAACACCCACTTCGACTTCACGTACGGCCGGGTCAGCGCCCGGATGAAACTGCCGGTCGGGGACGGCTTCTGGCCCGCCTTCTGGCTGCTCGGCAGCAACGTCGACGACCCCTCGGTGTCCTGGCCGGCGTCCGGCGAGACCGACATCATGGAGAACATCGGCTACCCGGACTGGACCAGCACCGCACTGCACGGCCCCGGCTACTCGGCCGACGGCAACATCGGCGCCCGCCAGACCTACCCCGCCGGGGGCCGCGCCGACCAGTGGCACACGTACGCCGTGGACTGGACCCCGACGGCCATGCGCTTCTACGTCGACGACACCCTGGTCCAGGAGACGACCCGCAACAAGCTGGAGTCCACCCGGGGCCAGTGGGTCTTCGGCCACAACCAGTACGTCATCCTCAACCTCGCCCTCGGCGGCGCCTATCCGGCGGGCTGGAACAAGGTCACCACGCCTTACTGGGGCCTGCCGCAGTTGAGCGTCGACCGGGTGGCGGCCGGGGGAGTGCAGGCCGAGATCGACTGGGTACGCGTCGAACAGAAGCGGTGACGTGAGGTGTCCCGGGCCGGACGCGGTGGCTACGCGTTGTCGGCCCGGGACATCCGCAGGGCGAGATCCTGGAGCAGATCGGCCGTCTTGACGTCGGTCCGCCCGGAGTCGTGCAGGTCGGCGAGTTCGGAGAAGAGGAACGCGAAGGCGCCCACCAGCGAGATGGCGGCGGGCAGATAGGCGTCCGCGACCGCCTGCCCGGCCTCCGCCGGACCGGCGTCGCCGGGCACCTCGACACGCGGGAAGACCTCGGTGACGAGCGTGCCCAGATTGTTCTCGGCCGACTCGACCCCGGCCTCCTCGTCCTGGGCGATCCTGCGCACCATCGCGTTGGTCTCGGTGAGCACGCCGATGGCGCGCAGGATGATCTCCGTCTGTTCCATGCCGTGAGCCTAAACGGGCGAAGCCCCGCTGTGACCGGGATCTTGGTCTCGGGATGGTAGACAGTGCTCATGAACGACATCTCCCGCTCCCGCCGGGCCGGCGCGCGATGACCGCAGGCATCGACACCCCCGACCGCCGGGGCCGCACCGGACTCGACCGGGTGGGCCGTGACCTGACCGGCAACCCCCGGGTCAAGATCCGCGACGTACAACTCCTTTCCTGCCACTGGTACGTGGAACGCACCACCACCTTCGACCTCCGGCTCGCCGACGGAACCTGGAGCACCCAGGAGCGCGAGACCCACGACCGCGGCAACGGAGCGACCCTCCTGCTGTACGACGCAGAGCGCGAAACCGTCCTGCTGACCAGGCAGTTCCGCTACCCCGCGTACGTCAACGGACACCCGGACGGCATGCTGGTCGAGACACCGGGCGGCCTCCTCGACGAGGCGGACGAGCACCCCGAGGTCGCCGTGCGACGGGAGGTCATCGAGGAGACCGGGCACACCGTCGGCGCGGTCCAGCACGTCTTCGACGTCTACATGAGTCCGGGTTCGGTCACCGAGCGGGTGAGCTTCTACGCCGCTTCCTACGGTCCGTCCACCCGCACCCACGAGGGCGGCGGACTGGACGAGGAGGGCGAGGACATCGAGACCGTCGAGCTGCCCTTCCGTGACGCCCTGGCGATGATCCGCACGGGGGAGATCGCCGACGCCAAGACCATCATGCTGTTGCAGTGGGCCGCCTTGGAGGGCCCCTTCAAGAAGGCTTGACTTGAAGAGCACTTCAAGTTCCAGACTCCCGTTCGGGCCCGAGGACTTCGGGCCCGAACGGGAGGGACACCATGCGGTACCGCACGATCGGCACGGACCCGAGGACCCGCCGTGAGGTGAGCGTGCTCGCGCTCGGCGCGATGCTGTTCGGTTCACGGACCGACGAGAAGACCTCCTTCGCCGTACTCGACCGCTATGTCGAGGCCGGGGGCAACTTCATCGACACGTCCGACAACTACGCCTTCTGGACCGACGGCGGCCAGGGCGGCCAGAGCGAGGAACTGCTCGGACGCTGGCGACGCAGCCGGGGCGTCGGCGACGAGATCGTCCTCGCGACCAAGCTCGGCGCACGTCCGCTGGCCCCCGGGACCAGCTACGTGGACAACCCCGAGGGGCTGTCCGCCGAGGTGATCCGTGAGGCGTCCGAGCGAAGCCGGGAACGTCTGGGTGTGGAGCGGATCGATCTTCTGTACGCGCACATCGAGGACCGTGTGGTCGAGCCGGCTGAGACCGTCGGCGCGTTCGCCGAGCTCGTCGCGGAGGGCGCCGTCGCACTGCTCGGCGTGAGCAACCACGCCGTCTGGCGCGTGGAGCGGGCCCGCGCCCTCGCCGCCGCGGCCGGACTGCCCGGCTACGAGGTCCTCCAGTACCACCACAGTCTGCTGCGCCCCCGCTCCGACATACCGAGCGGCCTCTTCCCCGAGGGCGGTCTCGGCGCGGCGACCGGGGAACTCGTGAGCTACCTGGGGGCCGAGCCGGGCCTGACCCTGGTCGCCTACTCGCCGCTGCTGGGCGGCGGGTACGGACGGCCGGACAGGCCGCTGCCGGCCGACTACGACCACCCGGGGAACGCCGCCCGGTTCACCGTGCTCCAGGAAGTGGCGAAGGAGACGGGGGCGACCCTCAACCAGGTCGTGCTCGCCTGGCAGATCGGCGGCGCGCTGCCGGTGATCCCGCTGGCCGGCGCGTCCTCGGTGGCCCAGCTGGAGGAGAACCTGGCGGCGGTGGACCTGGAACTGAACCCGGACCAGCGGGCGCGTCTGGACGCGGCCCACTGAGGTCCCTTGAACCGGGGTGCCGGGGGCGCTGAGGGGGCCGGGGGTGCCGGGGCGATCCGATCGGCACCGCCCCATCCGATCGGCACCGCCTAGGGGCGTGCGCCGCCCCCGGGCGTCCGGCGGGTGGTGAGCAGCAGGGCGATGTCGTCGGGGCGCTCGTTGGCCCGCCGGGCCTCTGCGGTGAGCAGATCGGCGGCGCGGGACAAGGAGGGGCCGCCCGGCCTGAAGTGCTGCGGGGGGCCCGCCCGGGCCAGGGTCGCGCGAAGGGTCTCGACGCCCTCGTCGATGTCCGTCCCGGGCCGCTCCACCAGGCCGTCCGTGTAGAGGGCCAGCACGGCCTCGGGCTCCAGCATCAGTTCCGTCACGGGGTAGTCGGCCTGCGGATCCACGCCGAGCACCACGCCGCCGGGCAGGTCCAGGACCTCGGTGCGGCCGTCCGGATGGCGCAGCAGCGGCTGTGGATGCCCGGCCCGCGCGGCTCGGGCGACACCGGTGAGCGGGTTCAGCCGGACATAGCAGCAACTCGCGAACTGGCCCGGGTCGAGGTCGATGAGCAGCCTGTTGGTGCCGCTCATCACCTCGTCCGGAGAGTGGTCCCCGAGGGCGAACGCCCGGACCGCGCTGCGCAGTTGACCCATGGTGGCCGCGGCCTGGACACCATGTCCCTGTACGTCGCCGATGACGAGGGCGAGCCCGTCGCCGGCCTCGACGACGTCGTACCAGTCGCCGCCCACGTCCATGCCGACGGTGCCGGGCAGATACCGGCCGGCCGTCTGCACCAGAGGGTGCGCCGACAGACGGTGCGGGAGCAGGGCCTCCTGGAGCCCGCGGGCGAGCGCCGACTCGTTGTCGTAGCGCCGCGCCCGCTCCAGGGACTGCGCGATCAGGCCGGCGAGCGCGGTGAGGACCGTACGCTCCTCGGTGCTGAACGTGCGGGGCCGGTCGAACCCGAGGATGCAGGAGCCGACCGGGCGTCCGGAGGCGATCAGCGGCAGAAAGGCCCGGGCCCCGACCGTGGCGTCCAGGGCGATGCCGGGATAGGCGGCGGCCAGTTGTGCCATCGACTCGAAGAAGAGCGGCCGGCCGCTGGTGAGGGCCTCGACCCCGGGCAGTTTGGCGTCCAGGCCCACGCCGTCGAAGGGAGCGAGGAATCCCTGCGGGAAGCCGGTCTCCCAGGCCAGGTAGAGCCGGCGATCCTGGACCAGATAGATGGCGAGGCGGCGGCTGCCGAACGCCGGCAGCAGCTCGCGCATCACGACCTCGGACACCTGCCGGGCGGTCACGGCCTCGGTCAGCGCTATCGCGAGGACGATGGGCCGGTACTGCGGCGCCGTGGTCATGACACCGGTATCGGGCGCGTCGAGGTCGGCCCGTACGGCCTGTGCCGCCTCCGCTTCGAACGGAGCTTCCTCGGTGGCCTCCGTGGCCTGTCCCAGCGGCACGATCTTGCAGGTCACACCACCGGGGCCGGGATAGACGGAGACGCTCAGCCAGGTTCCCGTCGGGTGGCCCGGAGACGTCTCCACGCCGCTGCCCAGCGGGCTCCGGGCCCGGAAGTGCACCGGGTCCGGCGAGAGCAGCGCACTGCGCAGATGATCCTCGTACGCGGGGCGGTCCATCCACGGCACCATGTCCCACAGCAGCCGTCCCAGCAGCTCGGCGCGCGGGTGGCCGAGCAGAATGGCGGCGCGTGGGTTGGCGTAGGTGATCAGTCCGAGCCGGTCGATCGCGAAGACGCCTTCCGGGAGCTGGTCGGCCGCTCCGTCCGCCGCCGGTCCCGGTCCCGGGTCGACGAGCGCGCCGCTGACGCGGTACGGCGGGACGCCCGCTTCGCCCGAGGTCCACAGCTCAAGGAGCCGCAGTCCGCCTCCGCCGGTGCGCACCGGCAGCGGATGGGGCGGCGGCCGGCCGGCGGCGGTCTCGCGGAGGGCGGCCAGCAGCAGCCGGGGTTCGTCGTGGGCCAGCGCGTCCGCGAATGCCTCGGGCGTCCCCGCGAAGTCCTGCTGAGGGATCCCGAGCAGCGCCCACAGCGCGTCGTCCGCGATCAGCGTGTTGTCGCCGGGGTCCCAGGTGAAGCCCCCGACGCAGCGGGTGGACGGGCCGTCGGCCGGCGGCCGCGTTCCCAGCGGTTCCCCGTCCCACAGGACCGGGGACCCGTTCTTGTTCAGCGCCGCCAGTGCGGCTCCGAGCTCCTCCGCCACCGCGGTCATCCGGTCGCGGTCCGGCAGGACCTCGGTGGCGTCCGAGGCGGGCGGGCGCAGCACCGTGAGGACGCCGTACGGGGTCGAGTCGCCCACGACCGGCACGTAGAGGGAACCGAACTGGAACGGCAGCCCCGCCGCGAGCTGCGGATAGCGGCGCATCGTTTCCGCCGGATCGGCGAGGAGCACCTCCACCCCGAGGCGATGGGCGTCCGCGACCGGAAACGGCCGGTCCACGTGCATACGCCACCAGGGGCGGAAGAGGGGGCCCGGCAGCCCCGCGAGTACCGCGAGACGCAGCAGGCCGGGGGTGCCGGAGCGCAGGTAGACGCCTCCCGCGAAGCCGCGGGCGGCGCGGATCGCGTCCGTCACCGCGTCACTGAGCAGGGCGGCCAGGCTGTCCAGCGCCTGGTCCTCACGCTCGGCGCTCCCTGTCATCGATCTGCCCTCGTCCGCCCGCCGCCAGGGGGGTAACACAGCAAGAATGCGCCTCTCAGGTCGCTGACCGCACCTCGACGTCCTCCGCGGCACCAGGACGTGAGGCCATTCTTCCCGGCCGCGCCCGGATGTGCCCAGCGTGAAGATACCGGGCCGGGCGTGGTTCAGGAGCTGCCGGGAAGCGAGTGATTCAGGAAGCCGGTCCGTGTACGAGTGTCTCGGCGGCGACGGCCGCCACAGCCTCGGCCGTCGCGCCGAGCGCGGGGAAGTCGAGCTTCCACTGCTGCCAGAAGAGCGGCACGTCGACGCCCCGGCCCGGGACGAGGTGGATCAACGTTCCGGTGCGCAGCAGCGGTTCGGCCTGGACCTCGGGCACCATCCCCCAGCCCATTCCGGCCAGGACGGCATCGACGAATCCCTCCGAGGTGGGGACGAAGTGGCGCAGCGCACTGGCTCCGGGGCCGCCCGCGAGGGAGCGGACGAAGTCGTCCTGGAAGTCGTCGTTCCGGTCGAAGGCCACCACCGGGGCGGAGCCGATCACCTCGCTGAGGGGTGCGCCGGTCGTGGTGCCGAGCCACTGTTCGGCGTATCGGGGGCTCGCCACCGGCAGGTAGCGCATCCGCCCCAGGGCGCGGACGGAGCAACCGGCCACGGGGTCGGGCGACGAGGTCACCGCCGCCATGACCGCTCCCTCGCGCAGCAGGGCGGCCGTGTGGTCCTCGTCCTCGCGGCGCAGTTCGAAACAGAGCCGGAGTTCCCGCGGCACGCGGGCGAGCGCCGGCAGGAACCAGGTCGCCAGCGAGTCGGCGTTCACCGCGATCGACAGCCGGGTGGGCTCCCCGGCCCCGGACATGCCGAGCTCGGCGTGCGCGTCGCGCTCCAGCCGGGCGAGCCGGCGCGCGAAACGCACCACGATCTCGCCGGACTCGGTCGGCCGCACCGGCTTCGTCCGCATCAGCAGGACCCGGCCGGTGCGCTGTTCGAGTGACTTGACCCGCTGGCTCACCGCCGACGGCGTCACATGGAGCGCCGTGGCCGCCGCGTCGAAGGTGCCCTCGTCGACCACCGCCAACAGGGTGCGCACCTGATCGAGGGGAAGTTCCGCCATCACGAACGCTAACGATACGTAAGAATCTTTAGCTGTACTCCTGACGATCCGCCTTCTAGCGTCGACGACGTGACAGACGTCCTCACCACCGCGGTCGCCGGATTCGGCACCGGCCTCTCCCTCATCGTCGCCATCGGCGCCCAGAACGCCTTCGTCCTGCGCCAGGGCATCCGTCGGGACGCGGTCCTCGCCGTGGTGGGCATCTGCGCCCTGTCCGACGCGGCACTCATCGCGCTCGGGGTCGGCGGGGTCGGCGCCGTGGTGGTGGCCTGGCCCGCCGCGCTCACCGCGGTCGGCCTGATCGGCGGCTGCTTCCTCGTCGTCTACGGAGTCCTTGCCGCCCGGCGGGTGCTGAGGCCCTCGGCCCTCCGGGCGGCGACCGCGTCCCCGGGCTCCTGGCGCCGTGCCGTCCTCACCTGCCTCGCCCTGACGTGGCTCAACCCGCACGTCTACCTCGACACCGTGTTCCTGCTCGGCTCGCTCGCGGCCGACCGCGGATCGCTGCGCTGGACGTTCGGGCTGGGCGCGGCCCTCGCCAGCCTGTGCTGGTTCGCGGCCCTCGGGTTCGGTGCCCGGCTGCTCAGCCGTTTCCTGGCCAGGCCCGCGTCCTGGCGTGTGCTGGACGCCCTGGTCGCCACGACGATGATCGCGATGGGAGCCGCGCTGATCGCGGGCGCGTGACCGCCGTACGCCGTCGCGCACCGTTCGTAGGTCAGGCCCTCGATCGCTCGGCGCGGGACGCCCGGCGCACCGATACGGTCCCCCGGGGGACGCGAGCCGCTCACGCTCGGCCATAGTGATCCCTGAATCGAAAGATGTATCGAGCAACCAGGGTGAGCGTGGACACGAGCGAGAGCAGCACGGACAGCGGCGCCGCGGCGCCCGACGGGAGCGCGGAAGCCATCCCGCCCGGCCGCTCCGGGTGGCGCCGCTGGGCCATGGACACCCGGCCGCTGCGCCGCCCCGCCTACCGCAGGCTGTGGTCGTCGACCGCCGTCACGGCCGTGGGCAGCCAGCTCACCGCCGTCGCCGTGCCCAAGCAGATCTACGACATCACGGGCTCCTCGGCCTGGGTCGGCTACGCGAGTCTCGCCGGCCTGCTGCCCCTGGTGGTCTTCGCCCTCTGGGGCGGCGCGATCGCCGACAGCATGGACCGCCGCAAACTGCTCCTGGTCACCAACACCGGCATAGCCGTCACCTCGCTGCTCTTCTGGGTCCAGGCCGTCACCGGACGGGAGTCGGTGCTCGTCCTGATGGTGCTGCTCGCCCTCCAACAGGCGTTCTTCGGCCTCAACTCCCCGGCCCGCAGCGCGTCCATCGCCCGGCTCGTCCCGGCGGACGAACTGGCGGCCGCCAACGCGCTCGGCGCGACCGTCATGCAGACCGGCTCGGTGGCCGGGCCGATGCTCGCCGGCGCGCTCATCCCCGTCATCGGGCTGCCCGAGCTGTATCTGATCGACGCGCTCGCCCTGTGCGTCACCGTGTGGGCGGTCCTGCGGCTCCCCGCGCTGCCGCCCCTCACCGAAGCGGCCTCCCAGCGGGCGGGCCTGCGCGAGGTGGTGGCCGGCTTCCGCTACATCGCCCTGCACAAGGTGCTGTTGCTGTCCTTCGTCGCCGACATCATCGCGATGGTGCTCGGCATGCCGCGCGCCCTGTTCCCGCAGCTCGCGGCCGAGACGTACGCCCCGTACGGCGAAGAGCTGGCCCTCGGACTGCTGTTCGCCGCCATTCCCATCGGCGCGGTCCTCGGCGGACTGCTGTCGGGCACCTTCTCGCGCGCCCGCCGGCACGGTCTGATGGTCATCGTCTCCGTCGCGGCCTGGGGCGCGGCCATCACCGGGTTCGGTTTCAGCGGCAGCCTGTGGGTGGCCGTGACCTTCCTGGCCGTGGCCGGGGTCGCCGACATGGTCTCCATGGTCTTCCGCGGCGCGATCCTGTTGTCCGCCGCCACCGACGAGATGCGCGGGCGCCTCCAGGGCGTCTTCACGGTGGTCGTCGTGGGCGGCCCGCGCGTCGCCGACGTCCTGCACGGAACGGCGGGCTCCGCGTTCGGGGCGCCCGCCGCGGTCGCCGGCGGCGGCCTGCTGGTGATCTTGGCGGTGCTGGGACTCGCCTTTGCCACACCGGCCCTGAGGCGTTACACAATCTGAATACGGAATCGACCATGGTGGTTCTAGAGTGGCCGCCATGGGGGACACGCGACCTACCTCGGATTTTCACGCGCCGAACATCAGCGCGGACAGCACCACCCGGCTGGTGGGGGCCCTGGATGCGCAGGACGTCAACGACGGCGTACAGCGGCTGCGTTCCTGGGCGCACGCAGCCCTGGCCGTGCGGCTCGGAGAGCGGGCGCTCGACATCGGCGCCGGCACCGGCTCTCAGACACGGCGTCTCGCGGCGGCCGTGGGTTCCCGGGGCAGGGTGCTCGGCATCGAACCGAACCCCGGCCTGCGCGCTGTCGCAGAACAGCGGGGGACCGAGGAGAGCAGCCACGCCCGCTTCGCGGACGGCGACGCCCTCGCGCTGCCGCTGCCCGACTCCACGGTCGACGTGGTGTGGTGCGAACGGGTGCTCCAGCACCTCGTCGAACCGGAGAAGGCCGTCTTCGAGATAGCGCGCGTGCTGCGCCCCGGCGGGCGCGTCGCCCTGCTGGACACCGACTGGGCGACCACGATCCTGCACCCCGGCGACCCCGAGACGATCGCCGCGCTCACCACCGGCGCGCTGTCCGCGGCCGCCGACCCGTACTCCGGACGCAAGCTGGTGGGACGGCTGACGGCCGCCGGCCTGGTGATCGACGACCGCGGATCGCAGGCTCTGCTCCAGGATCACAAGTCGGTCGCCTGGCCGCTCATCCGCATGCTGGGCGACTCGGCGCTGCGCCGCGGACTCATCGGCGAGCCGCAGCGCGACCGCCTGTACGAGGAGCTCACGGAGGCGGCGCGGCAGGGCGGCCTGCACATGTCCGTGACGATGTTCGGGGCCGTGGCGCACCGTCCGGAATGATCCGGAATACAATGGTGTGGCCGTCGCTGACGGACTAGTACGCAGATTTCCCCTGGTATTGGGGGTACGCGAACACCATGTACACCGCGAGCCATGATCTGATCGCAGCAAGTTCGACACTGAACGCGGGCGCCGCCTTCATCGGCGGCCTCGTCATCGCTGGTGCGCTCGTCTGGGCCGTCCGGATGGGCATCAGGGTACGGAACCTCGAATCGCGCCCGCCCACTCCCGAAGAGCAGCCGAGGCTGCCCACGACCGGGGCGGTGCACGAGGAGCGGGAGATGCGAGAACCCGACGAGGTTCCGCACGCCGCGGACGAGAGCGAGCGGCTGATGCCGTACAACATGCACTCCGCGAGTACCAAACATGCGGATGACCAGCATCGCAAGCGCTGGCAACCGGGATCCAGCGGGTCCTTCGGCAGCGGCGGACCCGGCAGAACCTGACCGGGACGTGACGGAGCCGACCGCCGACAGCGGCCGGCTCTTTCGCATGTTGCAGGCAAGGCGCACAGGAGACCGGCGCCTTCGCATCGCAGCGCGAGGCCGGACCCCTCGTACGCCTACGGGAGATCCGCCGCCGAGTCCTCGGGAGCGAGGTCGGGACGCAGCCGCAGCCATGAAGGCTGGCGCAGCAGTCCGGCCCGGGTACGGGTGCTGTACCGCACCTCGCCCACCAGCCGGGGCAGCACCCAGCGCGCCTCGGCCGCACGCGGGAGGCTGTCGAAGGGGCAGCGACCGGTCTCGGCGGCCAGCAGGAGCCGGGCGAGTTCGGCGCGCTCGGCCTCGCTCCAGCCGGTGCCCACGCTCCCGACATAGCGCAGACGCCCGGCGTCGCGCTGACCCACGAGCACGGCGCCCGGCAGTCCCGACAGGCGGCCCTTCCCGGGGACCCAGCCGCCGACGAGGACGTCCGCGGTCCTCATGTTGCGGATCTTGATCCACGACCGTGAGCGCACGCCCGGCTCGTACACGGAGTCCAGGCGCTTGCAGACCAGCCCCTCCAGCCCGTTCTCCCGCGTCGCCCGCAGGGCCTGCTCGCCGTGCCCCACGAGTGCCGCCGGCGTCGACCAGTACGGGCCGTCGAGGGCGAGACTCTCCAGTTCCTGCCGCCGCCTCGCGTACCGCAGGCCCATGAGGTCGCTCCCCAGACGCATCACGTCGAACAGGACGAGATGAACGGGAGCCTGATCCGCGCGCCGGGCGGCCTTGCCCGGAGACCGGGCGAGGCCCATCCGGGACTGCAACAGCTGGAAGTCGCCCCGGCCCTGTTCGTCCAGGACCAGCACCTCGCCGTCCAGGACGGCGGCCGTCGTGCCGAGCACGCCGCCCAGGGCCCGGAGTTCCGGGTAGGCGGCGGTGATGTCCTCGCCGGAGCGGGCCCGCAGCAGCACGCTGCCGTCCCCGGGCAGATAGACCACGGCTCGCTGGCCGTCATGCTTCGTCTCGTACGCCCACCGAGGATCCTGCCCGGCCGGTGGCAGCGTTCCGGGGGTCGCGAGCATGGGGGCGATCAGCGGCAGGTTCGGCGGGTTCACAGCCTTTGTGTCGACACGCCACCGGCCGCACACGCATCGCCGACCCCCGTTTCGCCTGAACGGCCGCGCTGGGGTGTGGGCGTGGGTGTGGGTGTGGGTGTTCCGAAGCTGGTGGGTGATCCGGCCGCGGCTCTAGCCTTCCAGCGCCTGGGCGATCAGGGTCTGCAGACGCAGTCCGCGGTGGGCGTCGAGCTCTCCGGACCGCCCCGACCGGACGGCCGTGGCGAACTCGCGGCGCAGCACCGGCCAGGACTCCTCGTGGTCGAGCGCGCCGCCGTCGAAGACCAGCTCGGGGTGGGGGCCGAACAGCTCGATGCGGGTGATCCCGTGCTCGACGTCGATGGACCCCGACAGGGAGGCCTGGCTCACGGTGCCACTGTCGTGCTCGCAGGTGAGTTCGACCCAGCGGCGCGGATCCCCGGTGCCGCGCACGCGGACGATCGGTCCCAGAGCCGCGTCCAGCAGATCGAGAAGGTGCGGCCCGAGGTCCAGCAGCGCCCCGTGCTCAAGACGCCACGGGGTCGCGAAGTGCCCGCCCAGGAAGGCGCCGCTGAGACAGCAGGAGCGCGCGCCCGAGACGTCCAGCGCCCGCGCCTCGGCGAGGAACTGCCGGGTGGCCGGGTGGTAGCGGTTCGTCAGCACGAGCTGGGAGACGACGCCAGAGGCGTCGATGGCGTCCACGAGCCGCCGAGCCGAGGGCAGATCGAGCGCGAGCGGCTTCTCCAGGAGCAGGGCCTTGCCCGCCTCGGCGGCCCGCAGGGCGAGTTCGGCCTGCACGGCGGGCGGCACCGAGAAGGCGACCGCCTCGCAGTCGTCGAGCAGTTCCTCGAACGTTGCGGCGACGGCGGCACCGTGCGGTGCCGCCGTCTCACGTGCGGCCTCCGGCCTGCGTGCCCACACCGACGTCAGTCGCGTCTCGGGTCCGGCGGCGAGTACCCGGGCGTGCACGGCGCGCGCCCAGGGCCCCGCGCCGACGAGCCCCACCCTGACGGGGTCCTGGGTCCAGGTGGGCGAGGTGGTGGTCACGGGCATCTCCTCTGCGACGTGCGGGGCCTGACACGCCGTCGACCGGCGCCGACGCAGGGGACCGGCGGCGACGGCCGGGCGGCGGATCATCGGACGTACGGACAGACTTCACCATGCTGTCGCGGTGTTCGACCAGAAGGGTGGACCGCACGGGCGCGCCGCCCGCCCGCCCGGCCCGGTGCCCGCCCGGCCCTGTGCGCACGCCCGGCCCGGCCCGCCGGGCACACGAGGGCGCGGAACCCCGGCGTACGACCGAGGAAAGCGCGCCTCTGTCCCGCGTGACCCGCCACGCGCCATCATGCGGGGCATGGATCCCACACAGGACAAAGCAGGCTTCGCTGGCGGTCCGGGCCTGGCCGTGCTGGCCGAGGACTGGGAGCGATGTCTCGCCGTGGCCGCTCATCCGGACGACATCGAGTACGGCACCGCGTGCGCCGTCGCGCGGTGGACGGCCCAGGGCAAGCACGTGAGTTATCTGCTGGCGACCAGGGGGGAAGCCGGCATCGACGGCCTGCGCCCGGACCGGGCCGCACCGCTGCGCGAGGCCGAGGAACGGGCCGGCGCTCTGCAGGTCGGCGTCGAGACGGTCGAGTTCCTCGACCACCGCGACGGAGCCGTCGAGTACGGGCTCGGGCTGCGCCGTGAGATCGTGCGCGCGATGCGCCGCCACCGTCCCGACGTCGTGTTGTCCGGCGCGTTCACGGTCCGGATGATCGGCGGCATCACCAACCAGGCGGACCACCGGGCGGTGGGCCTGGCCACCCTCGACGCGGCACGCGACGCGGGCAACCGCTGGATCTTCCCCGAACTGGCCGACGAAGGTCTGGAGCCCTGGAACGGCATCCGGATGGTGTGCTTCGCCGGAGCGGAACAGCCCACCCACGGCGTCGACGTCACCGGCGAACCCCTCGAACGCGGCATCGCGTCGCTGGAGGCGCACGCCGAGTACACCAAAGCCCTGGGCGAGGGTGCCTTCGAACCGCGACCGTTCCTCACCTGGGCGGCCGGAATGGGCGGAGCCGCGCTCGGCGTCGAGTCCGCCGTCCTCTTCGACGTCCACCAGCTCATCCCCGACGGTCCGCCGCCCTGGGTGTGAGCGCGCCAGCTCCGTGCGCTGGGACGGGCCCGGCACGGCGACAGGAGCGGGCCTGACACAGCGACAGGAGGGCCCGGGCACGAGACCCGGGCCTGCCGCCGCGCGCGGCCGGCCCGGGTCCTTCGGGCCGCCACCGAAGTTGCCCCCGCTGCCGGACCGTCACGCATGTCCGTCACGCCACGCGTGCAACTTGACCTGATCGTGGGGGTTCGCGGGCGGAGGGGCTCATAGGCTGTGCGCCAGTGATCACCGTCGAATCGGAGGAGCGAACGTGACACCACGCCCGCAAGAGGCCGCACGACGCACAACTGTCCTTCGCCGCGAAGCCGTTGTCGCGGCCGTCCCCGTCGCCCTCGCCGCGCTGCTCACCGCGGCCGGACCGGCCACGGCGGCCGGTACCGTGGGCTCCGCAGGCGCGGGAGACCCGTACTTCCCCCTCTCGGGCAACGGCGGCTACGACGTCCACCACTACGACCTGACCCTCGGCTACGACCCGCAGAGCCGCCACCTCGACGGCAAGGCGGTCATCACCGCCCGGGCCACCCAGCGCCTGACCCGCTTCGACCTCGACCTCAACGGGCTGAAGGTCACCGGAGTCACCGTCGAGCACGCCAAGGCGGCCTTCCGGCGCGACGGCCAGGAACTCGTCGTCACCCCGCACAAGGCTCTGCGCAAGGGCCAGGAGTTCCGCGTCACCGTCACCTATTCCGGTACGCCCAAGCCGGTCACGGACCCTGACGGTTCCCTCGACGGGTGGATCCCCACGGACGACGGCGCGTTCGTGGCCGGTGAACCCCAGGGCGCGATGACGTGGTTCCCCGCCAACAGCCACCCCACGGACAAGGCGTCGTACGACTTCACGCTGACCGTCCCCAAGGGGAAGACCGCCGTCGCGAACGGTGTCCTGCTCGGGCAGAAGACCACCCAAGGCCGGACCACCTTCCGCTGGCGGCAGTCCGAGCCGATGGCGGCCTATCTCGCCACGGCGACCGTCGGCACGTTCAAGGTCGAGCAGTACACCACCCGCGACGGCCTCAAGGTCTACAACGCGGTCGACCCCCGCGAGGCGACCGCCGCCGCCCCGGTCCTGAAGAAGCTGCCGTCCGTCCTGGCCTGGGAGAGCAAGCTCTTCGGTCCCTACCCGTTCCGGGCCGCCGGAGCCATCGTCGACCGGGCGCCGCAGGTCGGCTACGCCCTGGAGACCCAGACACGGCCCGTGTACGACTCCGCGCCGGACCTGGACACCCTCGTCCACGAGAGCGCCCACCAGTGGTTCGGTGACTCCGTCACCCTGACCAAGTGGAAGGACATCTGGCTCAACGAGGGCTTCGCCACGTATGCCGAGTGGCTCTACACCGAGCAGCACGGCGGCAAGAGCGCGCAGCAGACCTTCGACACGCTGTACGCCACCCCCGCGGGCAAGGACCTGTGGGCGTTCCCGCCCGCCGATCCCGGGAGCGGCGAGCACATCTTCGAGACACCGGTCTACGCCCGCGGGGCCATGGCTCTGCACAAGCTGCGTACGGCCGTCGGTGACGCCGTGTTCTTCCGCGTCCTGCGCTCCTGGGCCGCCGGCCACCGCGACGGGCACGGCACGACGGCCCAGTTCATCAAGCTCTCCGAGCGGGAGTCCGGCAAGGACCTCTCGGGCCTCTTCCACACGTGGCTCTTCACGGCGGGCAAGCCCGCCTCTCCCTGAGGCGGGCTTGCCCCGGGTGGCTGCGGTCGGCTCAGGCCGGCCGCAGCCACACCGTCGCGAGCGGCGGCAGTGTCAGCTCGATGCTCGCCGGACGGCCGTGCATGCCGATCGCCTCGGCCTTCACCGGCTCGGGGTTGGTGACGTCGCTGCCGCCGTAGCGAAGGGCGTCGGTGTTGAGGACTTCCTGCCAGGCGGGGAAGTCCTCGGGGACGCCGAGGCGGTAGCCGTGGCGGACGGCGGGGGAGAAGTGGGAGACGGCGAGCAGGGGGGTGCCGTCGGCGGCGTGGCGCAGGAACGCGAAGACGTTGTCGTCGGCGGCGTCGCCGGCGACCCAGGTGAAGCCGGAAGGATCGGTGTCGCGTTCCCACAGGGCGGCTTCGGCGCGGTAGAGGGTGTTGAGGTCGCGGACCAGGTCCTGCACCCCGCGGTGGTCGGGTTCGGCGTCGTAGGCGGGGTCGAGGAGCCACCAGTCGGGGCCGTGGGCCTCCTTCCATTCGCCGCCTTGGGCGAACTCCTGCCCCATGAAGAGGAGTTGTTTGCCGGGGTGGGCCCACATGAAGGCGAGGTAGGCGCGGAGGTTCGCGCGTTGCTGCCACCAGTCGCCGGGCATCTTGGAGACGAGTGACTGCTTGCCGTGGACGACCTCGTCGTGGGAGATCGGCAGGACGTAGTTCTCGCTGTACGCGTACATCATCGAGAACGTCATCTCGTTGTGGTGGTACTTGCGGTGGATCGGCTCGTGCTGGACGTACTCGAGCGAGTCGTGCATCCAGCCCATGTTCCACTTCAGCCCGAAGCCGAGCCCGCCCTCGGAGGTCGGGCGCGTGACCCCGTCCCACGCGGTCGACTCCTCCGCCATGGTGACGATGCCGGGGTTGCGGCGGTAGAGGGTGGCGTTCATCTCCTGGAGGAAGGCGACGGCGTCGGGGTTGTCCCGGCCGCCGTACTCGTTGGGCGTCCATTGGCCGGGTTCGCGGGAGTAGTCGAGGTAGAGCATGGAGGCGACGGCGTCGACGCGCAGGCCGTCGATGTGGAACTCCTCGCACCAGTAGGTGGC